>JBBRDH010000049.1:0-33127 GCA_038204125.1 Mycobacteriales bacterium
CCGATACCGCAACGTCCGATACCGCAACGTCCGATACCGCAACGTCCGGTACTGCAACGTCCGGTACTGCAGCGTCCGGTACGGCAGCGTCCGGTACGGCACGTGGGAAATCAACGCAGACGCCGCTCCCCAAGCCGCGACAGCTCGACTTCCGGGAGCCGGAGGTCCGGCTGGCCAAGCTGCTCGACGGCGGCACCGTCGTGCAGCTGCACGCCACCGACACCTCGGGCGTGTCGGCCGTCCGCGGGCGGATCGACGGCGCGAAGGTGATCGCCTTTTGCACCGACGCCACCCGGATGGGCGGTGCGATGGGTTCGGCGGGATGCCGGCACATTGTGGACGCGATCGACGCGGCCATCCGGGAACGAATCCCGGTCATCGGCATCTGGCATTCCGGTGGCGCCCGGCTGGCCGAGGGCGTCGAGGCGCTGGACGGTGTCGGCTCGGTCTTCGCGGCCATGGTGCGGGCGTCCGGCCGGGTCCCCCAGATCTCGGTCGTGCTCGGCCCGGCAGCGGGCGGCGCGGCCTACGGCCCGGCGCTGACCGACATCGTCATCATGTCGCCGGACGGCCGGGTCTTCGTCACCGGTCCGGATGTCGTCCGCTCCGTCACCGGCGAGCAGGTGGACATGGAGGAGCTCGGCGGACCGACCGCCCATGGCCGCAAATCCGGTGTGGTGCACATCATTTCCAGCTCAGAGGACGATGCCTATGTGCGCGCCCGCCGAGTGTCCTCGCTGTTCTCCCGGCCCGGGATCGCCGGTGTCTCCGGCATGGCGGACGACCCGGGGCTGGAATCGGTGCTCCCCGAGCAGCGCAACCGGGCCTACAACGTCAGGCCGCTGCTCGACCGGATCCTGGACGAGCCGATGGAGGAACTCCAGGCGAAGTGGGCCCCGAACATCGCCATCGGGCTCGGCCGGCTGGCCGGCCGTAGTGTCGGGGTGATCGCCAACAACCCGCTGCGCCTGGGCGGCTGCCTCGATTCGAATTCTGCCGAGAAGGCGTCCCGTTTCGTCCGGATGTGCGACGCATTCGGCATTCCGCTGTTGGTCATCGTCGACGTGCCCGGCTACCTGCCGGGCGTCGGCCAGGAGTGGGACGGCGTCGTGCGCCGAGGTGCGAAGCTGTTGCACGCCTTTGCTGAGGCGGTGGTTCCCCGGGTCACCCTGGTCACCAGAAAGGCGTACGGCGGCGCCTACATCGCGATGAACTCCAAGGCGCTCGGTGCGACTGCGGTGTTCGCCTGGCCGGACGCCGAGATCGCCGTGATGGGGGCCAAGGCGGCCGTCGGCATCCTGCACAAACGCAAACTCGCCGCGGCGTCGGATTCAGAGCGCGAAGCGCTGCACGTCAGCCTCGCCGAGGAACATACCCGGATCGCCGGCGGAGTGGCTCGGGCCATAGAACTCGGTGTCGTCGACGAGGTGATCCTGCCCTCCGAGACCCGCCGCCGGGTCGCCGAGGCGCTGGCCTCCGCACCGGCCGGCCGCGGGGCGCACGGCAACATCCCGCTGTAACCAAGGCCCGGTCGGCCGGCTCAGCAGGCGACCTTGACGGCGTCGGAGGTTCCGTCGACCAGGCCGCCGGTCTCGTCCGTCGAATCGGCCGACATCGTCAGCCGGTAGGTCAGTTTCCAGTGGATGCAGTCCACCGGCAGATCCACCGGCGCGAGCGAAGCGTCCTGCTCGGAGGTGAACTCGACGGTCGCGACCAGCGGATCGGTGGTGACAGACGTCACCACGATGCTCGAATCGACGGTCGAGGCATAGGCCTGCTGCCAGCGGTCGCCCGTCTGGCTTCGGGACAGCGCCGGTGACACGGCGTCCGACCACGCCTGGAAGTCGTGTTGATTGACCGCATCGAAGTATCGCTGCAGCACGGCCTGGACCCTGTTGGCCTGCGGGTGCCGCCGGGCGGCCGGTGAGAGCTGCACAGTGAGATTCGTCGACGGTCCGACGGTCGAACCGGCTCTCGGGGAGGCCGCGGCTTGCGAGCCGGAGTTGCCGGCACTGCTCGAGCCGGCGGGCTCCGTCGTCGGATTGCCCGTTCGGCCTGACGTGCGGCGGGATGACGGCGCCGGGGAGCGCACGGACCCGGGATCGGCGGCCGCCGCCGTGCGGCGTAGTTGGGTGGAGATGGCAATTGCCGACCCGGCGCCGGCCAGGATGACAACGACCAGCGCCGCCACCAGCCCCACGGTGAACCGGCTACCGCCTCTGCGCACGCGCCCGCCGCCATCTGGTCTCTGTCCGGCCGGTCCGTCCGGTCGAGATGTCACCCCCAGCGGGGCGTCTGCTCTCCGCGGACCCGCCATCTTTGGGCGGCCACTGCTGCGACACCTTTTTCGGGGGCCTCAGCCGACCTGGTGCAGCCAGGTCACCGCGGTTCCGTCACCGGCCCGGCGGTAGGGCTCCAATTCGGCGTCCACCTCGGCCCCCAGGGCAGCTGAGAGAGCGTGCCGGAGGCCCTCGAGAGTGGTGGCGTTGTCCATCATCGCCCGGATCTTGTCCTCGCCCAACACCACGTCGCCGTTGGCCGAGACCGCCGCGCGCCAGACGCCCCGGCCCGGCAGATGGCACAGCCGCTCGCCATCCGAGAGCGCACTGGGTTCCTCGGTGACCTCGAACCGGATCATCGGCCAGGCCCGCAGTGCCTTCGCGATCGAACCAGCTGTCCCCGCGGGACCCTTCCACTGGTACTCGGCGCGCAATTGGCCCGGCGAGGCCGGTTGGGGCGTCCAGGACAGTGAGACGCGGTCGCCGACCACGCTCGATATCGCCCACTCGACGTGCGGGCACAGCGGCGCGGTCGCCGAGTGCACGAAGACGACGCCCCGGCTCCGGACACCGGCCGACGAGCCGTCACGGGTTGCCCCGTCACGGGTTGCCCCGTCACAAGTTGCCCCGTCAAAAGTTGCCACAGGTCCACCTCCGTTCCAGCTCCAGCGTCTTCCCCAACGTGGAGGCCCGAATCGGCGGTGCGAGTGACCATGATTGACTGCTGGGACCATTGTGCACGCTGGGACCTGCGATGCGCCAGTAGACGACTCGGTGTGCCCTCGCAGTGTGAATGCGAGGGTCGGCGAGGGGGCGTCGGGCGGACTCCCACGTGGGACAGTCAGCCGCGGGTGGGACAGTCAGCCCCAGATGGGACAGTTGGGCGATGCAGGCACCGAGCGGTCACACCGTGCTGATCGTCGACGACGACGAAACGGTCCGCGAAGTGGTGACCCGATATCTGCTCCGGGACGGCCATCGGGTGATCGAGCGGGCCAACGGAATCGACGGGCTGGCGGCCGCCCTGGCCGAGCACCCCGACCTGGTGGTCCTCGATCTGATGCTACCTGGGATGGATGGCCTGGCGGTGTGCCGGGAGCTGCGCAAACAGTCGGCGGTGCCGGTCATCATGCTGACCGCCCTTGGCGAGGAATCCGACCGGGTGGTGGGTCTGGAGTACGGCGCCGACGACTACCTGGTGAAGCCGTTCAGCCCGCGGGAGTTGGCCCTGCGGGTGGCCGGTGTGCTGCGCAGAGCCGTTGCCGGACAGATGATCCCGGCGCGGGCTGGGCTGGACGCGGCTGGCCGAACGCAGGACAGGGCAACAGCCCGGCACGAGGTGCGGATCGACGGCGACCTGAGGCTGGACCTCACCGCTAGGAGTGCCGGACGGGCCGGCCAACCACTGGCCCTGACCGTCCGGGAGTTCGACCTGCTGGCCTACTTCCTCGAGCACCGTGGGCAGGTGTTCACCAGGGCCGAGCTGATGGAACGGGTCTGGGGCTGGACGTTCGGTGACCAGTCGACGGTGACCGTCCACGTCCGGCGACTGCGGGAGAAGATCGAACCCGACCCCGGCAATCCGAGCCGGGTGGCGACGGTCTGGGGCATCGGTTACCGCTACGACGGGAGCGACACCCGGGTCCAGCCGCCACCGGCGGACTGACCCCCCCGCGGTCGACGACAGCAGCGGATTGTTCCGCGGGCCGTAATCAGGCCGGCGGCCCCGCATCGGGCCCATCGGGCGCAGGATGACGGCATGTGGAACGACGTGCTGCACATTCTGCCGTGGGCGCTCCTCGCTTGCGTGCTCGCCATCGCCGTCGAGATCGGCGTCCTGGCCCTACTGCGGAAGCGGTCGGTGGCGGTCAACATCGCCGCGCTGGTGGCGGTCCCGATCCTGTGCGTGCTGCTCTTCGTGGTCGCCATCAGCGGATTCATGTTCACCACCGAGCTGCGCTGGACGGCTGTGAGTTGCGGGTTGATCGCGCTGGCGGTGGTGCCCGCCGCCGTCCTGCTGGGCCGGCGGATCGCTGTCGCCGGGATGGCCGCCGAGACCGAACGGGCCGCCGAGCGGGCCGCCGAGTCCTCCAGGCGGCAGTTGGTCGCCTGGATCAGCCATGACCTGCGGACCCCGCTCGCCGGGATTCGGGCGATGAGCGAGGCGCTGGAGGACGCCGTCGTCACGCACCCCGCGGACATCGCCTCCTACGCCCGCCGGATCACCGGCGAAACGGTACGGCTCACCGCCATGGTGGACGACCTGTTCGAACTGTCCCGGATCAACGCCGGCGCGTTGTCGCTGCAGATGTCGCCGATCGACGTCGAGGGGCTGGTCGCCCAGGCGCTGGAATCGACGGCGCCGGCCGCCCGGCAGCGCGACATCCGCCTCGCCGCCGCCGCCGAGGGCGGCTGGCCGACGGTCAGCGGCTCCTCCCCGGAGTTGACGCGGGTACTGCGCAATCTCCTGGTCAACGCCGTGCGGCACACTCCCGAGGGCGGCTCGGTGACGGTGAACGCAGTCACCGATGGTCCGCTGGCCGTGCTGACCGTCCAGGACGGCTGCGGGGGCATCCCGGAGCTCAACCTGCCCAGGGTCTTCGAGGTGGCCTTCCGCGGTGTATCGGCGAGATCGCCGCTGGTCGATCAGTTCTCGGTCGGCGCCGGTCTCGGTCTGGCCATCGCAAAGGGCCTGGTGCAGGCGCACGGCGGCGAGATCACGGTGGCCAACCGGGGCCCTGGCTGCCGCTTCGAGGTGCGGTTGCCCACGGCGGTGTGAACGGGTCCGGCGGCGGTGGGTCCGTCGCGGAAAGCTGTGGCGCTAGCCGCTGATCCGGCGCTGGCCGGCCCGTCGGCCGGCCCAGGTCCGGGGATCCGTTCCAGATGGCGAGAAACGTGTACAGGGCGGCCCCGACCAGCGATGGGTCCACCCCGTCGGTGATCACCCGCCCGAGCAGGTACGCCGTGAGCGCGCCCAGCCCGTTGGCCAGTACCACCACCAGCAGAGTGGTCGTGCCTCGAACGGATCGCCAACACCAGGCCGCGGTGGTCAGGACCACCCCCACCACGACGGCGAGCAGCAGGAAGATGGCGATCGAGGTGAACTGGTGATAGGACTCGGTGGGTAGTTTGAAGTAGCCACCGTCCTTGGCGAGGTGGAACTGCTCCCCCGGCGCCACCGCCGCCCACAGCAGCCCCTGGCCGCAGCCCGCGATGAGCGCAGCGCCGATGATCACGGCAGCCGACCGCCACTGGAGAAGCTCGGCCCGCAGTCGGCCGGGCGGCATGTCGTGCAGGCCCGGCCGCCTGCCGTCGGCCCTCACGCGAGGCAGTCCGCGCCGAGCAGCGCCTTCAGGTCGCCCATCAACGCCGACGTCGGGGCGACGCGCAGGCCGTCGTCCAGTCGCAGGACTGTGGCCCTGGCGCCGTTCATCAGCCGTAGGTGCACGGCCGTCGTCCCTGGGTGGGACTGGAGGATGTCACGCAACCGGTCGACGACCGGCGGGGTGCACCGGGTGGCGTTCATCGAGACCTGCATCGGACCACGGTTCGTCGGGCTCGACAGGTCGGGGACCACCACACTCTGGGCGTGCAGGCTGAGCCGGTCCTCCGACCTCATGACCCGGCCTTTGACCAGCACCACCGCGTCCTCGGCCAAATGCAGGCCGTAGTCGGAATAGACCTTGGGGAAGAAGGCGACCTCCACCCCGCCGGCCAGATCCTCCAGGGTGGCCGACGCCCAGGGGTCACCCTTCTTGGTCATCCGCCGCTGCAGACCGGTGAGGATCCCGCCGACGGTGACGGTCGCCTTGTCACTGATGGTGCCGTCGATGATGTCAGGGACGGAGGCGTCGGACTGGGCCGCCAGCACGTGCTCGACACCGGCCAGCGGATGCCCGGAAACGTACAGGCCGAGCATCTCGCGCTCGAAAGCCAGCAGCAGCTTGCTGTCCCACTCGGTGTCGGGCACTGCGATGGTGAAGGCGTCGCCGGTTTCTTCGGCGGTCATCTCGCCGAACAGGTCGAACTGCCCGGCGGCCTCGGCCTTCTTGACGTTCATCACCGAGTCGACCGCCTCGATGTGCACCATCAGCAGCCCCTTGCGCGGGTGGCCCAGCGAATCGAAGGCACCGGCCTTGATCAGCGACTCGATGACCTTCTTGTTGCAGACCACCGCGTCGACCTTGGCCAGGAAATCGCTGAAGTCGGTGTATTTCCCTTTCGTCTTCCGGGCCGCGATGAGGGACCCGACCACCGAGGCGCCCACGTTCCTGATCGCCGAGAGGCCGAACCGGATATCGGTGCCGACCGGGGCGAAGTCCCGTTCCGAGAAGTTGACGTCGGGCGGCTGCACGGTGATTGACCGTGACCGGCACTCGGCGAGATAGATCGCCATCTTGTCCTTGTCGTCGCCCACGGAGGTCAGGAGCGCGGCCATGTATTCGGCCGTGTAATTGGCCTTCAGGTACGCGGTCCAGTAGGAGACCAGGCCGTACGCGGCGGAGTGCGCCTTGTTGAACGCGTAGTCGGAGAACGGCAACAGGATGTCCCACAACGTCTTCACCGCGTGGGGCGAATATCCGCGCTCGACCATACCGGCCGAGAAGCCCTCGAACTGCTTGTCCAGCTCGGACTTCTTCTTCTTGCCCATTGCCCGCCGGAGCAGATCCGCCCGACCCAGCGAATAGCCGGCGACCTTCTGCGCGATCGCCATGACCTGTTCCTGGTAGACGATGAGGCCGTAGGTGTCACCGAGGATCTCGTCGAGCGCCTCGGCCAGTTCCGGATGGATCGGCACCACCGGCTTGCGGCCATTCTTCCGGTCGGCATATTCGTTGTGCGAATTGGCGCCCATCGGACCCGGCCGGTATAGCGCACCGACTGCCGAGATGTCCTCGAAGTTGTCCGGTTTCATCGAGCGCAACAGGGCGCGCATCGGTCCGCCGTCGAGCTGGAAGACACCGAGGGTGTCGCCGCGGGCCAACAGTTCGAACGTCGCCGGATCGTCGAGCAGGAGATCCTCCAGGACAACGGTTTCACCGCGGTTGGCCTTGATGTTGATCAGCGCGTCGTCCAGCACCGTGAGGTTTCGAAGCCCCAGGAAATCCATTTTGATCAGGCCGAGCATTTCGCAGGTGGGATAGTCGAACTGGGTGATGATCGCCCCGTCCAATTCCCGTTTCATGATCGGGATCAGGTCCAGCAGCGGCTCGGAGGACATGATGACCCCGGCGGCGTGCACCCCCCACTGCCGCTTCAGCCCCTCCAGGCCTTTTGCCCTTTCGACCACTCTGGCCACTTCGCCGTCGGACTGGACCAGGCCGCGGAATTCGGCGCCGTCGGAATAACGGTCGTGTTTCGGGTCGAAGATCTTGGACAGCGGGACATCCTTGCCCATCACCGGCAGCGGCATCACCTTCGTGATCCGGTCCCCCATCGAGAACGGCATGCCGAGCACCCTGGCCGAGTCCTTCACCGCCTGCTTGGCCTTGATCGTTCCGTAGGTGACGATCTGCGCAACCCGGTCGTCGCCGTACTTGTCGGTCACGTACCTGATGACGTCGCCCCGGCGGCGCTCATCGAAGTCGATGTCGAAGTCGGGCATCGACACCCGGTCCGGGTTGAGGAACCGCTCGAAGATCAGCCCGTGCTGCAACGGGTTGAGGTCGGTGATCCGCATGGCGTAGGCCACCATCGAACCGGCACCGGAGCCACGGCCGGGCCCGACCCGAATACCGTTGTTCTTCGCCCAGTTGATGAAATCGGAGACCACCAGGAAATAACCCGGGAAATTCATCCCGGTGATGACCTCGACCTCGTAGTCGGCCTGGGTCTGCACCTCTTCCGGAATGCCTGCCGGGAACCGGCTGTGCAGCCCCCGGGCCACTTCCTTGGCGAACCAGGTCTTCTCTGTCTCACCCACGGGCAACGGAAATTTCGGCATATAGGACGACCCGGTGTCGAAGGCCGTCTCACACCGCTCGGCGATGAGCAACGTGTTGTCGCACGCCTCGCGCAGGTCGTATTTGTCTGCCCAGAGGTCCCGCATCTCTTTCGGGGATTTCAGGTAGAAATCCCGGGCATCGAACTTGAACCGGTTCGGGTCTTCGAGGGTCTTGCCCGATTGGATGCACAGCAGTGCCTCGTGGGTGTCGGCATCGGCGGGATCGGTGTAGTGCAGATCGTTCGTGGCGACAAGCGGCAGTTCTAGGTCCCTGGCCAAACGCAGCAGGTCGTCGATGACCCGGCGCTCGATGCCCAGGCCGTGGTCCATCAGTTCGACGTAGAAATTGTCCGGGCCGAAAATGTCGGAGAACTCGGCGGCGGCGGCCTTGGCCCGGTTGAAATCGCCCATCCGCAGCAGGGTCTGGACCTCACCGGAGGCGCAGCCGGTGGTACCGATCAGGCCGTCCGCGTACTGGGACAGCAATTCCCGGTCGGCCCGCGGTTTGCGGTAGAAACCCTCGAGCGAGGAGCGCGACGCCAGCCGGAACAGGTTGTGCATGCCGGGCCGGGAGGTGGACAGCAGAGTCATGTGCGTGTAAGCGCCGGAGCCGGAGATGTCGTCCTCGCCCCCGGATGCCCAGCGCACGGCCTTCTTGTCGAACCGCGAGGTGTTCGGCGTCAGGTAGGCCTCCATACCGATGATCGGCTTGACGCCCGCTTCGGTGGCCTGCTGGTAGAAGTCGAACGCGCCGAAGACGTTGCCGTGGTCGGTCATCGCCAGCGCCGGCATGCCCATCTCGGCCGTCCGGGTGAACAGCTGCCCGAGCCGGGCCGCGCCGTCGAGCATCGAGTACTCGGTGTGCACATGCAGGTGGACGAACGAATCGGTGGAACTCCCGGACACCTGCTGCCCCCAACCTTGGTCGTCTACCGAGCTCGAGCCGGAGATGTCTCTTCGACCGGCTTCATCTTCTCAGTTCTACCCCCCAGCCCCGACATCCCAGCCTCGCCATCGGCGCGCCCCGGCCGGGTCGATCGGTGTCGTAAGGGCGGTCGTGCTCAACCTTCGCCCAGCAACTCCAGCGCCCTGGCGAGGTCGGCCGGATAGGGGCTGCTGAACTCGACGCGGCGGCCGTCGTCCGGGTGGGCGAAGGCCAGGGTCCTGGCGTGCAGCCACTGCCGGTCGAGCTCCAGGCGGGCCGCCAGCACCGGATCGGCGCCGTAGGTCAGGTCACCGACGCAGGGATGGTGCATCGCGGCGAAGTGGACCCTGATCTGGTGGGTCCGGCCGGTTTCCAGGTGCACCTCGACCAGCGTCGCGGACCGGAAGGCCTCGAGCGTGTCGTAGTGGGTGATGCTGTCCCGGCCGCCGGCGACCACCGCGAATTTCCAGTCCGCCTTCGGATGCCGGCCGATCGGCGCGTCGATGGTGCCCGAGCTCGGATCGGGGAAGCCCTGGATCACCGCGTGATAGATCTTTTCGACGGTCCGGTCCCGGAAGGCGTCCTTGAGCACCGAATAGGCCCGTTCACTCTTGGCGACGACCATCACCCCGGTCGTCCCGACGTCCAGCCGGTGGACGATCCCCTGGCGTTCGGCCGAACCTGAAGTGGCCAGCTGAACCCCCAGGGCGACAAGGGCTCCCAGTACCGTCGGGCCGGTCCAGCCCGGACTGGGGTGGGCGGCCACCCCTACCGGTTTGTCCACCACGACGATGTCGGCGTCCTGGAAGACGATGGTGAGGCCGTCCACCGCCTGCGGCACCACGGTCAGGGGCACGGTGGGAGCCGGCAGGGTGATGTCCAGCCAAGCCCCGGGGTTCAGTCGCTCGGAGCGGGCCACCGTTAGACCGTCCACCAGCACGTCGCCGGCGTCGATCATCGCTGCCACCACCGTCCGACTGATGCCCAGCAGCCTTGCCAGGCCGGCGTCGGCGCGCATCCCGGCCAGGCCGTCGGGAACGGGGAGCTGCCTGACCTCAGCCACGGCCCGGGTCGCTCTCCCGGTCGGTAGCTTCTGCCTCGGCAGCCGGTTTTGCTTTCGGTGCGCGGCGGGTCCGACCGCCGTCGAAGTCGATGCCCAACATGGCGGTGACCACCAGGGTGATACCGCCGATGGTGATTGCCGAGTCTGCGACGTTGAAGACGGCGAAGTACCTGGCGTCCGGTCCGAAGAGCGAGATGAAATCGACGACGTGGCCGCGCAGCACGCCCGGCGACCGGAAGATCCGGTCGATCAGGTTGCCGATCGCGCCGCCCAGCACCAGCCCGAGGCACACCGCCCAGATGGTCGAGCGGAGCTTGCGGGCCATCCGGATGATCATCACCACGACGCCGATGGCGATCAGCGCGAGGATCCAGGTGAATCCGGTCCCGGTCGAGAATGCGGCCCCGGCGTTGCGCAGGATCGACAGATACACCACGCCGCCGAGCACCCGTACCGACGTGCCGGGCGTCAGATTGGCCACCGCGATGATCTTGGTGATGAGGTCCGCTCCGACGATGCAACCGGCCAGCGCGGCGACCAGGCCGATCTTCCGAGGCCGGGCGGCCGGTGACGCTGCCGTGGCCGCCGCGACTTCCGGGCCGACCGAAACTTCCGGGCCTGCCGGGCCGGCTGCGACTTCCGGGCCGGCTGCGACTTCCGGTGCGGACGGGCTGCCGGGCCCGGCCGGTTCCGGTTGGTCGTCGGTATTCACCGGTCCAGTGTCCCAAAGATCCGGCCGTAGCATTCCCGCCCCCGCGGGTACCTCGGCCGAGGGATCGGCCCGTCACGGCGGCGTCGGGTCGCCCCGTTCGCCGAACCAGGTGGCCAGAGCTCCCCCGCGGCTGACCGCCCGCAGTCGGCGCTCGGTCGCCGGCCGGGTGCGTTCCGGCGTCACGATCAGCAGTTGGTCAGCCGCCTGCAGGCGGACGGTCGGCTCGACCGGCACCGGGGCGCCGTCCCGGACGATCAGTGCAACCGTCACCCCCTGCGGTAGCCGCAACTGCGCCAGGTACACCCCGTGCATGCGCGATTCCGGTGGGATGGTGACCTGCAGCACCTGGGCGTTCATCTGCTCCAGCGGCGCCGCCTCGACCTCTATCTCCACCGCCTGACCGCCCTGGATGACCTTCAGTTTCCTGGCCACCCACGGCAAGGTGGTGCCCTGCACCAGGGTGTAGATGAACACCACCACCACGATGACGTTGACCATCCGGCTCGACTGGCGGTCGCCGCGGAGCATCAGCGGGATCAGCGCCAGCACGATCGGCACGGCCCCGCGGAGTCCCGACCAGGAAAGGAACGCCTGCTCCGCCCAGCCGAGCCGGAACGGCAGCGCCGCCGCCAGTACCGACAACGGTCGCGCGACGACGAGCACCAGCAGGCCGATCAGCACCCCGGGCAGCAGTGCTGCCGGCAACTCCGCCGGGTCGACGTACAGCCCGAGCAGCACGAACAGCCCGATCTGGGCGACCCAGCCGAACCCCTCCGCGAAAGAGAGCGTCGACGCCCGGTAGGGCAGGTGCGAATTGCCCAGCACCAGGGCTGCCAGGTAGGTGGCGAGGAACCCAGAGGCGTGCAGATACTGACCCCCGGCATACGCCCCGCCGACCAGTGCCATGGTCGCGAGCGGATAGAGGCCCGCGGCGGGCAGCGCGCCGCGGCGAAGTGCGAAGGCGCCGGCCCAGCCGACCGCAAGGCCGACGGCCGCCCCGGCGATCAGTTCGTAGACGACAAGCAGCGGATCGGTCCAGGTGATGGTGGTGGTCCCGGCGAGCAGCAGCACGGTGATGACGACCGGGGCGTCGTTGAGGCCGGATTCCAGTTCCAGGGCAGCGGCTAGCCTGGGCCGCACCCCCACCCCGCGGAGCACCGAGAACACCGCCGCCGCATCGGTACTCGACAACACCGCCCCCCACAGGAACGAGGTCCGCCAGTCCAGGCCCAGCGAGGAACCGAGCAGCAGATGGACGCCCAGACCGGCGATGCCGATCGAGACCACGACCGACACCGTCGCCAACGCCACCCCCAGGCCGAGCGCCGGCCGGACGTCGACCCAGCGGGTGGTCAGGCCACCCTCGGCGAGGATGAAGACGAGGGCAGCCAGGCCGAGTTGCTCGGTGAGCTGGGTATCCGAGAACTGGATGCCCAGACCGCGGTTGCCCAGCAGCACCCCGATGGCCAGGTAGAGCAGCAGCGAGGGCAACCCCAGCCGTTTGGAGAGCCGAATGGCGATGAGCGCGGCGAGGACGACGAGCGAGGACAACCCGAAGGCCCGCGGCACGGTGTCCAGCCCCAGCACCCGATGCCCTCCTGGTCTCGTGCGGCTCGGTGCTGCGGGACAGCCGGGCGGTCGGGGTGGCGCCGGGATCAGGGACCGGGATCAGGGACCGGGATCAGGAAGAGGCCGCCTGCGGAAGCCTGGCCATCCCGAGCGCGGACAGCACCTCGAGCGTGGCTTTGGACCGGTTGAACGTATAGAAGTGCAGGCTGGGGGCGCCCTCGGCGAGAAGTTGCTCGCACATTCGGACGGCGTGCTCCATTCCGACCGCACGGCCCGCTGCGGGATCGCCCTCGACCGCGAGCAGATCAGTGGCCAGGTCGTCGGGGATCTGCTGCCCGGAGAGATCGGCAATGCTCTTCAGCCGGGCGAACGAGGTGACCGGCATGATGCCCGGCAGGATCGGAATGTCGGCGCCGGCGCGGACCGTCCGATCCCGGAGATCGACGTAATCGGCTGCCGAGAAGAGCATCTGGGTGATCGCGTAGTCGGCGCCGGCCTTGATCTTTTCGACGAAGTACCCGGTGTCCGTCTCCCGATCGGGCGACCTGGGGTGCAGTCCCGGGAACGCCGCGACGCCGACGTGGAAATCGCCCAGTGAGCGGACCAGCGCAACGAGTTGGCTGGCGTAGTGGACGCCCTGCGGATGGGCGACCCACTCGGCCGAGGGGTCACCGGGCGGGTCACCGCGCAGCGCCAGGATGTTGCGTACGCCGACCGAGGCGTATGAGCCGATCACGTGGCGGAGCTCGGCGATCGAGTGACCCACCGCTGTCAGGTGCGCGACCGGTAGCAGGGTGGTTTCGGCGGCGATCCGCTCGGTGATCCGGATGGTCCGGTCCCGACGGGAACCCCCGGCGCCGTAGGTGACCGAGACGAAGGCCGGCCGCAGCGGCTCCAGCCGCCGGATGGCCAGCCAGAGGGTGGCTTCCTCTGCGTCGTCGCGCGGCGGGAAGAATTCCACCGAGAAATGCGGACCGGGCGCATCGAGTCGGGCGCGGACGGTCACCATGGCCGCGAGTCTATCGGTGCGGACGAGGTTGATCTTGGCGGGCGATGGACCGGGACTGATCGTCGGGGGGATCGGGAGGGCGGAGACTGACCGGGTGCAGACCACCCCAGGATCGGGCTCTCCCGGTATCTATCCAGCCGTTCATCGGGCCGTCTACCCAGCTGCTGATGTCGAGCGGGTGCTGGCCGCCGAACTGGCTGGGCGGCGTGCGGAGATGGCGGCGGTGGACGCCCGGCTCCTCGGGCCGGTCGACGCCCTCATCGACCACATCGGAGCGGGCGGAAAGCGGTTGCGGCCGAGATTCCTGTGCAGCGGTTGGCTGGCGGCGCCCGGCCCGGCGCCTGCGCCAGGGTTCCCGGAGCCGGTGCTGCGGGCGGCGGCGGCGCTGGAGCTGATCCAGGCCTGCGCGCTGCTGCACGATGACATCATCGACCGGTCGGACACTCGTCGCGGTCGGCCGGCGACGCACCGGGCGGCGGCCGACGAACATGCCGAAGCCGGTTGGAGCGGTGAATCTGAGCACTTCGGACTCTCGACTGCGCTGCTGCTCGGCGATCTGGCGCTTGCCTGGGCCGACGACCTGTTCGTCGAGGCGGCGCTGGACCTCGGCACGGCGGCGGCGGCCCTGCTGGCGTGGCGTGCGATGCGCACTGAGGTACTGGCCGGGCAACTGCTGGACCTGCGGGTTTCGGCCGATCAGGCCCCGGATCCAGACAGAGCGCTGGCCGACGCGATGACGGTCGACCGACACAAGACCGCCGCTTACACAGTTGAACGCCCGCTGCACCTCGGGGCTGCGCTGGCCGGCGCCGGTCCGGACACCATCGCCGCCCTCCGGGCCTATGGCGCCGCGATCGGCGTTGCGTTCCAGCTCCGCGACGACCTGCTGGGGATGTTCGGTGATCCGGCGGTCACCGGAAAGCCGGCCGGCGACGACCTGATCGAGGGCAAGAAGACGGTGCTGCTCGCAACCGCCCGGGCCGCACTCGCCTCGCAGCCGGACGAACTGGCGCAGCTGGACGGCGGAATGGGGCGCGATCTCAGCCCCGCTGAGGTTCACGCGCTGACCGCCCTGGTGGCCTCGAGCGGGGCTGTGGCGGCCACCGAGGATCGCATCGACGACCTGCTCGCCACCGGACTCGAGGCACTCGAGGTGCTCGACTCAGGCGGGCAACAGGTGATCGCGCCTGCCACTGTGGATGCGCTCCGCGACCTTGCCCTGGCGGCCACCGCGCGGACCCGCTGATCTCGCCATCGAGCCGCTCTGTTGCAGTGAGTCCCCTGCACGGGTGTGGCAGCCACCGCCGCAAGCACCGCTCACCCGAGCGAACCTGCCGTGGTCGATCTCACTACGGCACTCGGGGGCGGGTATGAGGTTGCATTGCGGTCCGACACCGGCTGTCTGCGGACGGTGAGCGTGAGCCTGGATGCCGCCGAGATTGCCAACTGCATCCCGACGAGGGCAGGCTCGCGTTCACCACGATGAAGGCGAACGATCGGGCAGGAACGGCCCGACGAACTGGCTCCTACCATCAGACCATCTTGGTCTGATCGTCGGCCACGACTACGGACGGTGACGGCGCGTTCGGTAGCCGTCCGATGAGACCGGGCTCCGCAGGCGTGCTGGACAAGATCGCATGTTCACCGTTTGGGGATCGTTGACCAGGCAGAACGACAGACTGTCAGCGGCACCGTCGCGTGGCCGCGACAGCGGCTCGTCGCATGGCCGCGACAGCGGCATGGTCGCCCGGCAGCCGCCGTCAGTTCAGACAAAGTTGATCACGTCTTCCTTCCGCACCGGTCGGTGCAGAGCCACGGTCAGACGAGCTCGTAGCGCACGATCGCTCGCCGTAGTGAAGGCGAATGAACGATCCGATAGCCCACCGCGAGGAATGCGCTGAGCGCGCCGACGTGCAGGTCGCCCCAGGTGGTGTCCTTGCCTGGCGCCGGTTTCATCGGGTACGCCTCGACCGCTCGAGCGCCATGGTCGCGGGCCAGGTCGATCGTGCCCGCGACCAGCGCGCGACTGATCCCTTGCCGCCGGAATCCGGCTCGCGTGACGAAGCACGTCACTGCCCACACGTTCGGGTCGTCCCTGTCCTCGCTGCGCCCCCGCCACACCGTGTCGCGCAGGTACGTGTAGTCGGGGCGGGGGCCGAGCGAGCACCAGCCCGCCGGTTCACCGTCGAGGTGTGCCACGAGTCCGTGCCCCTCGTTCGCCTGGTCGCGAAGTAGCTCGCGACGGCCCTGGACGTCGTCGGTACGCCGCGCGTAGAAGCCCATCCGGTATCCCTGACACTGACACCGCGCGGGCTGGCCTCCGACGCCGAAGATCGTTTGGACGTCATCGAAGAACGCTTCACTGACCGGCTGCACCTCGATCGCCATGAGCGCATCCTTACACCCCCACCGCGCTGCCCGCGAGAATCAGCACGCAGGTGGGCCGACGAGCCCAGACAGTCCCCAGACAGTCCCCAGACACCGTTCCGCCTTTTCGCCACCCACAGTGATGCCAGCCACCCGTCCGCTTATCGGCTTGAGCGGACCGCTGTGCCGCGACCATCGGCATGTGCGGATCGTTCCCGAGCCTCAGGTTTCAGTTCCGTGTTGCCTGCTGGGCTGATTCGTACCGCGGGGTCGCTGTCGCTTCAAATGATCCAACCCAGATCGGTGAGGGCGTAGCAGAGAGTGTCCGCCAGTGTCCCGCCGAGATGGTCGACGCGTTCGGTCCAGTCCAGACATACCCGGACCATGGCGCGGCGGTCAGCGGCGCTGCGCGTGGGCGTCCGGAGCGCGGGGCGGAGCCGATGCAGGTTGTGGCTGTCCGCCTGACGGCGGAGGAGGTCGCTGCGCTGGATGAGGTAGCCGCGCGCGGTCTGGCTGAGCGGGAGGGTTGGGATGCGGTGACCACCCGTCGGCTTTCGTCCGAGATCGAGTACAGCCAGCCGGTGATCTACCAGCATTTCGCCTCGATGGAGGATCTGGTCGAGGCCATCGCGTTGGAGGGTTTCGGTGAGCTCGCCGATGCGCTGGGCAAGGCTCGTGGCCGGGCGGCACCGGAGGAGGTGGTCGGCGCGGTTGCTCGTGCATATTGCACCTACGCCGGCGAGAACCCGGCGTTGTACGACGCGATGTTCGTCCGCGCCACGCGACTGCGCTTCGGCGCCGAGGGGACGCCGACGGCGCTGTCGTCCGCGTACGCCGAACTGCGCGCCGCGGCAGCCACGATCGCCGGCGGACGGGACGTCGACACCCTCACCCATGTGCTGTGGGCCGCGCTGCACGGGCTGACCACACTGAGCCGAAACGACCGGCTGCGCCCAGACCACGCCAGTGATCGGCTCGATCTGCTCGTCGCCCAGTTCAGCACCGCCGGCTCTGCATCGCCCAGCGCGCAACCGTAGCGGCTGCCGTGTCTGGATGAGCCGGTGTGGGTCACACTGTTTGCTACGTCGGAGGCAGTGTTGACGCGGGCCTGTGGACGTTGATCAGTTTCAGCACATCGGCGACGGTGTCGGCCATCGGTCGGGTTTCCGGTTCTGCTAGCCATACGGCGAGCGCAACATGAAAGACCAGCGCTCCCGCCTCGGCCAACATGGTGGCGCTCAGTTCTGACTCGCCGCGCTCGATGAAAGCGTCCCGCGCGGCCAGGACGAGGTCCGCGCGTTTGCGTGCGTCACGGTCGCGGAGCGAATCATCTGCGTTGATCATTCGCCGCCATGTTGCGGTCTCCTCTCGGAGGCCGTGGAAGCGCGTTTTGGCAACCTCGTCGAGGGCGACCCGGATGACGTCCATCGGCCCCAGTTCGGGCGGGGCCGCGCGGATCAGTCGCGCCGCTGCTGCCGGAATTTCATCCCCACCGAAAATGACCTCACGTTTGTCCGCGAAGTATCGGAAGAACGTCCTGGTGGTCAGCCCGGCCCGGGCAGTGATCTGCGGAACCGTCGTGGCCGAGTACCCCTGCTCGGCGAACAGCTCGAACGCCGCTCGTTCCAGACGCCCGCGTGCATCGGCAGCCCATCGCATGAGACCGATCATAGGGAATGACACGTCGTGTCATACTCATGGATGACACGACGTGTCATCCATGAGGAGGAAGCGCAATGGACAGACCAGCACTTCGAAGAAGCGCGGACGGCGCCGCAAGTCCTTCGGTGGACACCCGGTGACTGGCATCAACGAGGCGCTATGGCTGCTCTCGCCCAACGGCCGGTTCGAGGTCCGCGCTGCACCGCGCCCGACGGCCGGGCCCGGCGAGGTCGTGGTCAGGGTCCGCGCTGTCGCCCTGAACCCCGTCGATGCCCTAACCGGACCGCTGCGCCGTGTCGTCACACCCTGGGTGCGGTATCCCACCGTGATCGGATCCGACGTCGCCGGAGAGCTGGTCGAAATCGGCGAGGGAGTGACCCGGCTACGCGTGGGTGACCGCGTGCTGGGTTACGCCGCCGGTCAGGAGCGAGCCCGCAACACCCCATCCGAAGGCGCGTTCCAGCAGTAGGTCACCGTCCTGGAGCAGGTGTGCACCCCCATCCCCGAGCAACTGCCATTCGAGCACGCCGCGGTGCTACCGCTCGGGCTCGCGACGGCCGCCGCCGGGCTGTTCGAGCTCGACCAACTCGGTCTTGCCCATCCCACTGCGGCCACACCGCCGGGTGAAAAAGTGGTGCTGGTGTGGGGCGCCTCGACGAGTGTCGGGTGCAACGCCGTCCAACTCGCCCGTGCCAGCGGGCACACCGTGATCGCCACCGCGGGCACCAAAAACCACGAGCTCGTTCGATCGCTCGGAGCTGACGCGGTGTTCGACTATCGCGACCCCGACGTGGACCAGGAGATCATCACGGCCTTGGGCAATCGTCAGCTCGCCGGAACCCTCGCCGTCGGACAGCGCTCCCTGACACACGCCCTGCGCATCGCACATCGCAGCGCCGGCACGAAGCGAATCGCGTCCGCCTACCCCGACCCGCTCACCCGGACCCGGTCGCTCATCGCGCGAACCCGCGGACTGCACGTCAGCAGCATCTGGGGTGGCACACCGGTCCAGTCGCCGGTCGGACCGGCCATCTTCCGCGACTTCCTACCGCAGGCGTTGCGGGAGGGACGGTTTCGTCCCGCACCGGAACCGGTCATTGCCGGCAGCAGATTGCAGGACCTGCCCGGAGCGCTCCGCACGCTGCGGGCAGGTGTGTCCGCAGCGAAGCTCGTCGTCACCATCCCCTGAACCCGAGAAGAGGCCCCATGGACCAGCAAAAGACGTTCCTTGTGTTCGGCGCGACCGGGCAGACCGGTCAGCACTTCACCTCCATTGCCCTGCAGGACGGACACCGGGTCAGAGTGCTTGTTCGGACTCCGGGCAAGCTCGACCACAAGAGTCCGAATCTGGAAATCCACCACGGATCCATCACCGACCCGCCCGACCTGGACGCTCTCGTCGAAGGGGTCGATGCCGTCGTGTCCATGCTGGGCGACGCTCGGCTGCAGCGCACCAGCCGCATCAACACCGCCTTCGTCGCCCACCTGATCCCAGCGATGCGGCGCAACGGCGTCGCCCGTTTCCTCTACCAGGCGGGCGGGCTGAGCGCGGCACCCGGTCAACGACTGTCGCCGGCGCTGTGGACCATCCGGAACTCATTGGCCCGCAGCAACATCGGCCAGCACGAAGACAACGAAGCGGTCATGCGCCACCTCACCGATGACGCCATGGACATCGCCTGGACGGTGCACCGCGCCGGCATCGGCTCGAACGGCCCGTCCAAGGGCGTCCTGCAACGATCCACCAAACGCATCAGCATCGCGACGTTCCTGGACTGTGCGTCCTACAGCTACCGGCTTATATCGGACCAGGCAGCGATCCACACATGCGACCCGAGCGCCTACCAGAATTAGATTTACCCAGCCTCCGCGTACACCGCTCGCCAGCTCGAGGCTACGAGCCACCAAGTATCGTCTCGATTGGCGGCGGTGTTGAGGTCGAGTCCCAGTCGCTCCCACCTGGGAAATGTGTGGGCGACGGGCATCGCCGGCACGCGGCCCTTCGTTGCAAAGCAGTTGGTCTGCTTCGGCTGTTGAGGATGCAATGGCGTCAGCGTTGGAGCGGCGCCCGGTTGACGGGACAGATCCTTGGACTGAATTGCTCCGCTCAGAACCCCGCCACCTGCGCCCGGCGGTGAACCTCCCGGCCGCGGTTCTCGCGGAGCGCGATGATCGGGCTGCCGGGTAGCGAAGTGTCGGCGGCGAACAGCCAGTCGACGATTTCCGGATCGGTGAAGCCGGCGTCGGTGAGCAGCGTGATGGTGGCGGGCAGGCCCTTCACCACGGCGCCGTCCTTGATGAACTCGGCCGGGATCTTCAGCACCCTGTCGGTGCGGACGGCCACCACCTGGCGGTCGCGGAGGAGCTGGTGCACCCGCGTCACGATCAGGCCGAGCGAGTCGGCGATGTCGGGGACGGGCACCAGGGTGGGCGCCCCATCGGGGGCAGCGGGAATCGGCGAGCTGGACACGCGGACCAGCGTGCCATCCCGACCCCGCCACCGCGAACCACGGTCCAATTTCGGCTACCTCACCGGCTACCCGGCGTCCGCCTTCTAGAATCGGCGGTTGTGACGACTCCTGGCCGCGGCCTGACCGGCAGCGTGCTGGAGGGTCGATACCGGGTTGGTGCGATGATCGCCAGGGGCGGCATGTCGACGGTCTACCGCGGCGTCGACACCCGTCTGGACCGCCCGGTCGCCATCAAGGTGATGAGCCCCGCCTACGCCTCCGATCCGTCGTTCCTGGCCCGGTTCGAACGGGAGGCCCGGCTCGCGGCCGGGCTCGCCCATCGCGGGGTGGTCGCGGTATATGACCAGGGTCGCGACGACGACGCCGTTTTCCTGGTGATGGAACTGGTCGACGGCGGGACCCTCCGCGACCTGATCCGGCAGGCCGGCGCTCTGTCGGTCGCGGTCACCATGTCCGTCCTGGAGCCGCTGCTCGCAGCGCTCGGGGCGGCCCACGCGGCCGGCCTGGTACACCGCGACGTCAAGCCGGAGAACGTCCTGATCTCCGCCAAGGGCGAGGTCAAGGTCGCCGACTTCGGCCTGGTCCGGGCCATCACCTCGCAGACGGTCGCCACCGGCGACATCATCCTGGGCACCGTCGCCTACCTCTCCCCCGAGCAGGTGGCGACCGGCGCGGCCGACGCCCGGTCGGACGTCTACTCGGCCGGCGTCGTGGCTTACGAAATGCTCACCGGCCAGCCACCCTTCGTCGGCGACAACGCCATCTCCGTTGCCTATCAACACGTTCACTCCGACATTCCGCCGGTCAGCTACCACGCTCCCGGCGTCCCGATCGAGTTGGACGACCTGCTGCTGGCGGCCACCCGGCGCGATCCGCTGGCCCGCCCCCGCGACGCCTCGGCGTTCCTGTCCGCTGTGGTGGCCCTGCGGGCCCGGCTCGGTCTGGCCCGGGTGGCGGTGCCGGTTCCCCAGCCGCGTCGGCCGGCTGTCTCTCGACCGGTCGGCCCGCGTACCGATAGCCGACGGACCGCTGGGCCGCGGCGGATCGAATCTCGCCCCAGGGACAACATCCAGTCGAGCGGTGAACTGCGCGTCGAACCCGTCCGGCAGGGCCACGAGACGGTCGGCGGGTCACCGACCAGCATGGTTGGGACCCGCCCCACCGGTCCAGCCCGCGGTCCGCAGGGCACCGCGGTCGTCGCCACCAGGGGCCCCGGCACCGTGGCGGTGGACCCGGCCGCGCTGGTCAGCCTCGCCCGACCGGAGTCGTCAACCCGACAGGTCGGCCCGGGGGGCGGCTCCCGTGGCTACCCGGCCGAGCGGGCCAAACGCTCCCGGTTGCGGCGCTGGATCATCGCGATCGTCGTCATCCTGCTACTCGGCGCCGCAGCGGCGGCCGGTGGCTGGTGGCTCGGCAGCGGTCGCTGGGCGTACACGCCGTCCTCGCTCGGCGTCGATCAGCAGACAGCGGACGGCCTGATCCGCCGGGCCGGGCTGGTGCCGCACTTCCAGACCCAGCCCGACGACGCCGTGCCCGTCGGTCAGGTGGCTCGCAGCGATCCGGCCCCCGGCAGCCGACAGCTCCGCGGATCGCTGGTCGACCTCGTCGTATCCACCGGGCAACCGGCGGTTCCTGCTATCACTCCGGGAACCACCGCGGCCGCGGCATCGGCGATCATCACTGCCGCTCACCTGGGGCCCGTCCAGCAGCCGAGCCGTGACCGTTATGACAACGCCGTGCCGTTCGGGACTGTCATCGGTACCGAGCCCAGAGCCGGTGCGGCGCAGCGCATCGGCGCGACGGTGGTGATCGTGCGGTCGAAAGGACCGTATCCGGTGTCGATCCCCGACGTCGCCGGCAAAACCGTCCAGGACGCCGAGAACTATCTGATCGTCATGGGTTTCACCGTCGGCGACCCGAAACAAGGTTTCGACTCGGACGTGCCCGACGGGTCGGTGATCGGCACCGTTCCGGCCGCCGATCAGCGGGCCCCGCACGGCTCGACGGTGTCCCTGGTGCTCTGCGCCTCTCGCACGGTTCCGGATGTCCGCGGTCAGTCCGAGCCGGCCGCAACGCTGCGCCTGGAGCAGGCCGGCTTCGAGGTGAGCAAGGGCGAGCCAGGCTTCGACGCGGAGATCGACCCCGGCCTGGTCATCGGCACCACGCCCTCCATCGGTAGCCGGGTCGACCCGACGTCACCCTCGGTCGCCATCACCCTGTCGAACTCCGTCGTCGTCCCCGGGGTGACCGGCGGCCGGCTCCGCACCGCCCGGGAGCTGCTGACCGGCCTCGGCCTCGGCGTCGATCTCGACGCGATGATCGGCGCCGGCGGGTCGTCGGTGCTCAGCCAGAACCCCCACGCCGGGACCAGGGTCCCCCCGGGCTCGGCTGTCCGGGTGACCGCCTTCCCGTAGCCGCCCCGGGCAGCGCAGCAACAAACTTCGGACCGGCCTTGGGTGCGGCGCCGTTGGACCGGGCGGCTCCGCCGAGCCGGGGTGGTTGCGTGGGTGAAAATGTCAACCTTCGGCGGCGGCGTGGGTGAAAATGGCGACTTCGGCGGCTGAGCGGACGAAGGTGACGACTGCCGTCACTCTGGTACCAAAAGGGCAACTTCGTCCGTGTTTGCGACGGGGGCACCTCCCGCTTGCGGGGGATTGATCCTCGCCGGAGGCCCCGCCCAGGCGGCGGGGCGGGGCGGGAAGGGGGGCCGGGGCGGGTCAGGGACGGACGAGGCGGTGCAGGGCGAGTTGGGCGAGGGGGGCATAGCCCAGGACGACCGGCAGCGGACCGGCGATCCGGAGCGTGGTGGTGGTTCCAGGCCCGCCACCGTCGGCCGGCACCGGGCCATCGGCCGATTCGAGACCGGGTTCCAGGGCCGCCGCCTGACTTCCACGAGCCAAGGACCGGGACGGGTGAACAGCGTGCTCGAGGCGCAGGGTGATCCCCAGCGGTAGCCGAACGCGCCACGACCAGGTCAGCGCCCCGGGATCGACGTTCGTCACCTCGAACGACACCTCGACGCCGAGCAAAGCGTGCACGGTTCCCGTTGTGCCGGCACGGATCTCGGCTTCCGAGCTGTCGACACCGGCGATCTGCGGCGACCAGGTCGGCCACAGCGCGGGGCGCAGATACCGCTCCCACACCAGCTCCGGCCCGGCCGCCCCGGACGCGGAGAGAGTCACTTCCACCGATCTATTCCTTCACATCAGCGAGCTCAGCTGCGGAGCATCTCGGAGACCAGAAACGCGAGTTCCAGCGACTGCTGCGTGTTCAGCCGCGGGTCGCAGGCGGTCTCGTAACGGCCGGCGAGATCCTCGTCGCTGATCTCCTGCGCGCCGCCCAGGCATTCGGTGACGTCCTCGCCGGTGAGCTCGACGTGGATGCCGCCTGGATGCGTGCCGAGCTCGCGGTGCACCTCGAAGAAGCCCTGCACCTCGTCGACTATCCGGTCGAAATGCCTTGTCTTGTAACCCGTCGACGCCTCGTGGGTGTTGCCGTGCATGGGGTCGCACTGCCAGATCACCTGGTGTCCGGTGGCCTGTACCTTCTCGATGATCGCCGGCAGCACTTCGCGGACCTTGCCGTTGCCCATCCGGGAGATCAGGGTCAGCCGGCCCGGCTTTCCGTGCGGGTCGAGCCGTTCGACGTACTCCACCGCCTGATCCGGCGTGGTGCCGGGGCCGATCTTCAGCCCGATCGGATTGGCCAGCACCTCGGCGAACGCGATGTGCGCACCGTCGAGCTGTCGGGTTCGCTCGCCGATCCACAGGAAGTGGCCGGACAGGTCGTACAGCCTTGGCTCGTCGGTGGTCTCGTCCAGCCGCAGCATCGCCCGCTCGTAGTCCAGCAGCAACGCCTCGTGGGACGCGAAGATCTCCACTGAGTGCAGCGAGTGCGAGTCGACGCCGCAGGCCGACATGAACCGCATCGCCCGGTCGATCTCGCCGGCGACCCGCTCGTACCGCTCCCCCGCCCGCGAAGTGCGGACGAACTCCTGGTTCCACTCGTGCACCCGGGCCAGATCGCCCATCCCGGCGCCGGTGACGGCCCGCACCAGGTTCATCGCCGCTGCCGAGTTGGCGTAGGCGCGGATCATCCGGGACGGGTCGGGGATCCGGGCCTCCGGCGTGGTGGCCAGCGAGTTGATGATGTCGCCCCGGTAGGACGGGAGGCCGAGTGAATCGAGCGTGGAACTGCGTGGCTTGGCGTACTGGCCGGCGATCCGGGCAACCTTGACCACCGGGACCGACGAGCCGTAGGTGAGCACCACGGCCATCTGCAGCAGCGTGCGGATGTTGCCACGAATGTGCGGCTCGGTGTTGTCGACGAAGGTTTCGGCGCAGTCGCCGCCCTGCAGC
Organism: Mycobacteriales bacterium; assembly: GCA_038204125.1. Taxonomy (GTDB): domain Bacteria; phylum Actinomycetota; class Actinomycetes; order Mycobacteriales; family Nakamurellaceae; genus Nakamurella. Next base: position 24,360 of record JBBRDH010000049.1, read on the forward strand.
AGGAATGCCTCACCCTTGGCGACCGCGGCGAGTTGGTCGTGCAGCCGGTCGACCTCGCGCGGCACGGTGACCGGCGGGACTGCTTCGAGCATCGCCCTGACCGCCAGCACCTGCTCGGAATTCGGCCACTCGGGTTGCTGCGCGGCGGGCAGTGCGAGCGCGCGGTCCAGGTCGCCGCGGAGCTTGCCGGGTAGCGGCGGCAGGGTCGGCAGGATGTCCGCCGGGATGTCGACTGTCCAGTTCACATCGGCCAGCCTATTTGTTTCCGGGGAGTTGCCCGGACCAGCCGACCCACCTCGACCCTGACCGGTCCTCGGAGCAGCTCGTCAACGGCGCGCGGTGAGCACGTCCTGGGCAGCCTTCCACCGGGCGTAACCGAGCCGCGCGTCGGCCAGCGCTTCGTGCCGATCGGCGCCCGGATCGGGAATCGGCGGGCAGCCGGCGACCTCCCAGTGCTGCCGGATCTCCCGGGTCAGCCGCGGCACGTCATTGGGCATCGCGGGCATCGCGCCCCACAACTGGGCCACCACGACGTGGTCGTAGGAGGCGTACCAGGCCCAGAGTTCGACCGGCAGACCGGGCGCGGTGAGGAACGCGTAGAGGTCGTCCCGGATCTGGGCCCGCGACTTCCAGGCCGGGTCGGCCGGTGCCGGCAGTTTGTCCAACACGTTGCGGCGCACCCACACTCCGGCCGTATTCGGGTCGAACTCGGTAGAGACAGCGTAAAACTCCCGGCCGTCCTCGCCGACCACACCGAGCGAGATCAACTCGATGGTGCGGCCGTCCTCGATGAACTCGCAATCGTAGAAGTAACGCGCAACGGGACCGGTCGGTGTCGCTCGAACCACCTGCGAAATCCTCAGCCGGCCTTGGTCCCGGGCAGTCGGGTCACGGTGCCGGGCCCGCGTCCCTCGACGATGCTGCCGGGTTCGCGCCCTTCCCCGACGCGGTTGGTGGATCCCCGGCCGCCAGACCCACTGCCCGAATTCAGGCCCGAATTGCCGCCCGAAGTGACTACGGCGGTGCCAGCGGCGGTCCCGCTCACAGCCGCTGCAGCAACCGCGGCCGCTTCCAGGTCCGCCTTGACCTTCGTCGCGTACACGTCCACATACTCCTGGTGCGAAATCTCCATGATGCGGTACATGATCTCGTCCGTCATCGACCGCTCGACGAACCTGTCCCCGGCCATGCCTTCGTAGCGGGAAAACTCCAGTGGCCGACCGAATACCACCTGGATACGGTGCGGGCGCCAGATTTTCGAGCCGATCGGATTGACCTTCTCGGTGCCGATCATCACCATCGGCACCACCGGCACGCCGGCTTCCAGGGCCATTCTCGCCACGCCGGTTTTGCCCTTGTAGAGCCGCCCGTCCGGCGAACGGGTGCCCTCGGGGTAGATGCCGAGGCATTTGCCCTCGTTGAGCAGCCGGATCCCCGTCTCGAGCGCATCATGCGCGGCGGATGCGCCGCCGCGGTTGATCGGCACCTGCCCCATACCGTTGAAGAAGATGCGCTTCAGGCGACCCTTGACCCCCTTCTCGGTGAAGTACTCGCTCTTGGCGAGGAAGGTCACCCGGCGTTTGACATACAGCGGCGCGAAGAAGGAATCGGCCACCGAAAGATGGTTTCCGACAAGTAGCACACCGCCGTGAGCTGGAACATTATCGGCACCGGTCACGGTGGCGGGGAAGAACAATCGGAGCATCGGGCCGATCAGGACGTACTTGCTCAGGTGATACAGCACTCGAAATACCCCTCGTCCGAGATCCACGCCACGTCGTACGGATGTGGGACAACCGTACGCCCGCAAGGCCGCCGCTACCTGCCGACGGGCCGTGCGGATGGGGAGCACCCGGCGCCGCGTTGGAGAAGGTCGTGGAGAATATGACGATGACCCGCCCGCGCCGTCCGGCTGCCGCTGACGCCGGTGGTTTGGACGTGCCCGGATGACGACGCTGCCCCCGGAGGACGCCGATTCGGCGGCCGAGGAAGGGCGCGGCGAAGTCGACATCGACGCCGAGTTCGCCGCCATCGTGGCTCGGATGTCCGGATCGATGACATGGACCACCACCGGTGACGAGTTGGGCTCGACCGCTCTCGCCGGGATCGATCCGGCTCCGCGCCGAGGTGGTTCGACCGGCACGGCGACCCCGGATCCATGGCAGGCGCCTGGTGACACCGAAGGGTCGACCGAAGAGAAGCTGGCGGCAGAACGTGAGCGTCGTCGGGCCCTGCGGCGTGCCGAACGTGCCGCCGAGGTTGCCGAGTTCGAAGCGGCCCGGGCCCAACTGGAGAGCGAGATCGATTCGGACGACGCGCATTTCGTCCCCCCGGAGCCGCCGCCGATTCCGCGGCCCGGGCGGCGAACCGTGGTGGCCCTGCTGCTCATCATCCTCGGCCTAGCCCTGATCGTCCGGCCGAGTCTGCTGTCGGTCGCCGCAGATCTGGCACTGGTACTCGGTGCCCTGTTGGTCGGTTCGGGGTTCGGACTTCTCATCTACGGCCTGCGACAAGAGCCGGTTGACGACCCCGGCGATCCCGAGGGTTGGGACAACGGCGCCCGTTTCTGACCGGCCGTCAGGACGTGGACCGGCTCAGGCGGGCGACAGGTTCCATGGTTCGGGCTCGCGCAGTCCCACTGCGGCGGCCGCAAGCAGAGCCGCACCGATGATGCCGGCGGAATCGCCGAAACGGGCCAACACCACCCGCGGCTCGGGCCGGTGTCCGGCCCCGGTGATCGTGGCGGTCAATTCGAGAGTGGCCGCCGGCAGGAAGAACCGGGCCGCCGCGGCCACGCCACCACCGATGACGACGACCTCCGGATCGAGGATGTCGGTGGCCATCGCGAGGCCGACGCCGAGCCATTTGCCCAGTTCGGCCATCGCAGCCAGCGCAGTGGGGTCGCCCGCCGCGGCTGCGGCAGCCACCGATGTGCCGGTGATCGGTGCACCATCTGGGTGAGCCAGCCGACTGTAGCCGGAACCGTTGCGGGCTAGCAGTTCTCGCGCAGTCTGGGCAAGGGCCGTGCCCGAACAGTAGCGCTCCCAACAGCCACGCTTCCCGCAGGGGCACTGCCGTCCGCCGGGCACCATGACCACGTGGCCCAGTTCCGGCGCGACGCCGTGAGCACCGCGGTAGAGCTTGCCGTCGAGCACCAGGCCGGCTCCGATGCCGGTCCCCAGGGCGATCAGCAGGGCGACCGGCGACCCGGCAGCTGCGCCGGCCGAGTATTCCGCCCACGCAGCCGAGTTCACGTCATGGTCCATCACCACCGGCAGTCCGAGCCGGGCCGTCAACCGCTCCGGCACCGGATCGTCGCGCCAGGCCAGGTGCGGGGCGAACATCACCCGCCGCAGGTCGGTCGCCACGAATCCGGCGACGGCCAGTCCGACGGCGGCCACCTCGTGATCGGCGGTGAGTTCGCCGACCATGCCGGCCAGCAGGTCCTCGGTGGCCACTGCCGTGCCGGGGGTCGAACCCCGCCGGGACGCGACGATCTCACAATCCCGGTCGACCACCGCTGCGCGTACCGACGTGCCACCGATGTCGATGCCGATGGTTGCAGGGCCGTTGCCCACTGTGGCCGTCGGCGTCACCGGATTTCGATTCGCTGGACACCGGCCGCGGTTCCGGCACCGGGCCCTGCCCCGGAATCGGCGCCGGAATGGGTGCCGGAATCGGCGCCGGAATCGTTGTCGGCCTGGTGGTCGCCGCCTACTCCATTGCGGACACCCCCGTTGTCACCGGGTCCTTCGGCCGCCGGGACGTTCGAGTGATGATGATGGCCGGCGTCGGGCAACAGCGTGTCGGGAATCAGCGCCCGAAGGGTGCCCACCAGTAGAGCGGCGGTGTCGAGCAGTTGTGCGGCCAGCTGCGCACGGTCACCGTTGAGGAGTTCGGCGCCTCGGCACACCGGGCACCAGGCCAGGCAGTTCGGGCCGGGCGAAGGTGCTGCGGGCGAGGCACTCTCGGACTGCGCCCACCCCGCTGGCGCACCGTCGACCGGCCCGGGGTGACTGTCGGCCGCCCGGTCCGGACCGGGCTGATGATCGGCGGCGACCGGCCGGCCGTCCGCAGCCGAGCCGGAGTCGGACGTGCGCTGCCGAAGGTCGGCCAACCGGCTCGCCAGCGTGTCGAGCAGCAGCCCGGCCTCGACGGCCAGCGTTCCGACGCCCGCGACTGTAGGGCGGCCCGGCCGGTCGGCTGTCGGCCCCGTCACCGGGCACCGGACAGGACGGCCGGCCACAACTGCGGGTCGGGCTCGAACTCCACGGCCAGCACATCGTTCTCGAATTGCGCACCGGTGGTCCGGCAGCGTTGCAGCAGTGAAGGAAGGGCGATCCGGCGGCGGTGCGGGCCCACCGTGATGATCAGGTCGGTGCCGGCCCTCCCCAACTCGATCGCGCCACGGTCGGCGTGCGGGAGGTCGACCAGCAGCCGATAGCTGCCCGATTCGCCCTCCGTGCGCAGCCCCGGGCCGGCGGGCCGTAACCCCATCGGGTCGTCCCCACCGAACAGCTCATCGCCAAATGCCGTCAGAGCGGCGACGCCGACCGGCTCCGCCGTGGTCAGGCACGCGGTCAGGGTCGGGATACCGGTGAATGACTCGGCCGCCCGCTGCAGCCCAACGGCCTGCCGCGCCCGCCATGCCTCTACGAACTCCCCGTCGGCGGATGCCGGCAGCACACGGTTCATCACGACGGCTTCGACGGCGAATCCGTGCAACGCCATCGCCGTCCGCAGCCGGCGAGCCTCCGCGATAACCACCTCCTCGGCGGTCACGACGATCCGCACCCCGGTGGTCTCGTTGTCGCTCAACAGATCCCGGGCTCCACTCAGGTCTTTCAGCAGGTCGCCGAAGAGGTCCGCGAAACCCCCTCCGGTGGCCGGTGACGCCACGTCGACGGGACCGTTCTTCTGCCCGAATCCAGTCAACGGCCTGCCCAGGGGCTTGAAACCCGCGGCGATGGTCCGCATCAACCGCGCCGGGGTGCCCTGCAGCCGCTCGCTGTAGAAGCGGAGTGTCTCCGGGAGCGCCAGCAGCCGCAATGTCTCGCCGGTCGGCGCGCAGTCGACGATCAACGCGTCGAACTCGCCGCCGGCGGCGTACCTGGCCACCTCCAGCAGGGCGACGATCTCATCCGCCCCCGGCAGTGCCGTCAGCTCCTGCGCCTCCACGTCGGCCATGCCGCGCGCCGCCATCACCGCGACCAGATAGCTGCGGATCTGCCCCCAGGCCTGCTCGAACCGTGCCCGGGTGTCGACCTGGGCGGCCCACAGCCGGTCGACGCCGCCGACGGCAGTTGGTTTCGCACCGACGGTCACACCCAGCACGTCGGCGACCGAGTGGGCCGGGTCGGTGGACAGCAGCAGCGTTCGATGTCCTGCCCTGGCCGCGGCGAGGGCGGTGGCGGCGGCCACCGTCGTCTTGCCGACACCACCCTTGCCGGTGTGGACGGCAACTCTCATGAGCTCTCGACCCTGGTCCGGAGCTCCTTGAGCGCCGTATCCATGATGGTGCGCTCTGCCTTGCGCCGGAGCAGTCCGATCAACGGCACGTTCAGCTGGACTGCCAGTGAATAGGTCACCTCGGTGGTGCCGCCCAGGGGCCGAAGCGTGTACGAGCCGTGCTGGGATTTCTGCAGCTGACCCAGCACCAGATCCCAACTCACTGTCAAACCGTCGGGCGCCCAGGTGTATTCGAGTTCGTAGGTGTCCTTGATCACTCCGGCGTCCAGGCCGAACTTGACCCGCCGAGCACGCGGCCCCTGGCCCGGATCGGTGATCTGAACCTGTTTGACCGCCCCGGTCCATTGCGGATACGCCTGGAAATCGGCGATGACCTCCATGATGGCGGCGGGCTCCGCGTTCATCGTCAGGGACTGGATCGAGGTATCGGCCATGACAGCAAAGGTTACCCAGCATCCAGGCCCTCCCGCGCCGCCCCGGCGCCCGGATCAGCGAACGAACCAGGGGATCAGTCGAAGTCGACGACGTAAGCCTGCGGGAAGCGCTGGAAGTGGCCGGTATTGACACACTCGGTGCGTCCGCGCCTGGTTCGCTGCGCCAGCGGTTGATGCACATGGCCGAACACAGCGAGATCCGGCGTGTGCGTGTCGATCGCCTCCAGCAGTCCGGGCCCGAACATCTCCAAGCGGGCCGGGATCCGGTCGTACCTCAGCATCGGCAGATCGGGCGGAACGTGGGAGCACAGGACGTCCACCGGACCCAGCCCGGCCACGACCGCGGCGAAGTCGCTCGCCGAACGGACCATCGGCCGCCAGACGTGGTCGGCGGGCCGGACCGTGACGCCGGGCCGGCTGGAGCCGCCGGCGACGAAACCGAATCGTCGCCCGGCCAGCTCGATCACCTCGCCGTCCCGGTTGGGCAGTTCGGCGCCGGCGACCTCGTCCCAGGCCTCCGCGACGTCGACATTGCCGAGTATCAACAGCGCTTCGGTGCCCACCGCCTCGACCACCTGCCGGTAGCGGGTGGTCACCACCTCGGCAAGCACGGACATCGGATCGTCGACGCTGTCCCAGAGCCCCCGGTTGTACTCACGGAGGGCACCGAAATCTCCGGACGACCGCAGCACCGCGAAGTGTGCGACCTTCTCGGCACCGAAAACCTGCCCGAGAATTCCGTTGGCCGGTTCATGGTAGTCGACGTAATCGAGCAGATCGCCCAGCACCACAAGCTTCTCGGCACGTTCGGCGACCCTGGCCAGGCCGTCGAAGTTGCCGTGGATGTCGGAGACGAAGGAAACGCGCACTGTGCTCACGGTAGTGCCCGTTCGGTGCTGCCCGGTCCGTGGTGCCCGGTCCGTGCTGCCCGGTCCCCGGTCCGTGGCCCTCAGCAGCGGGCGCGTGATCATGGACCTGATAACGCGACGGGCAGTCAGCCGTCGAGAAGTGCGGTCAGCCGATCCGCGGAGGTCTGCCAGTTCCACCGCTCGCCGACCCAGCGGCGACCGTTGTCACCGTAAGCGGCCCGGCGGGCCGGGTCGAGCAACAGGGCAGAGATCGCCGCTGCCAGTTCGGCCGGATCGCGCCCGGAGACCACCTCGCCGGTCTCCCCCGGCAGCACCGCCTCCGGCGCTCCGCCCGAAGCCCCGGCGATGACGGGCAGACCGGCCGCCGAGGCTTCCAGATAGACGATGCCCAAACCCTCGACGTCCAGACCCCCGCCACGGGTCCGGCACGGCATGGCGAATACGTCAGCCGTCGCGTAGTGGGCCGGCAGATCCGCCCACGGGACCGCACCGGTGAAGATGACGGAATCCGGCCCTTGGGCGAGACCGGCGAGCCGGGCGCGATCCGGGCCCGAGCCCACCAGCACCAGGACGGCGTCGGGTACCGAGGCCAGCACCTGCGGCCACGCCCTGATCAGGAGGTCCTGTCCCTTGCGCCGGACGAGCCGCGAAATACAGGTGACCACCGGGCGGTCGCCCAGGCCCAATTGTCCCCGGACTCGCTCCCGGGCAGCGGGATCCGGCCGGAACACCGAGGTGTCGACGCCGGGCGGCAGGTACTCCAGAGCGGCCGTCGGGCCGAGCGAGGCGGAAATCCGCTGCCGCGCATACCTACTGACGAAGGTGACGACGTCGACCGAGCGACCGATCGCCCCGAGCGCCTGCCGGGAGCCGGGCAGCATCGACCAGCCGACCTCGTGACCGTGGGTGCTGGCGACCACCCGCCGGACACCGGCCTGGCGCAGTCGCGGGGTCAGCAGGGCGAGCGGCGCGGCAGCGCCGAACCACACCGCCCCCACCCCGTGCTCGGCGACGAGCTCCACTGCCCGACGCCCGACCGCCGGGCCAGGAAGCATCAGCGAGGTCGGGTGCCGCACCACCCGGAACGGCTGCGCCCGGTCGAATTCTGCGGCGCCCGGCCAGGCCGGGGCGTACACCAGCAGATCCTGCGCCGCCAGCCGGGATGCGAGGGCCTGAACGTACGACTGGATCCCGCCCGCCCGCGGCGGGTAGTCGTTCGTGATGAGCAGGGTCCGGCGCACGATCGGATTATTTCTGACTGTCTCCCGGCACGTCGGTTCTCGGCGCGTTGATCGTCGGCGCGTCTGATACCGGCGTGCGGGGGGGCCGTCTCGAGTTGCTCAGCCGCGAGGGACGCGGTGACCTGAGGCGTTCGGGCCGCCACGCTCGACCGGCACATAGATGATGCCGAGGGACTCGTCCGCCGCACTCACCACCATGCCGTTGCCGACGTAGATCGCGACGTGACTGACCGGCGAGTAGTAGGTCACCAGGTCACCCGGCTGGAGCTGATCGAGCGAGACCTCGGGGAAATTCGCCTCCTCGGCGCTGGTCCGCGGAATGCTGACGCCGGCCTGAGCCCACGCCCAGGTGGTCAGCCCCGAGCAGTCGTACGCACTCGGGCCGTCGGCACCGTAGACGTACGCGAAGCCGATCTTGGTCATCGCTGCGGACGCGGCGATCTGACCGGCCGAATCACCACCGGACCCGGCTGCCGGAGCGGAGGCCGACATCGTCGGCGCGTCCGACGTGGTCGGGTCGGGAATGTTGGCGGCCGGCGCCGCCGGCGCGGCCGCCTGCGCCAGTGCTTGCGCGTTGTCCTGCGCTGCTGCGGCGGCCTCGCTCGACGAAGACGCAGACGACGAAGACGACGAGGCGACGACTGCTGCCCGGGCCTCGGCGGCGGCCTGCTCGGCGGCGGCGGCCGCGGCAGCGGCCAACGACTCCTGGCGGATCCTTTCCGCGGCCGCGATGGCGGCGAGCCGTTCCTTCTCGG
>JBBRDH010000050.1:0-32800 GCA_038204125.1 Mycobacteriales bacterium
CGCCAGCACCTCCATCGCCCTGCAGATCCTGGGCCGCGGCGGCGTCCCCGCCACCGGCGTCTCCGCCGTCGTCATCAACCTCACCGTCACCCAACCCAAATCCGCCGGCTACCTCACCGTCTACCCCGACGGCACCCCCCGGCCCGCCACCTCCAACCTCGACTTCCTCGCCGGCCAGACCATCGCCAACCTCGTCGTCGTACCCGTCGGCACGGACGGCAAGATCCGCATCCACAACGCCAGCGCACGCACCAGCCAACTCATCGCCGACGTGGCCGGCTACTACCTCGGGTAGCCGGTCGCCGGCCCGGCAGGAGGGACCGCCGCGCCTCAGCTGGGCAGGTCGCCGATCGGATCGGCGGGCACCCCACCCGGTCGGCGCAGCGCGGTCACGCCCAGTGCTACCGCAGTTCCGACGACGGCGTACGCCGCGATGACCAGGATGTTGCCGGTGATGTGGTTCGCCCCGAAGTAGGCGATGCGCCTGACCGCGGCGGTACCGGCGCCGTTGGGCAACACCCCGCTGATCGCCCGCCAGAACGGCGGCAGCAGCTCCGGGGCATAGGCCCCGCCGGCACTCGGATTCCCGAGTACCACGAACAGCAGCACCGTCAGGCCGATGCCAAGGACGCCGAACAGCACCTGGAACGCCATCGTCACGGCCGCGGCTGCGTAGACCAGCAGCGCTCCGACCAGCCACAATCCGACCAGGTGGCCGGTCAGCGCGCCCAGTACCGGGCCGACGACGAGGGCGCCGGCCCAGCCGGAAATGATGGCATACGGCACCACGGCCAGCAGCCGGATCAGTGCCCGCCGCCGGGTCGCCGGGCGGGCCCCTTTCGCCACCCCGAGTAACGAGGCCACCAGGTACCCGCCCACCGTCCAGCCGACGACCAGGTAGAAACCGGTGAGGCCGCGGGCGTCGCCGGGCTGGGTCGGCACGACGTCGGTGACGGTGACGGTGCGCTGCTGGGCGGCCTCGGCCTGGTTGATCACCTGCTCCACCGCGGTGGCAGTGGATGCGCCGCCGGCCGAGGCGACCAGCAGCGCATCGGTGGTGCCGCTCTGGTTGACGATCAGCGCCGCGCTGGTCGACCCACCGACGAGCAGCATCCGGGCCGCCGCCTCGTCGGTCGCCGCGGTTGCCAGCAGCGGTTCGCCGTTCAGCCCGTTCAGCTGGCCGATCAATTGCCCGGCAACCTGGGCGGGTGCGGCCACGACGATCAGGACGCGATGAGGCACGGGCCGGTGGAAGGCTCCCACGTAGGACAGCACGAACCCGACCTGCAGCATAAGCACACCGAAGACGAGCACAAAGGTACGTACCGACACCGCTTCCCGCAGCTCGGCCAGGAAACCCGGCGGCGGGGGGCTTGCCGTCCGCTCATCCGGCGCGCTGTGCCGACCCCTGCTCCGTCCGGCGGGCGGGGCCACCCCGTTCGGTTCGACACGGGCAGGTACGTCGCTGCCTTCCGCGCGCGGATCCGTCATTGCGGTGTCTCCTCGCGGTATCTCCTCGCATGGTCGGCCCCGAGGACCGGGGAGGCGCCGACGGCACCCCATGCGCGGAGGAGCCTACGGCGCCGGCCGGCGGGCGGGCCCGGCGGTGCGGCACCCGGCCCGACCCGGTCCCACCTCCTACCTGGTGACGATCGTGAACCCGCCCGGCGCTACCCACACCGCGGTCCGGGGCCCGCCCTGCGGGGCAGTGAAGATCAGCCGTCCGTTGCGGTCGTAGGCGCTGACCTGCACCCGGCCGGATCCGGGGACCCGGACGAACCGCACCGCTGGGGTGTGATCCTTGTTCTGCAGCAGCGCTGTCCCCCCCGAAGCGGGCGAGCCACCGGAGCCGCTGATCAGCTCGGCCACCACCGGCATGACCTGCAGCGCGTCGATATTGCCTGCACTGCAGGCTTTCTCGTCGCCTACCGTGGCCTCGGACCCGGCGCAGCCGGTCCGGGCCACGATCGTGCCACCGCGGGCCGGGACCCGGCCGGGCAGGTCGATGGGGACGAGCATTCCGACGGCCGCGGCGTCGCCCTGTGGGCCCACCGCCCCGTACTCCACCGTGCCCAACGGGCGCTCGCCGATCGTGAAGACGGTCCGGGCGCGGGCGCCGTGCACCAACTCGACCACCGGCTGGACCATCCGGGGCCCGCCGGCCGGCGGGAGCTTCCAGCTCAGAGTGCTGCCCGCTCCGGCCGCAACGTAGAACCCACTCCAGGCCGATTCACCCGTCCAACCGGAGGCGGGCTTAACGACGGTGGCGGGCCCGGTTGGCGTGCCCGATTCCGCCTCGATCACCGAGAGCCCGTCGCGAACAATGATTTTCGCGGACGCCCTGGCCAGAGCCTTTAGGTCGGGGCGGGCGTCGAGCACCTGCATGGTGAACAAGCCGTGAATGGTGGACTCGGCGCCGGAGTTCGCGTTGATCGACCCGTCGGCGTTGACGCCGTCGTTGGTCACCCCGGTGCGCGGGTCGTACACGGCCTTCCCGGCGGCATTGGCGCCGAAGAACCATCCGGCCGCGATGCCCGCCAGCTTGCTGATCCCCGGCCGATGCGCCGCCGAGCCGACGGCGAGAAGTCCCTGGACCCGGGCGTCGGCGCCGTAGGCGATCTGCGAGCGGTCGGTGGGTGTCGGCAGCAGGCCGTTGACCGGTCCGGTGGAGGTCAGCAGGTACGGGGTGAATCCGGCGGTATCGGCCACGGCCGGCCGCAGTAGCGCCGGGGAGTGCAGCGCCACCGAAACAGCGGCCAACCCGGCGGGCATCTGGGCACCCCAGGCGTGCCAGTCCGAACGGGACAGCGCCCACGGCAACAGCGCCCGGTACGGCCAGCCAGTCGTGCTTCCGGCCGACATCTCGGCGACCCCCTCCGCGAGTTGGGCCAGGGCCGTCCTGGCCGCGGCGGGCCCGCCGGCGGCAACGTACGCGGCCAGGCCCAGCATCGCCTCCGATGAGGCGTCCGCGCCGTCGATGATCAGCCAGGCGGGCATCGGGTAACCGTGCAGCAGCCGGTGGACGCCGTACGCGGTGAGCACGTCGCGACGGAGCGCGGAGACAGCGAGATCCATCCGCGACTTCAAGAACGACGCGAATTCCGGATCGGCGTCCCGGAATGCGGCATATCCCTCGCCGACCGCCCACAGCGTTCGGGCCAGCCAGTACGACGCGCCCGAGTCGGACGGGTTGGGCGAATCGGGATGGGGGACCGGGCTGGGGTTGAGCGAACCATCGGGCTGCATCCACAGCACCACCTCGCCCGCGTGCGGCCCGGTCAGGGTCTGCAGGTAGGTGAGCCCGCGCAGCAGTTCGTACGCGCGGGACCTGGCCGCGGTGTCGCGGGTGGCCCGCCACTGCCGCAGATAGACGACTGCCGCCCGGGCGATGTCATCCGCGTCGAAGGCGCCCTGTTCGTAGGTGTTGCTCTCGGGGTGGAACATCCCGCCGCCGGTCTTCTCGAAGGTGCCGTCGGGATTGCCGTTCGCGTAGACCCACAACACCCCGATCTTCGGCTCCGCGGCGAGCCGAAAGGTGCTGTGGGCGGCGGTGACCCGAACGGTGACCGAGTCGCCGAGGAAGTCGAGGTGGGCGAGATTGGTCAACTTGGCCGGAACCAGGACGGCCCGGACCGGGGAGGCCGCGGTCGCCGGCGCCGCTGCTGCGGCCGGGGCGAGGGTACCGAGGAGCGTCATGGTCAGCAGGGCGATGAACGTCCGGCCGGTTCTGGTCCGGCCTGTGAGGCGGCGGCCGGAAATTGCACTGGTCATTCGGTGACTCCGTTTCTGGACGGATCGGCGTTGATCCACCGTTCGGTATCGCGCGACGATGGGGCAGTGTCGGGTGTTTCGGCGTGTCTGGTCAGTTCGGCTATCCCGATTCTCGAATCGGCCATGCCGTAGAACACGAATCGGCGATCACCGACTTGTTCGACCGCGGTCGGAAACACCACGTTCGGCACGGCGCCGTGCCGTTCCTCGAGGGTTTCAGGGGCCAGCAGCGGCGCCGTGGAACGGCTGAGCACCACGCCGGGGTCGTCGGCCGAGAGGATCATCGCGCCGGCGGCGTAATGGGCGTTGGGCTGCAGGATCACACCGGGGACCAGCTCACCGCTGACTCCGTGATGGATCAGCAGCCAGCCCTCCGGTATGCGGATCGGCGGCGGCCCGGCACCGATCTTCAGCGCCTCGAAGTCCTGCTCCGGCAGCGCCACCAGCCGGTGGCCCGACAGGTGGGTGAGGGCCGACAGGTGCGCCACGCCTGACTTCACGACCGCTGCAACCGGGACGTAAGAGATCCAGATGCCAGGCCGCGGGTCCGAAAGCCCTGCCGGCAAGGGCATCCCGGCGCCCGGCACGATCCAGTCCAGGTCCCACATCGGCCGGTGCAACGCCGCAAAGCAGGGCTCGCCCCCAGGCCCGGGCACCGGTTCGGGGAAGAACACCACATCCTTGTTGGGATAGAAGTTCAGGTCGGTGTCCAGCGCCTGGTCGTATTCGAAGTGCAGCGGCCCCAGCCGCCGCCATGACCGCAGGTCCGTCGACACCGCCAAGGCCGGCTTCGGCCCCAGCGGCCCGAACGCGACGTACGTCATCAGGTGGACACCGAGCGAGGGGACGAAGGTGATCCGTGGGTCCTCGACCCCGGAGTGCCCGGGAGCACGCTCCCAGCCGGCGTCGGGCGCCAGCACCACCCCCTGCCGGGCCACCCCGACCGGGACCCCGCCCTCGATCAGCACCTCGGCCAGCCCGACCCGGGAGACGTTGCCGGCAGACACCATTCGCGGGAGCAGGAACAACCGACCGTCGGGATCGTGGCCAGTGGCCGGGTTCAGGACCCCCTCCAGCTCGTCGGGGTCGTCGCGGTTCGGTTCCATCAGGACGCCGATCCGGGTGATCGCATACGGCGGCGCCCCCAGCGTGGTCGTCACCGGTTCACCCCTTCACCCCGGAGCCCAGATCGGTGGACACGAAATGGCGCTGGAAGGCGATGAACAAGCCGACTGCCGGAATGGCCAGCACCACCGCGCCGGCCAGGATCGCACCGAACGGATTCGCCGCGCTCGCGGCGACGGTGGAGATGTAATTCGCCAATGAGACCGCGAGTGGTTGCAGGCGCTGCTGCTTGGTGATCAGGAACGGCCAGAGGAACTCGTTCCAGGGGCCGATGAAGGTGAGCAGCAGCGCGGTGAGCAGTGCCGGCCGGACCAGTGGCAGCGCAATGGACCAGAGGGTACGGACTTCACCGGCGCCGTCGATGCGTGCGGCCTGGAAGAGCTCGGCGGGCAATTGCAGGAAGTACTGCCGGAAGATGAAGACCGCGGTCGAGTTGATCGCAAAGGGCAGGATCATCCCCAGGTAGGTGTCACCGAGTCCGTAACTGCGGGCGATCAACACGTACAGCGGGATCATCAGCAGTTGGAACGGGATGACCTGCATCAGCAGCATTGTCGAGAACACCGTCCCGCGGCCACGGAACTGCAGCATTGCCAGCGAATAGCCGGCCAACAGGCCGAAGACCATAGTGCCCAGCAGCACACCGCCGGTGAATATACCGGAATTCACCAGGGACTGCCCGAGATTGATGGAAGCATTGATCTGGCTGAAATTGTGGCCGGTCAGGTTGGACGGGTTGGGAAAGGCGCCCGCAACGGTGGTGTCCGGCGATTTCTGCAGCGACCCGATCACCATGTAGTAGAAGGGGAAGAGGAAGGTGAGAGCACCGGCAACGAGCACGCCTATCCCCACCCAATGTTGCAGGCGGCCCGGTTTCCGCCCCGGTGATCTGGGCGCCGAGTCGTTGTCGGTGAGATCCCTTGCGGCCCTGCCGCGCCTGGCCCGGGTGTCAACCAAAGAAGTTCCATCGGTGACACCGAGGGCGCGCCGGGAAGTTGCGGCCGGACCACCGGGCAACTCTGTCATCAGTTGTTCCTCTCCGAGACGCGACGGCTGATCAGCGCGATGATGATCACGGCGATGACCAGCAGGACGCCGATGGCGGCGGCGAGATCGGGGTGGCCCTGCTCGATGCCCTTCTTGTACATCAGGAACACCGGCGAGGTGGACGCCTTGTCCGGGCCGCCGCCGGCGGTGAGCAGGTAAGGCTCGGTGAACAGATTCGCCCCGGTCACGATCGCCAGCAGCAGGACCAGCGTCGTCGCCGGCCGGACACCAGGGACGGTGACCGCCCAGAACGACTTCCAGGCCCCGGCGCCGTCCGTGGAGGCCGACTCGTACAGCTCCTTCGGCACGTTCTGCAGCGCCGCGAGATAGAGCAGGATGAAGAACCCCAATCCCTTCCAGGTCACGAAGATCGCGATGGACGGCATCGCCCATCTCGAATTGACCAGCCAGGACGGGTCCGGGGCCAGCGGCCCCAGCACCCTGTTGACCAGGCCGCCGGAGTTGAACAGGAACAGCCACACCCCGACCACCGCCACACTCGCGGTCACGTAGGGGACGTAGAAGGCGATCCGGAAGAAGGTCCGCCCACGGATCGCCCGGTTCAGCGACACCGCCAGCAGCAGTGACAACCCAACCGTCAGCGGGACGTTGATCAACAGGAATACGCCGACATGGAGGAAAGACGCCCGCACATCAGGGTCGCCCAGGACACTCCGGTAGTTGCGCAGCCCGACGAAAGGGTGCGGGACGGTGACACCCGGCGCGGTGAAGAAGAAGTCGTGGAACGACATCCACACCGCATAGCCGAGCGGGTAGGCGAAGACCACCGCGATGAAAATGGCGTAGGGAGCGGTGAACAGCATTCCGATCGGCTGCCGGCCGAGAATGCGGGAGATCATCGACGAGCGGTGCCCCCCGTCGGACCCGGCTCGATCCCGGCCGGCCCGACCGGCGACGTTGCCGGCCGCGGCCGGTTTGTCACCCAGCGGGGGAGTCGCCGGCTTGAGCGGCGCCGACACGGTGTGCTACTGCCCGGCCGCGAGCGAGTCGATCGTGCTCGCCGCCGCGGTGAAGGTCGATGTCACGTCAGCCTTGCCGAAGATGACCGCCTTGGACCAGGCATCGCGGAAGGTCTGCCAGATCTGCACCGAGTTGGCAACGTTCGGCACCTCGACCGTCCGGGCAGCCTGGGCGGCAAACAGCTTGTAGTCGGGGTTCTTGTCGAAATAGGCCTTGTACACCGTCGGCAGGTCCTTGCGTAGCGGCATCTGCCCGGTCAATTCGAGCAGCTTGCCGTCCTGGTCCTGCGAGGTGCTGAATTTCATGAAGTCCCAGGCCGTTCCGCGGTTGGTGCACGCTGCGTACATGGCGACGTTCTTCGCGTCGGAGAAGCTGTGGGTCTGCTCCGGGGTCATTCCGCCGGAGGTCGGTTCCGGGACGACTCCCCAGTCGACCTTCCCCTTGTAGACCGAGATCGCCCACGGGCCGACGGTGGACATCGCCGCCTTTCCGTCGGCGAAGGAGTCACCGTTGTACGTTTCGGTGCCGGCCAGCTTGTCAGCGTAGATCTGCTTCCAGAAGTTGATGACCGCCATGCCCTCGGGCGAATTGAACTGGCTCTTCTTGTCCGCGAGGAGCTGCTTGCCACCCGTGGCCGCGGCGAACGCCGGATAGAAGTCGAACCATGGCTGGTAGAAGTCGCTGCTCGGTGACGGGAAGATCGCGTATTGGGCTGCCTTGGAGGCGATGATCTTCTTGCCGGTGGCCAGGAATTCCGCGTAGGTCTTGAGCGGCGGGTTCTCGGTGTCGATGCCGGCCTTCGCGAAGATCTTCTTGTTGAAGAAGATCATCACCGGGTTCGACTTCCAGGGCAGCTGGTAGTAGTGGCCATCAGTGGACTGGTACTGCTTGGCCACGTCCGGACCGGTCCGGCCCTCGATGTAGGAGGCGCCGTCAGCGAAACCGGACAGATCGACCAGTCCACCCTGCTTCTGAAAGCCCGGAACCGCAGCCGGTGAGGTGTTGTAGATCAGGCACGGCTCGGTGCCGGCCGTGATCGCCGCACCGATCACCTCTTCGGACGACTTACCGGCGGGAATTTCCTCGGCAGTGACCTGCTCGCTCGGATGGTCCTTGTTCCACGCGGCGACGGCCTGCTTTCCGAAAGCCACCTCCTGCTTGTTGTTCGAATACCAGATCTTGATTGCCCCGTGCGCGGTGCTGCTGCCGGCGGCGGAGCCTGAACTACTGGATCCGCAACCGGTGAGCACAAGGGACGCGGCAAGCACGGCGGTGAGGACTGATGCGGCGGGGCGTTTCATGACGACTCCTTTGTCGGCGGAATTACTGGCTGATCACCTTCGCCGGATGGCGAAATCGCTCTGGCGGGAATGTCTTGTTGTGACACGACTAGTTGCGCTCGTAGGACGCTTTACGCTGGTAGGACTCTTTGCGCTGGTGGGACTACGGCGTCGACGGGGCGATCTGTCGGATGCCGCTGACCGATCTCCTCCCTTTCCCGGCGGCTACCCCTGGCGGTCCGGTCGATCCGCGGGCGATGAATTCGGCGGGAGGGAGATGGACGTCGGCCTGTTGGACCCGTGGCTCGGACAACTCGGCCAGCAGGACGGTCGCGGCCGCCCGCCCGCAGCCGAAGGCGTCGGTCCGGATCGTCGACAATGGCGGATGCATATGCCCGGACAGCTCAGCGTCGTCGAATCCGACCACCGAAAGATCGGCGGGGATGCGTAATCCCCGGCTGTGGGCGACCGACATACCCGCCACCGCCATCAGGTCATTGCCGAAAAGAATGGCACTCGGGCGTTCGGTGAGATCCAGCATGGCCCTGGTGGCTTCGGCACCGCCGGCCGCAGAGAAATCGGATTCGACAAATGGTCCGTCCGGGAGCCCGGCCGCCCGTAGCGTCGCCGACCACTGCTGGCGCCGGTCCGCCGAATGCAGGTAACTCCCCGGCCCGCCGACGTGGGCGATTCGCCGGTGGCCCAGGTCGATGAGGTGCGACACGGCGTCCCGGATTGCCCGGCCGGCCTCCTGACAGATGGCCGGTAGGTCCGATCGGCCGCGCGGCCGGTTCAGGGTGATCGCCGGGAGTCCGAGCGAGGTCAGCAGGCCGGGGCGTCGATCCCGCATCCGCAGGTCGGTGACGAAAACCCCGTCCACACTGTTGGTCCGGGAAAGTTCGATGTAGGTGGCCTTCTCGATAGCGGCGGAACCGACGAATCGCAGCATGAGCGACTGACCGGCCGGCCCGATCACCGATTCGACGCCGGCGATGAACGACGGAAAGAACGGATCGGACCGGAGCATCTCCGGCTTGCGGGCCAGCACCAGACCGAAGGCCTGCGAACGGGAGTTCGACAGGGCCCGACCGGTTGCGCTCGGCCGATAACCCAGTTCCCCGGCGCTGGCCAGTATCCGCACCCTGGTCGCCGCGGAGACACCAGGCCGACCGTTGAAGGCAAAGGACACCGCCCCTTTGGAGACCCCGGCCGCGTCCGCAACGTCCTTGATGGTCGGTCTGCCGGTGCGCACTTTTCGACCCCCAGCCGGAGACTCCGCCGGTGCAACCACGATGGGCACCTGCCGCCGAAACACCACTAAACCGGTTTTGGTGCAGCAATGTCAAGGGTTTACCGGGAGTAACTGCGACTGAGGTGGAGTCAGCGCCCGAGGTCGCGGACGGTCAGCCGCCCCCGGACCAGATCGGCGGCAAGGTCGTCGATCGTCGAACCGGTCTGCAAGGCATGGCGACGGAGAACAGGCAGGCTGGTCTCCGTATCGGAATCGAGGGCGACGCTGGCAATGCCGATCGCCGTCCAGACCATGGCTCTGGCGTTGGCGCTGGGACCGTAGAGCCACTTGGGGCCGCCGCCGAGGTGCGGGTCGGCCTGTTCCGGGGCTCTGAGCAGGATGGAGGCGATGGAGTCGGCGACCAACCAGGCATCGAGCGAGCCGGCCCGTACCGAGGCGGTCCATCGCGGAAGTACGGGTCGATCGAGGCCACGCCGCGCATCTGGTCCTGCAGGGGTAGCGACATGATGCTCCGGAAAGGCGGGCTCTCAGCTCACGCTCGAAGGCGGGCCAGGTATCGACCAGGACGCCTTCGTGGGCCACCACGACCCGGTTCTCCTCATGGGCAGTCAGGCACGGACCCTCGCCACCGGTGAACTGCAGGCGTTCGGCCGCTGCGGCAGTCTTGTCACTGGCGCCGATGGGCACCCGGTGGTTCCCGCCGGAGAACACGCTCAGACCTGCGGCGTCCAACGGCAGCACTACGGTGCAGGCCTTCGCCAGCCGGACGAGTAACAGCTCCTGTCCGCGCAGGGTCGGATGCCGCTCGTCGGCGGACAACCGAGCCAATTCGGAGACAATCGTCATGGCCGTACCCCATTCGCGCCGGCAAGCAACGGGTCGGCTCGCCGGGGCGCACAGCACGACCGGTTCGACACGTTCGCGCAATGGAAGAGGTCACTCATCGAAAGCTTCACCGGAAATTCGGGACGGCACCAGGCCCGCGACAGCCCACGGGGGGCGGCTGCTGATGATCGACTATGCGTCACTGACGGCTGACGCTTCCAGCAGGTCGGGCGCCGGTCTGCCAGGGACGGACAATTGGAGCAGTTCACAACGCGCTGCCCGCCGGCGGATCGGCACCGCCCGAACAACAACCGCTCGATCCTGGCCCGATCGATCCTGGCCCGGGCGATCCTGGCCCGGTCGATCCGGCGCCGACGAGGACGCCGTGCGGGGCGGGCGAGGCGCTGACCGAGCCGGACCTCAGCCGACTCGAAAGGGCCCGCTCCACCTCGGCCTTCCAGCCGATGCCGCCGGTGAGTTCGAACCGGAGCCGGGGAAACCGGTGGTGTGGCGCAACTATCTGAAAACCCATGGCAAGCGCGAACCCGGCTGGCAACATGCAGTCTGGGACCGACGCCCCCGTTGTCGTCGACCTTGCCGGCCGGAGCCGCTTGCGCCGGCCCGCGGTTGGCGGCGCCGGTTGATCGTCGTCACCGACCCTCGCGAACAGCTCTACGGCACGGACTCCGCGCCGGGTCAATTCGCCGATCACTCCGGCGAGAAGGAACCGCCCGAGACCCTGACCGGCGAATTCCGGAATGATCCTGGCCCTGGTCAGGAGCACGGCGTCGGGCGACACCGGTGACGTGGGAAAGGCGCCCGCCCCGGGAACCGCGGTGGGCGGGGCATAGAGCGCGAAGCCGACGGGCCGGCCGTCGATCCGGACGATCTGACCGGCGGTTCCCCAGGTCAGCATGACCCCCGACAGCCACACCTCCTTCTCGAAGCCGGCCTGCGCGGCGTCCATGCCGATTGCGGCCGCGACCGGAACCTCCCAGGACACGCAGTTCCGGCAGCGTTCCGGCAGTTCCTCGAGCAAGGACAGGCTGAGCGGCGCCAAAGAACGCGTCACGTCCGAACCGTGTCCTTCCGGGTGTTGTGGTAGTACCCCTGATCGACCGGTTCGAGGATATGTCGCCCGCCTCGATTCACCAACGCGCGCCGCAGCGCCCGTACCAGGACGCAAACAGCGCCGGGAGGCCATGGCCGCCCGGCGCTGTCACGATCGCACTGGTACCCGCGGGTCAGCTGCCCGAAAGATGTTCAGCGACCGCATCTTTCGCCTGCACGGCGTGATCCTTGACACCGGCGGCCGAGGCGGCCCCCTCCTCCTTGACGGCGCCGGCTGCGTCAACGGCGGTGGACTTCACCGATTCGAGCGCATTCTGGGCCGGCTCCTGCATGTTGCCGGCCACCTCCTTAGCGGCGTCGGTGACCTTCGCTACCAACGGCTGGGCGGTTTCCTTGACCGCAGTCGCCGCCTTGGCCTCGATCTTGCTGGCCGGAACGAGCGCGGAGAGCAACATTCCCACACCGAAGGCGACCACCCCCGCCGCAACCGGGTTGCCCTGGGTCCTGCTCTGGACCTGACCGGGCACGCCGGACACTGCCTCGCCCACGTTGGAGGCGAGCGACTGGGAGGAGTCGCGCACGTCATGGGCGCCGCCCACGACGGATTCCCTGGCCTGCTGTGCGGTCCCCATCACCGACTCCTTCGCGTCCTGGGCGCTGCCCATCAACTTGTCCTTGACGCCGACCACGGATTCGCGCAGACGGTTACTCTGCCGACGGGCGATGCTCGCCGGATTCACCTTGTCCGACAGTTCGTTCACGTCGTTGGACAGGTTGCTGCGGGTTGCTTCTATTTCCCGACGGATCTGATCAGGATCGGTGCTCATCTGTTGTTCTCCTCATTCCCTTTCAATGCATTCGGGACCTTCTTCAACGACTCGGCCGTCCGGTCGAGCCCGCGAACGGCCTGCATCTCCCTGCGGCCCATGGTGTACAACACGGCACCGACGACCCCCCAGATCAGCATGACGATCAGGGCCGACCAACCGTGGCCGATATGGACACCGAGTGCCCACCAGATTGCGATCGAGAGGAACAGGACCGCCATATAACCGGCGAATGCCGCCCCGCCCATCATGCCGGCGCCCTTACCGGCGCGTTTGGCCGATTGGGTGAGCTCGGCCTTGGCGAGTTCGACTTCCTGCCGCATCAGGGTGGAAAGATCTGAGGTGACCTCGCCGATCAGTTCACCCAGCGACCGGCCAGACTCGACCGGAGCCTCAACCGGATGGCTCACAATCCACCACCCGTTCCCGGTCCCCGGCCGTAGCCGCTCTCGTCATATCCGCCCTGGTCGCCGAAGGTCGGCTGGGCGTAGGCCGGGGTGGTGGAGTCTGGGCCGGCATAGGCCGGGTTGACGTAGGCCGGATTGGCGAATTCAGGGCTTGGGTAGCCGCTGGGTTGTGCCGGGTACCCCGCCGTCCCGACCGAATAACCCAACTGGCCGGCCGACTGCACCGGGGTCAGGGCACTGGTGGGGCGGTTGGCGGAAGCTGTCGGATCGGGAGCATCTGAGTCGGAGGTCAATCCGCGGGCCAGTCGCCCGGCCAACACTCCAGCTCCCAGTGCCACTGCCAGGAAAACGCCGGGCCGGCGCCGGGCGAAGGTTTTGACCTCGGCGAGAAGTTGGGCGGGGTCCCTGTTCTCGAGCCAGCCGGCAATTTCATGCACCTTGTCGGCGCCCTGGGCGGCCAGATCTGAGACCATGCCCTGCTGCGGTGATCCGTCCACCAGAGACTTCAGCTGGCCGCCCACCGACCGCAGGCCAGCGGCTGCGCGTTGCTGCTGCGTCGAAGCCTGTCCGGCCAACTCGGACTGTGCCTGGGAGGCAAGGTGTTTGACCTGGCGGCCGGCCTCCGCCGACACGTCGGCGACCTGCTCCTTGACGACACCGGCCACGTGTGAAGCGGCTTCTCCGGCGGTCCCGGCGACGTCTGCGGCCTGACCCTTCGCGACCTGCGCGGCTTCCTTGGCCACCTCCGTCTTGGACTCGGGGGCCGACTCCGACTGGGCATAACCGGTCTGACCTGACGCCGGGTCCACCGGTGCCAGGTCGGCTGCAGCCCATTCGCCCGGTGCGTACCCGCCGGCCGCAACATCCGCCGAGGCGTCGTTCCAGTCGTGACGACTTCCCGGCGTCCGGCCGGTGGGGTATTCGGTGCTTCCTGTCATGGTTCGTCCTTTCCCTTCATGCTCGAATTGTGCCCGACTGAATTCCATTTACCAGGTCCCCGGAAAAGATTGGTGATATCAGGGCATTCGCATCCGGTCCGCCAGCTGCTTGCCCGTCATGGCCTGTCACCGATCGCCGCTGTTCAACCAATGTTGGATACGGCTACTCAGGTTTCCAGATCACGTTCATCGGTCCGTTCACTGAGGAGCGCCCTCATCGCAGCTGACGACCGGCCATCCCCACGAGGACGACAGCTCTTCCCGAGCGCTGTTTCTCCCCCTTCGCCGTAGGAACGTAAGCCGTACCTCCGGGCCCCTGGCACGTCAGGTGTCGATACCCCAGGATGTACACCCAGGATCTACCCGGAGCCATCGATACCCAGGCCCGGCCCCGGTCAAACTTCCCGCCCAGTGCGAAGGTGCCGTACGCACTGTCATCAGTCGCCCATCGGCCAGGGGCCGTGATCTTCATTGGCTATCATCAATTGATCGGTGATCTGATCCAGCCCGACCGTGCCGACCAGCTGCCCCCGGTCAACCACCGGAACCGTGCGCCAGGACTGTCCGATGGCTACCTGCATCGCCTCGTAAAGTGTCGTGGATGGATCGACCCAGGGACATCCGGCGCTCATCAGGCTCTGCGCTGCGGTCGTCGCCGGGTCGTCTCCCGATGCCACACATCGATAGAGGATGTCGTCGCCGGTCAACACACCCAGAAACCTTCCGTCTTCCTCGCACAGCGCGACGTGTTCGTCGTCGTGGGCGAGCATCCAGCGGGCAGCTTCGACCACACTCGCCGCGCCGGCGAGCCAGGCCGGCGCCACTGACATGAAGTCTCGAACGCGAACAGCCATCCGGTTGCGCACCGCTCCCTCTCGCCGACGGAACAAGGCCGGTATGTCGTGGACCCTGCCGAAAGTTTGTTCAGGTCTGCAGTTGTTGTACCCCGGGAACGCAACAGTCAGACGAGTCACCGGGTATCTCACCCGATCGTCGCCATCATCGGTCTGCATCGGGTCGACACCATCGGGTCAGCATGATCGGACCGACCTCTGCGGATCGACCTCAGCGGGGTCGACCCAGCGCGTTCGACACCGGAAGTCGCTGCCGCCCAACGGGCCTGACCGCGCAGCCCGGGCAACCTCTGCCTGCCGGCTGAGCGACGATGCTGCCTGCGCGGCCCGTTCACCGACGCGCGGCGGAAGGCAGCTCCCCCGTCCGGGTCAATTGCTCGGCGACCAGTCGCAGAGCAGTGTTGGTGTTCTGTGAGATCTTGGCCAATAACATGAACGCCTGGTCGTCGGTCAATTTGTAACGCTCCATCAGGATCCCTTTGGCCTGGCCGATCCGATCGCGCCCCTCAATGGCGGCACGTAGATTGGCGAGATCCTGCGCATTGGCCATGGCTACGGCCGCATGCAAGGCATAGAGACAAGCACTCCGGACGACCTCCGGCGGGAACGCCGTCGGGCTTCCCGATGACAACACCAGAGCGCCCAGGAGACGCTCCTGCACCGCGAGCCGGAGCACCAGCAGACTGCCCCATCCGCTACCGGCCAGGCCCTGCTGATATTCCGTCGGCAGACCTGAGACGGAAACGCCGGCTGAGACGGCGGAGGTCTCGCCGGCAACGACCCGGTCCATCGACCGGTGCAGTTCGCCCAACTCACCACCCCCAGCAGCGACGCCCTCGGTGAGGGAGCGGAACTCGGCACTCTTGACCCGCACCAGGCGGGCGCAGTCGGCTGATGGAATGACGCGCACGGCACGTCCCACGATCAGGTCGGAAGTGGCGTCGACATCGTGGCCTCCGGCGCGTAGCTCAAGAGCTACTTCGGCCGTCCACAGCCCCCACGGCACCGCCGTCGGATCACCGAACTCGGGCAGGCGCTGCCCGGAGACAACAGGGAACGAGGTTTCCCGCACCGGCGTCCTTTCGAACGGGAGGTATCATGGCGGCCGTTGTTTGACCGCGCGCTTGCAACACCACAACACGACCGGAGTGGCTACTCCGGTCTCAACCGGCCGCCTCGTCGCGGCTCCGGAAGGCAGCACCAACCGGTGGGTTTACAACGTAAACGTACCTCTGATTCGACTTGGTGGCAATGCCACCGGGCAGATGGACCGGATCGAGCACCATGCACGACGGGCACCTTCGCTGGCTGTACCGGTGAAAAGCCCGCGCTTCGAAGTGACCCAAGGTGTCCTGACCTGCCATCCATCACCCAGTCGGCCGCAGCAGTAGAAGCTCCGCCGCGTGGATCTGGCGCGATACCGAAGCCACCGGGTTAGGTCCGTCCGTTACCCCACGCCATAGAGTGATTCTGGCCGCCGGCTAGACGGAGGCCTGGTCCCCGGTGGAGTGGGGACGGCAGGGGCGATGGGTCATTGCGACGACGACGGGTTCGACGGCGATGTTCGATGACGTGCTCGTCGACTGTGTGCGCCCCGCCACCCTCCCGGCGAACTGCAGAGATTGACCGCCTCCAGCGGTTGCTTCGCCTGGACAAGTGTGGTTCATTGTGCACGGTACAAAAGCGTGCCCGTCCACTCCTACTTGGAGTAGAAGATGAGCACAGCAGTATCGTCCGTAGCACGTTGCGACCACCAACAGAGCTGTCTCGATGCTCTCGTCGCTGCCCGTCTCACCGGCCAGCCGAAAAGCATTCAGCGTGCCGAGCAGGATGTCATAGTCGCCTTTCTCTCAATGGCGACCGCTCTTGCCCGGCGTTACCGGGGCCGCGGTGTTCCGGCTGATGATCTCGAACAGCTGGCCCGCCTCGGCCTGGTGAAAGCGACCAAACGCTGGAATCCCGAAGTCGGCGACGGCTTTGTGCAATTTGCCGCGCCGACCATCACCGGTGAAATCAAGCGCTACTTCCGCGACTACAACTACAGCATCCGGATGCCCAGGCAGCTTCACGATCTGAAGCAGGAGGCGGCGACGGCGGAGCACGCCCTCGAGCAGGAGCTCGGCCGCCCTCCCGTCGACGCCGAGCTGGCCCAGACCCTGCGCGTCGAGCCGGCAATGCTCGGGCAGTTCCGGCTGGCTCGGCTCGCCACCAGGCCGTACAGCCTCGACACCTACGGCACTTTCGCCAGCGTGCAGAACCTGCCCGACCGGCCGGCTGAGCGTAACTTCAACCGGGTAGAGGACCAGGTGGCCCTGCAACCGGCGCTCGCCGAACTCGATGACCGGGAACGTCGGGTGCTCGAGCTCTACTACTATCACGAGTTGAGCCAGGCCAAAATCGGAGAGCTGATCGGACTGAGCCAGATGCAGGTATCGCGCATTCTGGGCGCGACGACCCAGAAATTGCGGACCCGAATGGCGTCATGAGCCGAGTTCCATCTGTCTGGGCCGCCAATTCAAACTGAATGGACCCTCGTTGGGCGAGCCGGAAGTTCCGAACGTCCTTGATCATTAGTCCGCCGTTCAACGCGGTGGGACCCAGAGGTCCAGTTGGACAGCTCGCCCGCGCGGCGATCTCATGGCCCAACTGACAACTGAGCACGGGCACATATCTCGTCCCAACGCATTGCCGTTTGCCCGGTATCCGCCGTAACGATCTATTCGCATGGATGCGCCATCGTTGGGCCGGCCGCCATCGGTGCTGGCTGCCCGCCACCGTCCGCTGCCCCGCCGCGGTCGGGACGGCAGCGTCGAGCTCCTTGAGTAAAGGGGAGCCGTAGCAGGGCTGGGTCCTAGGTTGCCCACTTCCAGCGACCGAGCCCGATCCTCGGACACCGTTATGTCGCCGATCGACTCGGACCAGCGCAGCCCCGCGGCCACCAAGGCCGATGGCCACCAGGCGCCTGCCGTCCGGCTGTGACTCAAGCCACGGCGCGACGCCTTGTCCAGGCGTCGACAACCAATGTTAGGGTTGCCTTCCCTACCTAGTTGGTCGTGGCATTCCGGATCACCCGGCATCAGTTGCCCGGCACTGCAGATATGAGGAGATTCTCGATGGACCTCGGCACGACCATGCTCCTCGGTTTCATCGCCGGCGTCACGATCATCGCCGGGCTGCCGATCGCCAGGTTGCGGCGCCCGATGCCGGCCATGCGGGTCTTTCTGAACGCCACCGCGGTCGGCATTCTGCTTTTCCTGGTGTGGGACGTGCTGTCGGCGGCCTGGGGGCCGATCGACGCGGCGCTGGCGGCCGTGCACGAGGGCACGGGTGGTCTCGGCCCGGCGTTCGGCTACGGCGGCCTTTTCATCGGGGGACTTGCGGTCGGCCTACTTGCCCTGGTCGGCTACGACCGGGGACTTGCCCGGCGGGCGTCGGCCGGAGCCACCAGCCGGTTCGGGCCGGGTGCGATGGCCGCCGCCGAACTGACCGCCATCCGCGGCGTTGCGGGTTGGAGTGTGGCACGGCGTCGGTCACTGATGATCGCGATCGGCATCGGCCTGCACAATCTGGCTGAAGGGCTGGCGATCGGCCAGGCCGCGGCCAGCAGCCAGATCGCCCTGGCCACGCTGCTGGTGATCGGCTTCGCCCTGCACAATGCGACCGAGGGCTTCGGAATCGTGGCACCGTTGGCCGGCGATACCGACTCGACGGGCGCGCTCGTGCGGCCGGGTTGGGGTTTTCTGCTGGGGATGGCCGCGATCGCCGGCGGTCCGACCTTTTTCGGCACGATCATCGGGCACAGCTTCACCTCCGAGCCGCTCAGTGTGGTCTTCCTCAGCCTCGCGGCCGGGTCGATCGTCTACGTCATCGCCGAGCTGCTCGGGGTGGCCGGCCGCGCCAAGCGCAGCGATCTGGTTGCCTTCGGCCTGCTCCTCGGGTTGTTCGCCGGGTTCGCCACCGACGCCATCATCACCGCCGCCGGAGTGTGATCGACCGGGTCCATCGGCCCGGCCCTAGTAGACCGAACCGCCCACCCACCGCGCACATCGCGGAGGGTGGGCGGTTCCGGTTTCCGAGCCCTGACCCGGGGTGTGGTCAGCCCTTCTGCAGCGTGGTGGCGCCGGTCATGATGGCCACCGCCTCGGTCGGTGTGTGCGACTGAGGGGTGATCACCCCGGCGCAGCCGCCTAGCCGGGCGATGTGGATCCGGTCGGCCACCTCGAAGACGTTGGGCATGTTGTGGCTGATCAGGATGACCGGCAGGCCCTTGGCCTTGACCTTGCGGATCAGGTTGAGTACCTGCCCGGTCTCCTTGACCCCCAACGCCGCGGTTGGCTCGTCCAGGACCACGAATCGGGTGGCGAAGGCGGCCGCCCTGGCGACGGCGACGGCCTGCCGCTGACCGCCCGACAGGGTCTCCACCGCCTGGCCCATGTTCTGAATGGTGCCGATGCCCAGTTCGGCCATCGACGTCGCCGCCCGCTCCTTCATCTTCTTCTTGTCCATCATCCGGAAGACACTGCCCAGCACACCCGGGCGCTTGATCTCTCGGCCCAGGAACAGATTGCTGGCGATGTCCAGCGCCGGCGCCACCGCAAGCGTCTGGTAAACGGTTTCGATGCCGGCGTTGCGGGCATCCATCGGCGTCTTGAAGTGAACCGGTTCGCCGTCGATGAACACCTCGCCGGAGTCCGGGGTCACGGCTCCGGTGAGCGCCTTGATCAGGGTCGACTTGCCGGCGCCGTTGTCGCCGATGATGGCGAGCACCTCACCGGGATACAGGTCGAGATCGACCCCGTCCAAACCCACCACCCGCCCGTAGGTCTTGATCAGGTTGCGGGCCGACAGGATCGGTTTGGGGGAACTGCCCGCGGATGTCGCGGTCTTGTCGAGTACGGGAGAGGACATGATCAGGCCTTGACCTTTCGGATCCACTGGTCGATGGAAACCGCGACGATGATGAGAACACCCGTGGCCAGCACCCGCCACTGGTCGTCCACCCCGGCCAGCGACAGTCCGCTGCGGAACACATAGACGATGAGCGCCCCGAGCATGGTGCCGCCGATGGCGCCCCGGCCGCCGAAGAGGCTGGTTCCGCCGATGACGACGGCGGTGATGCTCTCCAGGTTGGCATCGAGAATTGCGTTCGGGCTGGCCGTGCCGGCGCGGCCGATCAGTACCCAGGCGGTGATCCCGAAGATGAGCCCGGCGCCGGCATACACACCGACCAGCACCCGGTTGACCTGGATACCCGCGAGCCGCGCGCCCTCGATGTCGTCACCGACGGCGAACACATGCCGGCCCCAGGCAGTCTGGTTGAGGATGAAGGCCACCACGGCAGCCAGCACCACCACCATCAAAACTCCGGTGGTGATGCGGAAACTGCCGATCGAAATGACCTTGCCGGTCCAGTTCAACAGCCCCGGCAGACGCGAGGCCTGGACACTCTGGCCCTTCGAATACAGCAGGGCAAGCGCAGTGAAGATGGACAGCGTGCCCAAGGTGACGATGAACGGTGGCAGCCGCAGCCTGGTCACCAGGAGACCGTTGAGGTAACCGCCCAAGGCTCCGGCCGCAATCCCGATGATCAGCGCAAGAATCGCCGGAACCCCGTTGTTGGCAGCCAGTCTGGCCATCAGCAGCATGGCCAGAATGGTGAGCGCGCCGACCGACAGATCAATACCGGCGGTCAGGATGATCAGGGTCTGGCCGATTGCCAAGGCCGCGATCACCGCCACCTGCTGGAAGATCAGCGAGACGTTCCCGGGCTGGGCCAGCCTCGGGTTGATCACGGTGAAGATGATGAACGAGACCACCAGGACCAGGAACGGGCTGATCGAGGGATGTGAATGGAGCAGGTGCTGGATTCGCTGGACCGGTGATTGGCGGCGCTGGGCGAACTGCTCCGCCGCACTCGTCGGTGGCTGATGCTGGATGGCTGTCACTTCAAGTCCCCTCTACCCCGGCGGGTGGAATGTCCGAAAAATATAGACCCTGGTCATGCGCCGGGTCGGCCCGACCACCTCGTGAGGCAATCGGGCCGGCCCGTCGAAAACGTGCGATAAGGCGCCGGATCTGGGCAGGATCAGCCCCAGCAGATCTTCTTGCCGGCGTCGGTCGTGATGCTCTCGATTCCGGTGGCCGCCTTGTCGGTGACCAGCGCGACGCCGGTGTCGTAGAAGCTCAGGCCTGGGCTGACCTTCGGAGCGGCGCCGCCCCGCGCGATGGTGGCGATGGCGTCGACGCCGAGCTGGGCCATCCGCAGCGGGTACTGCTGCGAGGTGGCGCCGATGACACCGGACTTGACGTTTCCGACACCTTCACAGCCGCCGTCGACCGAGACGATGATCGCGCCCTTGTTACCGGCCGCATCCAGAGCGGCCTTCGCGCCGGCCGCGGCCGGCTCGTTGAGGGTGTAGACGACGTTGATGTCGGGATTCTTGGCCAGGCAGCTCTCCATGGCGGTCTTGCCGCCGTCCTGGCTGCCCTGGGTGGGCTCGTTGCAGATGATCTTGTAGTCGCCGCCGGAGTACTTGCCGGTCTTGTCCTCGTCGCCGTTCTTCTGCTTGTCCTTGGTCGGAATGCCCATGCCGGTCAGGAAGCCCTGATCGCGGTTGTAGTCGACGGACACAATCTTGTCGTTGAACAGGTCGAGAAGGGCGATCGTCGCCGGCTTCCCAGCGAGCTGCACCGCCGCCCACTTGCCGATCAGTTCACCGGCCTTGAAGTTGTCGGTGGCGAAGGTGATGTCGACCGTGTCGGCCGGGTCCGGCGGGGTGTCCAGGGCGATGACGAACATCTTGGCGTCCCGGGCCTTCTTGATGGCCGGGTTGACACCTGGGCCGTTCGGGGTGATCAGAATGCCCTTGTCACCACGGGAGATCGCATTCTCGATGGCCTGGACCTGACCGTCCTCGTCTCCGTCGGCCTTGCCGGAGGCGATGGTGATCTTGACGTTGTCCTTGGCCGCGGCCGCCTTCGCGCCGTTCTGCATGGCGATGAAGAACGGGTTCGTCGAGTTCTTCGTGATCAGCGTGACCGCAACGCTGTCACCGGTGGGAACCGCTGCGCTGGAATTGGTGTCGGCGGCCGAACTGCTGGCCCCGGCGGTGTCCGACGAGCCGGCGGCCGAACTGCCGGCGGCGGTGTCCGACGAGCCGGCGGCCGAACTGCTGGCGGCGGTGTCCGACGAGCCGGCGGCCGAGCTGCTGGCGGCAGCGGTATCCGATGATCCGGCGGCCGACGAACTGGGGGCGTTGGTCGAGGAGGCGGCGGGAGTGCTGCTGCCGCAGGCGCTGAGCACCAGGGCGGCGGCGGTCAACACGGTCAGCGGGACGATTCGCATCGACAAACCGGTTTTGCTTCGTTGCATTACTTCTCCTTCGATCAGGGTTGCCGGTGAATTCGACGAGAACACCGGGATTGACGTCCTGCGACCTCGCACCGATCTGACCGGCCGAAGATCTGCCGGCGGGCAGCCGATCGGATCTGTCGTCTCGATCACATCCATGGTTAGAATGGACTATCGCAAGCGGTTGCGCAAGCGCTTGCCTGATTTTTCTCCGTTCCGTGGCGTGCGCGTCGTCCAGTCTGTCGGTCCTGGAAGAAATCGGAGGTGACGATTTGACAACGATGGCTGATATCGCCCGTGAGGCCGGTGTCTCCGTCACCACGGTGTCCCACGTCGTGAACAAGACGCGGGCCATCAGCCCCGAAACCAGGGCCAGGGTGCTGGCGGTCATCGACCGCACCGGATTCATGCCGAACACGCTGGCTCGCTCACTGGCGATTTCGAGTACCGCGACCATCGGCCTCGCCGTCTCGGCGGTCTCCAATTTCTACTTTGCCGAACTGGTCGCCGGCATCGACGCCGAGGTGCGGGCGGCAGGAAGTACATTGCTGCTGGCCGACACCCACGATGATGCGGCCGAGGAGTTCGATGTCGTCCGTTCGCTGCACCAACGGCGGGTGGACGGAATTCTCCTTGCCACGGCCACCGGTCCGACCGGCCCGGCCCTGCAATATCTTCGCCGGATGCAGGTGCCCACCGCCCTGGTGGATCGCTGCGCAGCGGACGATTTCGATCAGGTCGGGGTCGAGAACGTCGAATCCGCGGCAACTCTCACCGCGCACCTGGCGGCAAACGGACACCGCCGGATCGGGCTGATCGCGGGCCGTCCCGGTTTGCAGACCACCCTGGAACGAGTTTCCGGTTACCGGTTGGGTCTGCGGCGGCACCAGATCCGATCGGACCCGGCCCTGGTGGTCACTGGCAATTCCAACGCCGACGCGGCGACCGAGGCCCTGCACCGACTGATGGGATTGCCGAAGCCACCGACCGCCCTGGTCATCGGGAACAATTTCATGACCATCGGCACCCTGCGCGCTCTCGGCGCGCTGGGACTGCGGGTACCGCAGGACATCAAGCTGGCCTGCTTCGACGACTTCGACTGGGCCGACGTCTTCACCCCGGCGCTGACCGCGATCGCTCAGCCCACCCAGCTGATCGCGCACCGCGCGGTGACCATGGTCCTCCAGCGAATCGGCAAATACACGGGGCCGGCGCGCACCGAACGACTGGCCGGGGTCTTCAAGCACCGGGAATCTTGCGGTTGCGGGGATTGGGCGGCCCATCCGGTGGCATCGGCCGACTGACGTCCATTGATTTGTCCCGTTCGCCGGACGGGCGATGCGGATTTGCCGGATACTTCTCCTGAGTCGATTGACAATCGTCCGGAGGCCGGCGTGACCCGAATCGCCGAATTGCGTATTCACGGGGTGAGCGGCACCCCTCCGCACGAAATGTTGCAAGCGTCGATCGACGTCCCGCTGACCGCAGCGGACGTCGTCCAGGTGGCAGGTGATGACCAGACGTCGTTCCATCAACGGGTTTGCGATGTCCCCGATCGCGGGGCCGGCTCGGCAGATGGCGGGGGTGGTCAGCTCCGGGGCGGGTCGGCCGGGTCGGACCACATAGTCGAGGCATACAACTGGGGCCAGCTGACCTCGGGAACGTGGCGAAAGGCATTGTGGCTCCTGCTGGTGCCGTTCGGGCTCGTCAATGCCGCACATTTCACTTTGCCGGCACCCCCGCTAGGTCGAGGTGCCCGGCTCGGTAAAGCAGTCCAGATTATCTGTGAAGCCGCTCTCCGGGTGCTCGGGCTGGTGCTGTCACTGGCCCTCACCCTCGCCATTGCGGAGGCGCTGGTCGACCTGCTGGCGTGGCAGTGGACCGCTCTGCCGGCTCGTGGGTCGGTCACCGCCCGGTTGCCGGATCCACGGGGAGTCCTGCTCGGCGCGCTTTTTCTGTCCGCGGCGATCCCCCTGCTGGCGCTGTGGTTCGGCGGTGGCCAGGCCCCAGGCGCCGGCGAGCCGGTCGCGCCGGTCGCGGATCAACCCGACACGCAGTCTCCTGCGACGGACCGACCCAGGCAGTGGGTCGGTGCGGTCGCACTCGCCCGCGCATCGAAGCTCACCGGACGGGAGTTCGACGTCGGCGATCCCGACATTCCGACGCTGCGGAACATCCACCTTTCAGCAGATTGGGCGACGCTCGCTCTGCTGGGGTTTTCCATCGCCGACGGCGGCGGTGGCCGGGCCGGTTTCGGCCAGTGGTTGCGCCACCCCGGATCGACTGCGTGCCTGCTGGTGCTCGTGGCGGCTCTCCTGGCCGTGGTGCTGATCGGTAATCCGCACAACGAACGCAGCCCGGGTCGGCGGATGATCATTAGGGTCACCGGCCGGATCGTGGTGGCTGGCGGAGCGGGCGTTCTGCTCGCGTCGCTCCTGGCAGTTGTCCGGGCCCGCGGAATTCCCCGCCAGACGGTGCAGCACCTCATCGACGGCAGCATTCCGGCCGGCCGGGGGGTGCTGCCCGGCATCGCCGACGCCACGTTCGCCGCGCTGGTGGCAGCGCTCGCCGGGATCGCCGTGCTGGCGGTTGCCTGCGCCGCTCTGGCCGCCACCGGCGCAACTCGGCAGGCCCCCATCGGTGCCCGCGTCGCTGCAACTGGCCGGGCGGCAGCCGAATCCGCCGGCCGGCGCGGTCCGTTCGGCAGGTATCTCTCGGGCATGGCCGCTCCGGTGCTGGCCAGCGTCGGCATGTTCCTGGGCGTCGGATTCGGGACCGGCGTGGTTGTCGCCCTACAACAGGCACTGCGCAGAACCGTCGGGGCCGGGCGGCTGACGTCTCCGTCGGTCTATCTGCGAATTGCGCATGCCTGGGGAATGACCCTGGTCGAGTTCATCGTCATCGGGGTGGTCCTGTTCGCCCTGAAGTCTCTGGCCCGCAACCGATTCGGCGAGGCGGTGCGACTGGCCCATAACATCGAGCCGCACGCCGCGTCGGGGCCGCAGGCAGCGCCGACGGACGTCACCGGGGACGAACCGGGCCTGGCGCACCCGGACGACCTGTCCCGCAGCAGTATTGCCCGCGTCGCGTCGGCCTGGTGGCTGGCCAGGATCAAAATGCACGTGGAATGGATCTTCGCCACGGTGGCGATCTTCGGGCTGATCCTGGCCGTTCCGACCACCCTCGCCGCGCTGATCGACCGCACCGATCCGACCGGCACCGAATGCGTCTCGACCACCGGGCCGGAGACTTGGCGCTTCGTCGGTGCGCTGATCAGCTGCCGCTCTTACGGGGGCCCCGCGTTCATTGCTACGGGCTCCCTGGTATTGCTCGGGCTCGGCGCCGGATTGATCTACCTGGGACGGAAATCGTTGTCCGACAGCAAGTTACGCCGGAGCATCAACGTCGTGTGGGACATCGTCGCTTTCTGGCCGCGGGCGGCGCACCCGCTGGTGCCGCCCCCGTACACGGCAAAGGCCCTGGATCAGCTGCGGCGGCGGATCTACTTCTATCTCGGGCTCTGCGCCGCTCCGGCCGGCCACCGCACCGTGTGCACCTGCGCCAAGTTCGATCCGCCTGTCGACCGGGTGGTGCTGGCCGCGCACAGCCAGGGCAGCCTGGTGGCTCTGGCTGCGGTGGCCGGCCTACGATTCGGCTCCGACCTCGTCTACCCGCTCCCGGAGGCACGCCCGGTGCGGCTCGACGAGATCGCCCTGCTGACCTTCGGTTCGCAGCTGCAACTGGCCTACGCCCGAGGCTTTCCGGCTTACGTCAACCTGCAATTCCTCCAGGATTTCGTCGCCGCCTTCAACGGTGAGGGCGAAGGGGGACCAGCCGGACGGGCGTCACCGGGGCGGGCGCCGCGGTGGATCAGCCTGCTGCGCGAGACGGACCCGATCGGTGGTCAGGTGTTGAGCACCAACCGCAGCATGACGGAACCGCCCACCTCGCGCCGGCTCACCGGACAGGGACTGACCCCGGTGGCGGTGCCCGATGTGATCAGGCCCGGCGGCGTCCGCGAATGCGAAGCGGAATGGCGGCTCCTCGATCCCATTCCAACCGATGGCGAGACACTGCCCCACCGGCGAATTCTCGCCCACTCCGGATACTTCCTGGACCCTGCCTGGGCCGAGGCTCTGCGCGTTCTCCGACTGTGATTCTTCAGACAAAGGTGAAAGTCGCGTTGTGATCTGCGGCGGAGCTGTTGCCGACGTAGACCTCGATGAGGCCCTTCTCCACCACGAAGTTCGCGTGGTCGTCGTAGAAGCCGGCGTCCGCGGTGCGAAGGGTGAAGGTGACCCGGGTGCGCTGACCCCTAGGCCCGACCAGGTACCGTTCAGGTCAAAGGTTGCGGTGGCCAGCGGACCGACCACCGCAACTGTGAAGCTCTTCTGCAGCGGTAGCAGCGCGTTGTCGTTCTTCAACAACACCATCGAGCGCCCGGCGGCGGCCCTTGCCGCTGCTCTCGCCGCTGCCGACCCGGCGACCGTCTCTCTCGATTCATCGACATAGGGACGTTCGATGAGGCCGAGGGCGAACTTCACCCGCAGAATCCGGCGCACCGCATCGTCGATCTCGGGCTGCGAGATCCGGCCCTGGGCAAGCAGTTGTTTGCCGAAGTCGACATAATTGGTCGACACCATCTCCATATCGACCCCGCCGTTGATACCGGCGGCCGCGGCGTCCGCACCGTCGCCGGCCACCCCGTGCATGATCAATTCCGCAATTCCGATGTTGTCGCTGACCACGAATCCGTCGAACCCGTAGCGGTGTTTCAGCACGTCCCGCAACGTGTAGGTATTGGCGTGGGCCGGTACCGCGGACACGGTGTTGAACGCGGCCATCACGGTGGCGACCCCGGCCGCCATCGACGCTTTGAACGGCGCCAGATAGTGATTGTGCAATTGCTGGATCGAGACATCGACCGTGTTGTAGTCACGGCAGCCCTCCGCCCCCCCGTAAGCGACATAGCGCTTGGCGCAGGCCGCCAATTTGTCCTTTGCCGAGTAGTCCTCCCCCTGGTAGCCGCGGACCTTGGCCACTGCCATTCGGGCAGCCAGGTACGGATCCTCGCCGCCGCCCTCGGCGATCCGCCCCCAGCGCGGTTCGTGGGTCACGTCCATCATCGGTGCGTAGGTCCAGGTGATCCTGCTCCGCCTGGCCTCGGCGGCGGAGGTGACCGCATCACTCTGCGCCACCTGCGGATCGAAGCTGGACGCCTGCGCCAGGGGGATCGGGAGGTTCGTGGTATATCCGTGGATGACGTCGAGACCGAGGATGAGCGGGCAGCCCAGCCGGGTGTGCTGCACCGCCAACCGTTGCAGCGTATTGAGTTTGGCCGCACCGACCACCGAGAACACGCCGCCGCACGGCGTCCCGGCCAGCGCCGTCCTGGCCAGGTCCTCATTACCGACGAGCTGCAACTGACCCAGCTTCTCGGCCAATGTCATCCGCCGGAGCAGGGCACTGACCCGGCGCTCGGTTCGCGGGTTCTTCGGGGGCGGATTGTCATGGTCCGGCCCCCCGGTCGGCGGGGGGACGGTCATCGGAGGGACCGCCGTCGATGCGTCGGGGCCGGCCAGCACACCGGCCGACAGGGCGCCGAGCATGGCGGTCCCACCCAGGCCGGCCAGTGCGGTGCGTCGGGACATCGGCAGATCGGTCATCGTTGAGTCCTGCGCGGTCGAGGGCGTGGTGCTGGCTTTCGGTTGCCAGGGCGGAGCCTGAGCCGGGCACAGCCAAGGCGCTCGGACCCTGTCGATCGGTCCAGGAAGAGGTTCGGTCAATCGGCGACCGGCGTCACCAGCGCAGGCCCGTTGTTGCGCACGCTGTTCACTGCGGTGCTGACCGGATACGGCTGCAACGCCGGCTCCGGAACGGATTCCACCATCGACCGCACCGTCGCCGGATCGGTCAGCCGCGGATCCAACCAGTCGCCTAGCAGGGATTCGGGCAGCACCAACGGGCTGCGGTCGTGGATACGGCCGAGCGCGTCCGACGCGGTCGTGGTGACGATACCGACTGTCCACAGCCACCTTTCGGGATCGTCCTTGTCCTTGGCGGGGTCGGGCCACAGCTCGTACAGGCCGGCCATCGACAACACCCGATCCGGGAGGTGCAGGAAGAAGGGCTGCTTGCCACCGGGGCGCGATTCCCATTCGTAATAGCCGTCGGCGGGAACGATGCACCGCCGCCGGAGGGCCGCCGTTTTGAAGGCCGGCTTCTCGGTGACCGTCTCCGCCCTGGCATTGATGAGCCGGGCGCCGCCGGCCGGACTCTTGGCCCAGCTGGGCACCAGCCCCCACCGGGCCGTTCGGAGCAGGCGCTGGGTTGGGGCGTCCGGCTGGTCCCTCGGCGGGCGTTCGAGAATCACCCGGACCGGGTCCGTCGGCGCCACATTCCACGACGGTGCCAGCCGGTCCCCCCAAACCAGCGCGCCGTACAAACCGGCCAACTCGTCATCTTCCCGGCTCACCGCGTAGCGCCCGCACATCACACGATTGTTGCGCGTCACGGTCAAGGCATCACCCGTCAGGGGCAGCCGCCGATTACCCGGCGCAAAAAAATCCGAAGCCCGCGGGTGTAAACGTGGCGCAACTGTGTCACGATCGTGATCCTCGGTACGGCGCGTCGGCTTGCAGTCGGCCCTCTACCTTGTTTGGCCGCCGGATCCACCGACGGCGGCGATACCCACCAGATGCGTTGCAGGCTGCGACCGCAGGAGGTTGTGGCCGGTTCATGCATGCCGAACGGCGATGCCACCGCGCATCGCCGCCAACGATGGAGCCCTTTTGAGACTCGTCCAGTGCCTTGGCCGCGGGATTTCCGCTGCGACCGTCACCGCCATTCTGCTCACCACCGTCGCCGGCCCGACAGCGGCGTCGACACCGGCCGGGTCGGCGATCAGAACTTCCTCAGCAACGGCTGCTGCCGTCGGCCGGGTGACAGCCACCCCGACTGCGATGGCTGCCGCTGTGGCCACCGGCCGGTTGACAAGGCTTGCGGCGCAGGCGGTTGCCCAAACCGGAATGGGCATCCCCTATCTGTACGGCGGCGGGCACGGAGCACGCCCGGCACCCCTTCGGAGCCGGGTCGACTGTTCCGGATTCGTCAGGGAGCTGTACGCGTACGCCTTCGGCGTGGACATCGGCGGTGGTTCCGGGGACAGCATGATCCGGCTGTCCGGGCAATTCAGCCGCACCACCCGTCCGGTCCCCGGCGACGTCGTCCTCCTGGGCAATGGCGGCGCCGGTCCGGCCTATCACGCCGGTATCTACCTCGGCATTGCGCCGAACGGCCAACCGGCCATGGCTGCCGCCCCCACCACTGGTCAGAACATCAAGATTCAGCAGTGGATGAGCTGGGCCGGCCGCGACACGATGGGTTACTGGCACTACCGGGGTGCCACCGTCGCCGATAGCGGATCGGTGACGCCGGTCGCTGCGCCACTTGCGGTGCGCGGCCACTTCGACGGAGTGGTGCCGCGCCGGACCGGGTCGGTCGTGACCGGTTTCATCGTTCGGGGCTGGGCGTACGACCGGCGCAATCCGGCCGCGGCAGCGCCGGTGTCGATCTCGATGGACGGAGTCGGCATCTCCTCGTTCGCCGCCGGTTCGGTCCTGCGCCCCGACGTCAACCGGATCTTCGGCATCGGTGGTGTGCACGGCTTCGCCATCGGCTTTTCGGTGCCGGCCGGTCGGCACCAGGTGTGCCTGACCGCGCGAGCGGCTGGGACCGCTTCGCAGCCGCTCGGTTTGGGCTGTCGCCCGGTCAACACCTACACCGCTACCCGCGGCGTCTTCGACGGTGTGGCCGGGGGGCGGCATCTGCTGAGGGTCAGGGGTTGGGCTCTCGATCCCCGGGACACGGTGCACGGCAACCGGGTCACTGTGAGCATCGACGGCAGGCCGTCCGCGATCTTGAGCGCCACGTCGGCCCGGCCCGACGTCAACCGGGCGCTGGGGGTGGCCGGCGCGCATGGGTTCGGGGTCCCGATCGCCGCGACGCCGGGCCGGCACGCGGTGTGCGCGGTCTCGCTGCCGCGGGTCGCCGGTTCGATCGCGCAGAGTCTCGGATGCAGGGCCGTGGTCGTCCTCGCCTGACCGGCCGCTGGCAACTCCGGGGCATGATGCCTGGCAGCGCAAGATGCCTGACAGGCCGGACAGCAGGGCCGGACAGCAGCAGGGCCGGACCGCTTCGCTGCGGTCCGGCCCTGCTGTGGAATTCGACGTGCCGTGAGATTCGATGTGCTGTGCACTTACTCCTTGGAGCTACCTCCCGGCGACCAGATTCGACCGGACCGAGGCCGTCGTCCCCACCGCGTTGATGGCCGAGACCACGAAGCGGTAGTTACCCAGCACCGGCAGGGTCATCGACAGCGACCGGGCGGTGGCCGGCTGCACCAGAGACGTCGTCGTACTCAATACCGCCCCGGTCGCGCTGAACCGCTGCGCGGCAACCCGGTAGCCGGTGATCGGGGACCCGTTCGCTGCCGATGCCGTCCAGCCGACACTGGCGGTGATCAAACCGCCCGCGACGCCCGCGGTGGCAAGAATGCCGCCGGGGGCTGCCGGGGTTGTGGCCGGCGTGACCGCCGCCGAGAGGGCGGAGAACGCGCCGTTTCCGACCCCGTTGACTGCCCGGACCTGGAACCTGTACGCGGTGCCGTTGGTGAGGCCGGTGACTACCACGCTGCGCAACGTCGGTGTCGCCGTTCGCAACACTCCGACCTGGATGGTCGGAGCTGCGCTGGTGACGACCTTGATGTCGTACCGGGTGATCGCCGAGCCACCGGTGGCAGGTGCGACCCAGTTGACCGTGGCGGAGGCGTTGCCCCGGACGGCCGTCGGAGTTGCCGGGGTGCCCGGAACGGTGAGGACCACTGCGGCGACCGGTGTGACGGTGTTGGACCGGGTCGAGAACGCGCCCGTGCCGACCCCGTTGACAGCTGCGACCTCGAAACTGACCGCGACGCCGTTCGTCAATCCGGTCACCAACAGGGTGGTCACCGGCGTGGTCACGGTGCGGGTACTGAGCACCGCGTTGGTCACCGGGTTCAGCACATGCACCGAATAACCGGTGATCGCCGACCCGCCGGTGTTAACCGGCGCCGTCCAACTCAGCGTCGCCGAGGCGTTACCTGCGGTGGCCGCTCCGATCGCCGGAGCGCCTGCGACGGTGGCCGGGGCGACCGGTGTGACGGTGTTGGACCGGGTCGAGAACGCGCCCGTTCCGACCGAGTTGACAGCTGCGACCTCGAAACTGACCGCGACACCGTTCGTCAATCCGGTCACCGACAGGGTGGTCACCGGCGTGGTCAGAGTGCGGGTACTGAGCACCGCGTTGGTGACCGGGTTGAGCACATGCACGGAGTAGCCGGTGATCGCCGACCCGCCGGTCTTAACCGGCGGCGTCCAACTCAGCGTCGCCGAGGCGTTACCCGCGGTGGCCGTCACGCCGTTGGGCGCGCCGGGCGCGGTCGTTGAGTACGGTGTCTCGGTGTTAGCGCGGGTCGAGAATGCGCCCGTGCCGATTCCGTTGATGGCTGCGACCTCGAAACTGACCGCGACGCCGTTCGTCAACCCGGTCACCAGCAGGGTGGTCACCGGCGTGGTCACGGTGCGGGTACTGAGCACCGCGTTGGTGACCGGGTTCAGCACATGCACCGAATAACCGGTGATCGCCGATCCGTTGGTGTTGCCCGGCGCCGTCCAACTGAGCGTCGCCGACGCGTTTCCTGCGGTGGCCGCGCCGATCGTCGGCGCACCCGTGACGGTGGCCGGCGTGACGGCGTTGGACGCCGCCGACGGACTTCCGGTACCGACCGCGTTGACCGCCGACACCTGGAAGGTGTAAGCCACGCCGTTGATCAGACCGGTGACCGTCAGGCTGGTGGCGCCGGCCAACGCGACCTGCGGAGCGCCATCGGCCACCCCGGCGATGAAGGCCTGTACCGAGTAGCCGGTATTGGCCGAGCCGCCGTCGTTCGCCGGCGCCGTCCACGTCACGGTGGCCGCGGCGTTGCCGCGGGTCGCCGTTCCGATGGTCGGAGCGCCAGGCACGCTGATCAGCGTTGCCGAGTTGGAGAAGGCCGACGGGGCGGAGTCGCCGACAGCATTGAACGCCACCACCCGGAAGGTGTACACGACCCCGGTGGCCAGTCCGCTGTAGTCGAGGCTGGTCAGAGTCGGATCGAACACCGACTGCGGGAAACCGTCCGCGACGCCGTTCACGTAGGCCTGCACCTCGTATCCGAAGATCGGGGTGCCGCCGTCGCTGATCGATCCGGTCCAGGTAACCGTGACGGAGGAGCCCACGGCGGTCGCCGTACCGATGACCGGCGCGTCGGGAACGGTGAGGACCACAGGAGCGAGCGGGGTGACGATGTTGGACAGGCCCGAGAAGGCGCCGGTGCCGATCGGGTTGCTGGCCGCCACCCGAAGCTGGTAGCTGGTGCCGTCGATCAGTCCATTGACAGTGGCATTGATGGCCAGGCCGTCGGTGACGGTTCCGGAGATCGTGGCGCCACCGGCTGTCGGAACAGCCTCCACCGTGTAGCCGGTCAGCGGGAGTCCGGTGCTGGCCGGCGGGGTGAAGTCGACCGTGGCCGAGCCGCTGCTGGCGGTCGCGCTGTTGACCGGATCGACGAACGGGGCCCCCGGCGGAAGCAGCGACACGTTGCCGTCGGAGAAGGTCAGCCGCTCGATGTTGGTGAGCGTGTCGGTGCCGTCGCTGACGTTCTGGCCGACGATGTTGGGACCCACCTGGGTGACCAGGACCTGGCCGGGATTGGCTCCCGGGGTGATGGTGTAGTTGACCGACGGGCCCTGGAACACCGCGGTGTCGATCGACGCCGCGGCATCGGCCGGGGTGGTCCCGACGATCTCCCGCACGGCGACCAGGTTGCCCGGGTCGACCAGCCCGGCGAAGACCGCCTGCTGCAGGGTCATGCCGGCGGTGCCGGCGCCGAAGTTGCCTCCGGTGGCCTTGTTCTCCATCAGGTCGGTCCGGCCGATCTCGGAGGCCGGGTCGGCCGGATCGGTCCGGACGGTGATGTGGACCTCGAGCGACT
>JBBRDH010000051.1:0-32617 GCA_038204125.1 Mycobacteriales bacterium
CTCGTCAACAAGACGCACTGCGCGCTCGTCGACCGGATGGGCGCGGTCGACGTCGCAGCTGCGATCCTCGACGGGACCGCGCGACCGCGCAGGCTCCCCGAAGAGCCGTGGATGCCGGCTCCTTCGCCGAGCGACGCCGACCTGTTGGTCGACGCGGTGGCCGACCTTGCCGGCAAGCCGACCGAGCTGGTCGAGCTCGTCCGGATGGCCGCGGTCGACACCGGTTCGACGCTCGTCCGGGCGACGCGGATGGTGGCGGAGTTTGCGGGGCTGATGCGCAGCACGGTGCGGGCGGGTCCCGAGCCGGTGCTGACCGCGGCGGGGAACGGGCAGCGGCGGTTCCTGACTGCGCAGTTGGATCTGGCAGCGGTCAGGGCCATTCGCGCGGCGCACGGCGGCTCCGTCAACGACGTGGTGCTGACCGTGCTGACCGGCGCTCTACGGTCTTGGTTGCTCTCGCGCGGGGCTGCAGTCACCGCCCGCACTGTGTTGCGCGCGCTGGTCCCGATGTCGGTGAGAGCGGACCGCGGACCGCGAGGCGGGGTACAGAGCGACGGAGATCCCGATGCCGTGGTGTCCTACCTGGTGGAATTACCGGTCGCCGAGCCCAACCCGGTGATGCGTCTGCACCAGGTTTCGTTCGCGATGGACGCGCACCTGGCCGGCGGCCGGCAGATCAGCGCCGACGCGCTCCTCCGGCTCGGAAGATTCGCGCCGCCGACTCTTCACGCGCTGGGCGCGAGGGTCGCCGGTCAGCTCTCCAGCCGCGCCTACGACGTGCTGATCACGAACGCGCCCGGCCCGCAGGATCAGCTCTATGCCGCCGGCTGGCCAGTCCGGGCGATGTTCCCGGTCGCGCCACTCGGTCGGGGGCACGCCATCGCCGTCGCCTGCACCTCGTACCTCGGCCGGAT
The DNA here is from genome assembly GCA_038204125.1 of Mycobacteriales bacterium. Taxonomy (GTDB): domain Bacteria; phylum Actinomycetota; class Actinomycetes; order Mycobacteriales; family Nakamurellaceae; genus Nakamurella. The sequence continues at coordinate 915 of JBBRDH010000051.1, forward strand.
CTACTTCGGCCTGACGGCGGACCGGGAGGCCGTTCCGGAGCTGGCTGATTTCGCCGAACACATCGAGGAGGCTCTCGACGAGCTGCTCGGTGGTTCGCAGGCGAGCACCGAAACGGGCCGACCCGGGGGAACGGGCCCATGAGGATCTATCTGCCCAGCACCCTCGAAGCGCTGCGCGAGGCCGTCCGGTCGGGGCTGGTCGAGCCGGTGGGCGGCATCGTCTTCGCGGTCACCGACGACCTACGGCAGGAGTACCCGGCGGCCGACGACGAAGAGCTGGAATTCCTGGCCATCACGGACGCCGGGATGGCCTGCCTGCGGCTGCTGGCGGCCGGACCGCCGGACGGGCCGTTCATGCGGGTGGTGCTGGCCGGCGATGTGGCGGAGATCCGGCCGACGCCGGAGCTGGACAGGGCAGCGGCGTCGGTCAAGGGTCCGGTGCCGTGGCATCAGATCGTCTCGGTTCACCTGGACGGCGCCGAGGCAGCCGAGACCGTCCGCCAGGCCGCTGCAGTGATCGACCGGGCCGACCTCGGCGATGACGACGCCGAGTTCGTGGTGGGGTCGGCCGAGGACGTCGCTCTCGCCTGGTATGCACCCGGAGAGGTCAGTTACCTGCTCGCCGACCTGCCGTAGGCCGTCCGAACCGGCCTGGCACCCAACAGGACTCGTTGAAACATCCGCGAGGCCCCCTATCGTGACAGGGGCCTCGCGGGCACGACTTTTTGGTACGGACTCAGACGTTCTTGGTGAATTCCAGCTCGAGCGAGATCTCGACCTTGTCGCTGACGATGGTGTTGCCGGCACCGAAGGCAGCGTTGAAGGACACGTCGAATTCCTTGCGGCTGATCGACGTCGAGGCGGAGAAGCCGGACCGCTCGCTACCGTAGGCATCGGTCGTCGCACCGAGGAATTCGGTGTCCAGGTTCACGGACTTCGTGATGCCGCGGATGGTCAGGTCGCCGACCAGGACGAAGTTGTCGCCGTCGAAGTCCTTGACGGAGGTCGAGACGAAGGTCATCACGGGGTGTGCTTCGGCGTGCAGGAAGTCGGGCGACTTGACGTGCGCGTCGCGCTGCTCCTGCTTGGTGTCGACGCTCGCGGCGTCGATCTCGGCGGTGACCGAGGCACCGGCCAGGCCGGACTCCGGAACGGTCAGGGTCGCGGCGACGAGCGAGAAAGTGCCCTTGGCCTTCCCGACTGCCATGTGCCGGACCTTGAAGCTGACGTCCGAGTGAACGGTGTCGGCAGTCCAGGTTCCGGTGAGGGTGCCGATTGCGTTGGTCATTTATTTCCTCCATGGTGGATGACGTATCAACAACACTTGCAACGTACTCGCTTTTTGTAGACGTGTCATCAAATCGGCGGAGGAGAGAGTGTGACGCCGATCTCCCGCCGGATGGTTTCCCGGTCAAAGCCGGCGCGGGTCTGCTCGAATGGCACAGTCGGTGTCGGGCGCCGACGAAATGGGGAGGGCGACGTGCAGCAGCAGGACGACGACGGGCGAGTCGGTCCCTCGGGACGCGAGGGCGGAACAGCAGATGAAGAAGGCGTCCCGCAAGCCTCCGACAGCAGGTCCGGGGTCGGGGCCAATGGGGTCGGGGCCAGCGGGATGGCGGAGAAAGGGATCGGGGACGGCGGGGTCGGAGACGGCGGGGTCGGACACGGGAGGGTCGGCGACGGGAGGGTCGGCGACGGCGGCGTCGGGAACCGGCGTTCGGGTCCGGCGGGCTTCGTCCAGGCGAGACCGGCCGCCGACCGGTTCCCGGCGCCCGACTTCGCGCCCCAGCGCTTCGTCGCAATCGGGGACAGCTTCACCGAAGGGGTCGGCGACGAACTCGCGGATGGCTCCGTGCGCGGTTGGGCCGACCTTTTCGCTGCGGTCCTGTCCAGATCGTGGGCGACCGACGCTGGGCCTGAAACAGCAGCCGGCGACGATCACATCGGCGGAGCCGAAGGGAATCATCGAGGGCGGGGAGCCGGCGGAACCCGATCGGCCGCCCTGTCGACGGGATACGCCAACCTCGCGGTCCGCGGGAAACTGCTCGGGCAGATCATCGACGACCAACTCGATCCCGCCCTTGCACTTCGACCCGACCTCGTTACCTTCGCCGGTGGCGGCAACGACATCCTCCGCCCGCGGGCAAACCTGTCAGCGCTCTTGCGGTTGGTGGATCTCGCCGTCGCCCGGCTGGTCGACTCGGGGTCCACGGTGGTCATGTTCACCGGACCCGATCCTTGTGATCAGCTCCCGCTCGGCCAGCGGATAAGGGCCAACGGCAGCCGCCTCGCCGATGGTGCGCGCACAGTGGCCGGGCGCCGCGGTGCCGCGCTCGTCGATCTGTGGGCGGTGACCGAGCTCCGGGAGCCGCGCTTCTGGGCGGCGGACCGACTTCATCTCAACGCCGCCGGGCATCGGGAGGCGGCAGGCCGCGTCCTGGACGAACTTGGTCTGGCCCGGCCCGACGGGTGGGCAACCGGCAGAGACGGGGGACCGGTCGACTACGGCCGAGGGTTCCGTGATCACCTGGGTTTCTATCGTGAACACGTCGGCCCCTGGGTCAGGCGGCGGCTCACCGGCAGGTCGTCCGGCGACCAGCGTCCGCCGAAGCGCCCCGAACTGCGTCCGGTCGACTGAACCTGTTCTTGATCGACCGCTCAAAAGGCGATCTGCACGCTCTTCACGGTGCCGCCGAGGACGAGGTGCCCCCGGCCTGGAACGCGATGTCCACGAACGCGTGGCAGCGCGGCATCGAGCAGGGCGCCGTCGGAGCCGTCGGCCTGCAGCAGGACACCGGTCCGGAAGGCCGCCGCCTCGGCCACCGCGCCCCGCTGGCTACGTATCGCGTAATCCATCCGGCTACCGACGGCCAGGTACTGGCCGGCACCGGCGACAGCCAGAAATCTCTCGAACAGTTGGGCAGCATGCTCTGGCCAGGCATGCGCATCATCGGCGATCAGCAGGAGCGGGCCCCGGTGTGCTGCCAACATCTCCTGCAGTGCCAGGCAATCGGCATGAACGTCGATCTCCATCGGCAGGCCGCCCCCGGGGCGGCCGGCTGCCAGCTCTCCGGGCGCGAGACCTCCTGGTGCGGGATCGGCTGCGGGATCGCTAGCTGCGGGATCGCTAGCTGCGGGATCGCTAGCTGCAGGATCGCTAGCTGCAGGATCGCTAGCTGCGAAATCGCGGGCTGCAAGATCTGCGACCGGGACTCCGCCGCCCGATCTGACAAGCACCGTGAACGTGGGAATCCCCGCTCCCGCTGCCCCGGCGGCCAAGGTCGTCAGAGCCGTGCTGACCCCACTGCGACGCGGACCGGCCACCAGGAATCCGCCGCCGGGACCGGTCAGATCCAGTCCCACCGGGTCGGCCCCGTCGCCACCCAGCCCGATCGCGACGAAACCCGGTCCGATCCGGGGCAGAGTCGTGCGTTCGACCGTCAGTGGCAACGGCCGCACCACCAGTCGACCACCCCCCGATTGCTCGGCGGTCGACGACCGCACCACAGCACCTTCCTGGCCGGGCGGGTCCCAGGCCACCTGGATCAGGAATCCGTCGAGCCGGCCCCGGCCCGGCGGCATCCCGGATTCCGGCTCAGCCCGGGGGTTACAGCCCAGCACGACCCGGTTCGGAAAGGCGGCGACCACCCGGTGATGCAGCAGTCGCAGCTCACCGGCCGCAGCAACTGAGATCCCGTTGATCGGTCCCCGAGCGGCGATCTCGCCGATCAGGGTCACCGAACTCCCGTAGTCGACAGCTTCCAGGCCGGCGGCGATACTTTCCCAGCCGTCGAGAATCAACAGCACGTCGCCGCAGTCACCGCCCGAACTCCTATTCCGGCCGGCCTTTCCACCATGACCGGCACTGCCGCCCCCGCCCCCGCCCGCGCCGGAGCGACGGCGGCACTCGGCGGCCACCAGCGCGACCGCCCGCTGCAGCAGCTCGGGATGCCCGGTATCCAGGTAGGTGGCCGTCTGCGGCCACTTCGCCAGACCCGCCAGTCCGCCGCCGGCATCGAGCACCACGACGGTCGAGCCGGCGGCCGCTGCCAACCTGGCAAGCCGTCGCAGGGTGTTGGTCCGGCCGGAGCCGGAAGGTCCGCAGACGACGATCGAACCCGACGGAGCAGCAATTTCGGCGGTGCACTGGTCGTCGGGGCGGTCCTGCATGGCGAAGGCTGCAGTGTGGACTCGGTTGTCGCCGGACGATCCCCAGGCGGGCACCGGGCCGCCGAAGACCGTCGGCAGGGCGGGCACCCACGGCGGAGTTGGCCGGGAGCCCGTGCCGAAAGTCGTCTCCGCCTGGTCGGCCAGGTCCTGCAGGAGGGAGTTGCGGGCAGTACCTGGATCATCGGCCGCCACCGGCGGGCACGGCTGGTCCCGCAGCCGGACGGACAGGGCGGTGCGGCCGGAGCTGGACACCGTCGCGGTCTGGAACAGCACCGGCGCGGCTCCGGCCACCCTGAGCAGGGCCCGGCCCGGTATCGGCGGCAACCGGCTGGCCAGTGTCGATTCGAGGATGTCAAGAGAGTCGGCGTCGTCGGTCACCCGCAGGCAGATGCGCAGGGTGATGTTGGACTTGATCGCCGGGCTCAGCACCCCGGCCGGCCGCTGGGTCGCCAGCACCAGATGCAGTCCCAACGATCGGCCCCGCTGAGCCACGTCTAACAGGCCGGGGAGGAAGTCGGGCAACTCGGCGCTCAGCGTGGCGAACTCGTCCACGACGATGATCAGCGACGGCGGCGCCGCCAGGGTCGGATCCGACTCCACGCAAGCGGTCGCCGAGTATTTTCTCCGCAGGCCCGCGAGGTCCTCGACCCCATGCCCGGCAAAGATCCGCTCCCGCCGCCGGACCTCGGCCTGCAGGCTGGTCAACGCCCGGGCGGCGAGTCCGCCGTCGAGGTCGGTGACCGTGCCCACGGCGTGGGGCAACTCCGAAAGCCCGCGGAACGCTGCGCCGCCCTTGTAGTCGATGAGCAGGAACGAGGTGTGGGTCGGCGGTGCTGCCATGGCCAGCGAGGCCACCAGCGTCCGCAACAATTCCGACTTGCCCGAGCCGGTGGTGCCGGCGATCAGCAGATGTGGGCCGTCCCTCTCGATGTCGACCGTCATTGGGCCGGCAGTCGAGAGCCCGATCGTCGCGGTCAGCGAGGGGGTCGCCCACCGTTCTTCCAGCCCAAGACCGAACTGCCCGGCCGACCCCGGACCGACGGCCCGCGACAGCTGGGGGCTGATGTCCGCAAGGTTGACCGTGACGGGTATGCCGCCACCGGGAGTGTCCGGGTCGACCAGCGGCGCCAACGCGCGCACCAGCTGCTGCAGATACTCCGGTCGGACCCCTGCCACCTCGGCATCCGCCCCTTCGCCGACCGCGCTGAGCCTGACCCTTCCGGCCCGCACATCCATCACAGCAGTGCATTCCGCGGGCAGCTCCTCCGCCGAGTCAGCGATGCACAGCGCGACGAGTGCACCGGACGCGGGCCCAAGAAGAAACCGGCCGCCGGCAGGAACTGCGGAATCGCCGGCCCCGTCCGCCGAACCCGCCGCCCCACGCAGCAGTTCGTGCATGCCGGGAACCCGCCGCCACCGGTAGGCATCATCGAGGATCAGGACGGTCACCCGGTCCGGCCTGCCGCCGGTCGCGGTGGCCGCGAGCAGAATCCGGACCTCGTCCGCCGCCTCGACCTCGGTCCTGGCCACGAGGCCGGCGCCGCCGCCGGCGGTGGCATGCGGCAGGTCACGGAGCTGCAGCAGCTCGGAAGCTGTCGAGAAGACCAGGAGCCGCAGGTCGGCGGGGGAGTGCAAAGAAGCGATCTGAGCGATCAGATTGCGCAACAGCGGACGCGCATCACCGGTCAGTCCCACCACGCCGAACGCCGGAAGATCGACGGTGACCGGTACCTCCGTCACCTCGGGCGGGTCGCGGATGGCGGTGCGGACCGCCCGGGTGCCGACGCCCAGCGACAGCCGGAGGAAGTCGGGTCCGCCTCGTCGGCGCTCCCACAGCCGGGAGGTGAGGTTCTGGGTGCGGCGCAACAACGCTGCCGGATCGGGGTATCGCTCCCAGGCGTCGGCCCGGTCCGCGGCGATCGCCGAGTCGAAGGCGACGCCCTGCGCCGCCAGCGAACGGCGGTGCTCGGCAACGGTCCGCCGATGGCTCCGTCGTCCGCTGACCCGATCACTCACGCCGGTGGTCAACATGAGCAACGGCCCGAGCGCGGCGAGCATCAGGAACATCCACGTGCCGGTGACCACAGCGATCACGCCCCCGGCGACCCCGCCGATGAGCGCCGCCAGGATGGGTAACGGGTTTCGGGAGCGTTCGGGCACCGGCCCGATCCTTTCCCCGAGGTGGGCGTCGAAGTGCTGGTCCACCCGCGCCGCCCTGGCCACCAGGAGCCGGCCACGACCGTCCGGCCGCACGACGGCCGGCGGCTCGGCATCCAGACCCCACCGCAGGACGCTGCCGCCGACCCGCACCACCGAACCCGGCGGGATTTCGACCCGGTTCGGTGCTGCTGCGGGACCGGGTCGGGCCGCGTAGCTCCGCCGCCAAGGGCGGTATCCCCGGCCCGAAGTCCGGTCGGCACTCTCCGGCGGCGGCCGTGCGGCGACGACCCCGTCGACCCGGATGCCGTTGGTCGAACCCAGGTCGATCCCGACGACCGCACCCTTGTGTGCCACGAATCGGACGTGACTTCGGGACAGCTCGGGGTCGTCCAGGCACAGGTCGGCGCCCGGCCCACGGCCGACTTCGATCGGCTTGTTCTCGAACGGCACCCAGCGGCCGGAATCTGGCCCGGCGATGCACGACACGTTCACCGCGCCGAGATCTGGCTGCCGGGGCGAGGGCCGGGTGGAGAGCACCGTGCCGGCCAGCAGCGGCGCACGGCCGAGCGGCCAGGAACCCTCGGCCGGGCCGACTCCGATGTTGAGCACCGTGCCGGCGGGCAGCCCCGCGGCCCTGAGCAGCGCCGGTAGGGCGTGGCCCAGCACTGCCCGCTCCGGTACTGCGACGGTGACCTCGACATCGCCGTCGGGGCCGCGGATCGTCAGCGGCAGGTCGAAGGTGGGCACCCGGCAAGTGTGGAGTGCCGAAAACGCGAACTGCTCGAGCCCGACGACATTGGGGACAGGGTTGGGTATGTGGACAGCTTCGTGCTGCCGGTCCTCGGTCGGCCCGAGCGGTGGAACCGGAGGAAACATGACCACCGGCGCCCGGCGGCCGGGGCCAGAGCTCACCGCCCGCTCAGCCGTCGGTTCAGGTCAGTCGGCAACGTCCTGGTTCTGGTCGCCCGCTCCGCCGTGCCCCCCAGCGGCGCCTCCCTTGGAGGCCAGCAGGCGCCGGAATGATTGGAGCCGACCGGGCGAGGAGCCGCCGGCGTCGACGAATGCGTCGAGCGCGCAGCCGACGCCGGTGGAGTCCGGGCCACCGTCGGGGCCGGAATGATCGCAGCCGGGGGGGCAGTCGACGGTCGCCGGGAGCAGGTCGTCGAAGGTCTGCAGCAGATCGTCGGCGGTGACGTGGGCGAGGCCGAACGAACGGACGCCGGGCGTGTCGATCACCCAGCCGCCGTCGGGCAGGGCGAGCGCGATCGCGGAAGTTGAGGTGTGCCGCCCCTTGCCGACGCCGGTGACCGTGCCGATCGCCCGGAGTGCATCTGGCACCAAGGCGTTCACCAGGGTCGACTTGCCGACCCCGGAGTGCCCGACGAGCACCGAGATCCGGCCGTCGAGCCGGGCTCTGACCGCGCCCACTGCGCGGTCGTCCAGCGACCTGCCCGGCGGATCGGCCGACCGGCCGGTCACTACCACCGGCAGGTCGAGGTCGCGGTAGGCCGCGAGAAGCGCAGCCGGGTCGGCCAGGTCGGCCTTGGTGAGGACCAGGACCGGTTCCAGATTGCCGGTGTATGCGGCCACCAGGCACCGGTCGATGAACCCGGTCCGCGGGGTCGGATCAGCCAGCGCGGTGACGATCACGAGTTGGTCGGCGTTGGCCACCAGCACCCGCTCGGCCGGGTCGGTGTCGTCCGCCGAGCGTCGAAGGACGCTGCGCCGCGGGCCGATACGGACGATTCTGGCCAGGGTGTCGTCCGCGCCGGAGGTGTCTCCGACGATGTCGACCCGGTCGCCCACCGCGATCGCCCGGCGGCCAAGCTCCCTGGCGCGCATCGCCACCACGGAGCGGGGGTCCGGGCCGCCGGCGTCGACCAGGCAGGTATAGCGGCCGCGGTCGACTGTCAGCACCATCCCCGGCGACGACTCCTGGTGCACCGGCCGTGTTTTCGTTCGCGGACGGGACCGGCCCGAGGCCCGGATCCGGACGTCGTCGTTGTCCCAGTGCTCGCCGAGCGTGCTCAGCGCGCTCTCCCGGACCTGGCGGGCCGATGGACTTCCGGCCGGCCGAGCATGGCCGCCCACATCCGGTCGAAGCCGGGCAGCGTCTTGCCGGTGGAGCCGATGTCGTCGACCACGACGCCGGGCACCCGCAGACCGATGATCGCTCCGGCGGTGGCCATCCGGTGATCGGCCCAGGCCGGCCACACCCCGCCGTGCAGCGGTCGCGGCCGGATCGCAATGCCGTCCTCGGTCTCCGCCGCATCTCCGCCCAGGGCCCTGACATTGGCGACGATCGCGGCCAGTCGGTCCGTCTCGTGGCCGCGGAGGTGGGCGATCCCGCGAAGTTCCGAGGGGCCGTCGGCCAACGCCGCCAGGGCCGCGACCGTGGGAGTGAGCTCGCCGACCTCGTGCAGATCGACGTCCAGCCCCGACAGTCCTCCCGTGCCCGTGACAGTCAATTCGCCGGCCTGCAGCATCACCGAGACACCCATCAGCTGCAACAGTTCCCGGATGGCGTCGCCGGGCTGCGTCGTCGACGCCGGCCAGTTGGGAATGCGGACGCATCCGCCGGCAATGGCCGCGGCGGCCAGGAACGGGGTGGCATTGGACAGGTCCGGCTCGATGACCGCGGTCCAGCCGCTGACCGGGCCGGGCCGCACCTGCCAGATGTCGTGTTCACTGTCGTCGACCTCGACTCCCACGGACCGCAACGCAGCCACCGTCATGTCGATGTGCGGCTGGGATGGGACCGGCGCTCCGGTGTGCACCACCGTCACCCCGTCCCGGTAGGAGGCGCCGGAGAGCAGCAGGCCCGACACGAACTGGGACGATGCGGCGGCATCGATGCGGACGATCCCGCCGGGCAGTCCGCCCGCGCCGTGAACCACGAACGGCAGCGCGCCACCGGTGACTTCCGCACCGAGCTCACGCAGTGCCCCGAGCACGGCGCCCATCGGCCGGGTCCGGGCGTGGGAGTCCCCGTCGAACCGCACTTCGCCGGTGGCCAGGGTGGCCAACGGCGGCAGGAAACGCATCACCGTGCCGGCCAGGCCGCAATCGACCTCGGCCGGCCCGGTCAGCGGAGCGGGACCGACCCGCCAGGAACCGCTGGGGCCGTCGGACATCGCGACGCCCAGCCGGGACAGCGCCGCAGCCATCAGTTCGGTGTCGCGGCTGCGCAGTGGCTCCCGGATGACGGACGGCCCGGTTGCCTGCGCCGCCAGGATCAGTGCCCGGTTCGTCAGCGACTTCGACCCGGGGACGGCCACCGTCGCGTCCAACGGGCGGTCGGCGACAGGTGCGGCCCAGCCGGTTTCCGCCGGTCGCAGAAACGGCTCGGCTCTCGGCGGCAGCGGCCCGGGTTCCACCGGTCCATTTTCGCCCATCGGAGCATGTGCGATGACCGACGCCCACCCGGAGCGCCTATCCGGTGGAAATAGCGGCGGTGACGGCCAGGCAGACCCGGGCCAGGTCCGCGGGCGCGATCTCCACCTGTAGGCCGCGTCGGCCGGCGCTGACGAAGATCGTGACGAATCCATCCGACGTCGAGTCAAGGACCGTCCGGAGCGACTTGCGCTGCCCGAGTGGGCTGATCCCGCCGGCGACGTAGCCGGTCGACCGCTGCGCATCTGCGACCGTCGCCATCACCGCTCTCTTGCCGCCGATCGCCGCCGCGAGCGCCTTGAGATCGAGATGGCCGGCGACCGGGACCACTGCGACGACGAACCTGCCGTCGACCGCCGCTACCAGCGTCTTGAACACCCGCGCCGCGCTCTGGCCCAACGCGAGTACGACCTCTTCGCCGTAGGCGGTCGTGCGGGGGTCGTGTTCGTAGCTGCGGACGATGTGCGGAATTCCCGCCCGGATCAGGGCGGCGATCGCCGGGGTCGGCGCGGCGGACATGCGGTCAGGCTATCGACAGCACCGCTTCGCGACTTCGAACGGCCAGCCTCGGCGCGAGGTGCCGGAATAGCAGGTGGGGTCGGGACGTTTCGAACACCGGAGAAAGGATTCGCCGATGAGTGCAAATGCGGTGCTGGCCGGGCCGGTCGCCCGGACCCGCCCCGATGTTCACGAGCAGAAGCAGCGGCCGATCACCATCAGGATCCCTGCCCTCCCGGTTCCGGCGGTCGCGAAACCTGGCGAGCCGATCGGGGGCGGGCGCGGCCGGGAGGTTCGGGTAGCCTCGGGGCCCAAGGGGATCGATCGGGCTGCTGCCGGACCGCATCGTCGAGATCCAGGTCTTCGCAGTCGTAGCTCTGTCGACCCGGTCCCGAAGTCTCCGGTTGATCCGGTCGCGGTGGATCAGGTACCTGACCAGGTCCCGGCAGCGCTAGCAGGGACGAGGTTGGACGTGGCCACGGACGTGGAGCCCGAGGTGGAGTCTCCCCAGGCTGATTCTGCCGAGGTGAATTCTGCCCAGGCTGATTCTGCCCAGGTGGAGTCGGCCCAGGTGGAGTCGGCCCAGGAGCTGTCTGCTCGATTCACCGAGCAGGCCATGCCGATGCTGGATCAGCTGTACGCGGCTGCCATGCGGATGACCCGGAACCCCGCCGACGCCCAGGACCTGGTTCAGGAGACCTATCTCAAGGCGTTCGCGGCCTTTCGATCCTTTTCCGCGGGGACCAACCTCCGCGCGTGGCTGTACCGGATCCTGACCAATACCTACATCAACGGCTACCGGAAAAAGCAGCGCCAGCCGCAGGTTTCCCCCACCGAGGAGATCACCGACTGGCAGCTGGCGGCTGTGGAGTCACATACGTCCAGCGGATTGCGGTCGGCGGAGATGGACGCCATGGATCGGCTGCCGGACACCGACGTCAAGGAAGCCCTGCAGGCGCTGCCGGAGGAGTTCCGTCTCGCGGTTTACCTCGCCGACGTCGAGGGCTTCGCCTACAAGGAGATCGCCGCGATCATGGGCACACCGCTGGGTACCGTGATGTCCCGGCTGCACCGCGGTCGCCGGCAGCTCCGTGATCTGCTGACCGAGTACGCCACCGAGCGCGGGTTCCTGCGCAACCGGCCGGCGGCCGCGGGAGCAATTGCCGGCGCGGATCTCGACCAGAGCGGGCTGTGATGGCGATGAACGAGTTGAACGAGCCCGAGTACGAATGCTCGGACGTCCTGCGCGACGTATGGCTTTTCCTCGACGACGAGATGAATCCGGCGAACAGGGCCGCCGTCGAGGCGCACCTGGAGCGCTGCTCGCCGTGCCTGGAGGAGGCCGGCGTAGAACAGAAACTGAAGGCGCTGCTCCATCGCTCGTGCGGCGGGGACCGGGCTCCCGAGCACCTGCGGAGTCTTCTGGCCGCGAGACTCCAGTCCGTCCAGATCACCACCGGCAACGAGCAGGGCGATCAGCTCACCGTGACCACAACGACCTGGCACGCACCCCAGGGGTGAGGCCTCTACCGAGGCCGGGGACCAGGTCGAGATCTGACTCCGACCGAACCGACGAGCGCTGAGCGTTCCCGCGGTCGCGCCCTGTGCGGGTCTGCGGGATGGCGAAACCCCGACGTCGCGAACGCTCAGAGGGGTGGAACGCGGCCTCCGGGGCTGATACGGGCTTCGTCCTGCCGTCGCCGAGATACTTCGGGAGGTACTTCGGAAGCTCCGTAGGCCGATGGACTCTCCCCGTCAGGCTGTCGGGCGATCGGCTGTCAGGCGTTCGGCCGATTGCCGTGGTTGGCGCCGTTCTTCTTCCTGGCCTTCTTCTTGCGTCCGCGCTTGCTCATGAATGCTCCCTGCTCATCCGTTCAGCAGGGGTCTCCGCTGCTGATGTTGCTCGTTCCATTTTGCCACGGGTGGCGGCTGCCCGGCGCCGCCCGGCCGCTGCTCCGACCCGGACGGCGAATCGGCATGAAAGGATGAGCCCGCCGCGGGTGGTGACCGATTCCCGCCGGTGCGCCGTCGGCGCGGCCGACACCTGCACCTCGGCAATCGCCGAAATCGGAGAACCGAAAGGAACGGCGATGGCCGAGGAAGTTCGCGCCGAGATGGTGGCCAACGTCTGGAAAGTGCTTGTCGCCGAGGGCGACCCGGTGGTCGAGGGCGACACCCTGGTCATTCTGGAATCGATGAAGATGGAGATCCCGGTGATCGCCGAGGTCGATGGCACCGTCAGCTCGCTCGCGGTGGCGGAAGGCCAGGTGGTCCAGGAGGGCGACCTGATCGCCGAGATCTCCTGAGCCCGGTCCGGCCCGGCTGGGCCTGCCGGCCTGGGTTGCGCTGATGTCGACGCTTTCGGATCTGCTCGCCGAGCACACCGTACTGACCGGCGCCCAGGTAGCCCATCTGCAGGCTTTGGTCTCCGAATGGCAGTTGCTGGCCGACCTGTCCTTCTCCGATCTCCTGCTCTCGGTACCGGCCAGGTCCGACCTGCGCAACTGGGTGTGTGTGGCGCAGGTGCGCCCGACCACCGGCACCACCGCCCACCTGGATGACCGGGTGGCCACGGTGTTCCTCGGGGCCGATGCCCGCCTGCTGGAGGCCGCCAGAGCGTCGGCCGACATCACCCTGCCCCCTGAGGTCGAGCCCGGTCCGGCGGTCCTGTCCGAGGCCGCCGGGGCGGCCGAGTCGAACGGTTACCGGCGGGAGGCGATCCCGGTCCGGATGCACGGCCAGATCCTGGCGGTGATCACCAAGGACACTGCTTCGATCGTGGGCCGGGAGGCCAGCCTGCTGGAGACGGCCTATGTGGACGCCGCGGAGGACCTGTTCCGGATGGTGGTGGACGGCTCCTACCCGCCGGCCGAGCAGACAGGTGAGATCCACACCGGCCCGCGGGCGGGGGACGGCCTGCTGCGGCTCGACGCCGACGGGCGGGTGGTCTACGTCAGCCCGAACGCGGTCTCCGCCTACCACCGGATGAGCTTCAACGGCTCGTTCACCGAGACCGACCTCGCCACCCTCACCCGACGCCTGATCGAGGATCCCTTCGATGCCGCCGAGTTGGCGGCCCGGATCACGGCCGCGGTGCAGGGTCGCAGCAGCCTACGGATGGAGGTCGAGGTCCGGGCTGCGACAGTCCTCTTCCGGGCGCTGCCGCTACGGCCCCGCGGACGTCCGTCCGGAGCGTTGGTGCTGGTCCGGGACGTCACTGAGGTCAGGCTGAGGGATCGAGCGCTGCTGTCGAAGGACGCAACCATCCGCGAGATCCACCACCGGGTGAAGAACAATCTGCAGACAGTCGCGGCGTTGCTCCGACTTCAATCACGCCGCAGCGACGACGCCGCCGTCCGACACGCCCTGCTCGAATCCGTGCGCCGGGTGTCGGCGATCGCGCTCGTCCACAACACCCTGTCGCTCTCGCCCGACGACCGGGTCGACCTCGACACCATCGTGGACAAGCTGGTGCCGATGATCGCGGAGGTGGCCTCCGCCGAGCCCAGGGCGAAGGTGAGGCGGATCGGCAGTTTCGGTGCCGTCGGGGCGGAACTTGCAACGCCGTTGATCATGGTGCTGGCCGAGGTGGTGCAGAACGCCCTGGAGCACGGTTACCGGGCGCCGAGGGACGACGCGCAAGTGGTCATCGGCGTCGAGCGCTCCGCGGGCAGCCTGGACATCCGGGTGGTCGATGACGGCATCGGTCTGCCTACGGGGTTCTCGCTCGAAAGGAGTGGACTTGGCCTTCAGATCGTTCGCACGCTGGTCGCCGCGGAGTTGCTCGGTTCGATCGAGATGCGCGGGCGCGACGACGCCGCCGGCACCGAGGTCCGCATCCACATCCCGCTGCGGGGTCGAATCTGAGGCGTCGAATCTGAGGCGTCGAATATCAGGGATCGAATATCGGGCGTCGAATCTGTGGGCCAGGTTGAGCTTCCCGAATCAGCTCTGCTGAACTGCAGACCCGCCTGGCAGCTCTCAGCGTCAGCGGCGGGCAGCCCGCCGGTACTGGGCCGGGAAAGGGGCGTCCTTGGGATCCAGGCCCAGTTCGTGCGCCGCCCGCAGTGGCCAGGCCGGTTCCCGCAGCGCAGCCCTGGCGAGCAACACCGCATCGGCAGACCCGTCCGTCAGGATCTTCTCGGCCTGGGCGGGTTCGGTGATCAGGCCGACCGCGCCGGTGGGCACGCCCGATCCATTGCGCACGGCGTCGGCGAATGGCACCTGATAGCCGGGGCCGACCGTGATCTTGGCGTCGGGCACGTTTCCGCCGCTCGAGACGTCCACCAGATCGGCGCCGAGGCCGGCGATCAGCACCGCGGCCTTGGTGGTGTCCTGCACCGACCAGCCGCCGGCGGTCCAATCCGACCCGGAGAGCCGGACGAACACCACCAGCTGCCTTTCGTAGTCGCCGGGGGCGTTGAATTCGTCGGCCGCGGCCCGTACGGCACTGACAACTTCAGCCAAGAGCCTGGTCCGGCCGTCGAAGTCCCCGCCGTATTCGTCGGTGCGGAAATTGGACAGGGGGGACAGGAACTCGTGGATGAGATACCCGTGCGCACCGTGGATCTCGATCACGTCGAAGCCCGCCCGGACGGCGCGGCGGGCACCGGCTGCGAAGGCGGCGACCACGTCGCCGATCTCCGCGGTGGTGAGCTCGTGCGGCGGGCGATAGGAGCCGAAGGCCTCCGGCGACGGTCCGACCGTCATCCATCCGCCGTCGGCCTCGGGTACCGAACCGAGCCGACCCGCCGAGGTGAACTCGGGTAGCGCAGGGTAGGTCGAGCCCTTACGTCCGGCGTGCGCCAGCTGCATACCCGCCAATGATCCACGACCGTGGATGAAGTCGGTGATCCGCTTCCAAGGCGCTATATGGGCCTCGGACCAGATCCCGGCGTCCTGCAGCGAGATTCGGCCTCGCGGGGTGACCGCGCTGGCCTCGGTCAGTACCAGACCGAAACCGCCGACAGCTCGCGACCCGAGGTGCACCAGATGCCAGTCGGTGGGTATACCGCCCGGCCCACAGCTGTACTGGCACATCGGTGACAGGAAGATGCGGTTGGCGAACGTCACGCCCCGCAGAGTGAGCGGGCTGAAGAGCAGGCTCATCTCGGACCAATTTCTTGCTGAGGCCGGGTAAGCCGGGTTGAGGTGAATTGCCGGTAAGGAGAAAGCCGCACCAGGCCGATCCGCTCAGCGCCGCCCACTGCCACCCAACGGCTCGGAGGTCGGTCCAAAAGCCGGTGAATCAGAGGCTGCGGGCTCGTGCCCTCGCCCGACGGCGTTTGAGCGCGCGTCGCTCGTCCTCGCTCATCGCGCCCCAGACGCCCGCATCCTGGCCGGTCTCCAGTGCCCAGGTCAGGCACTCGCTGGTGACCGGGCAGCGCTGGCAGACGGCCTTGGCCTCGGCGATCTGCAGCAGGGCAGGACCCGAGTTCCCGACCGGGAAGAACAGCTCGGGATCCTCGTCGCGACAGATAGCACGATGACGCCAGTCCATCTCGTAATCACTCCTTCAGTGGCCGACCCGACGGGCCTTCCTGTGTCGTTACCCAAAAAGCACAGAAAACAAAACTGCATCGAAAGAAATTTCCGGCGGCAGCCGGATCGGCACGCGAGATCGGGTTCGATCCGCTGTTGGGCGAACCGGGTGACCCCACCGCGCGTGGCCCCGTGTTGCGTGGTCCCCGTGTTGCGTGGTCCAACCAGTGCGGCAACCCCAGGCAACCGCGCGGGCGAGCGTCCGCCAGGCTTCGCCACCATCGGTGAAGGTCGCGAGCCACATCGGACCTACCGTCGATCACAGATACATCGATACCGGGTCCCGACCGCGGTTGGTGGAGATCACGGACGGGGTCGTTTACCCGATCACAAGCGTGTCACGGGATACGGCAATGTCAAGAGTTGGTGACGAATGGGTTACGGAACTCACGTCGGAGTAACGAACCTCTTCGCACCAACTCCATGATGCCTGTTCGAAACGATTCAGACCAGTGATTCTGGCGACCAATCCGAATCAGGCCTCGATCGGTCACCCGGATGCCGACCGACGGATGGACGCTGAGCGACGGTCGAACGGCCCGTCTGGCACCGCCTGACGTGCCCGGTTGAGGTAACCGGGCCGCTGGGCGGGCGAACTATAGACCCCGGTGATCGCCGCCGATCAACCGGAGGGCGTCGGGTACGGAACGGAATTCCGCCGTCGTGCGCTCGCCGACGTAGTCCCCGTCGACCTGGAGACCGACCGGCCGGGAACACCGCACCGAGATGGCGTCGACGTCGTCGCGCGCGATCAACGAACCGGACGACGGCCGGCTGCGGCGGAACATCAGTTGGCCGGCGATTTGGATGACGGCCGGGAAACGCATGCTGGTCAGGGCGAACACGCCCAGTCCGGTGTCGGGTGAAGTACCGGGATTGGTGCGCAGCGGGCGTTGCTGGAGGTACGTCCAAGGGTCGACGTTGGAGACGATCAGCAGATGGACGCCGTTGTGCGGACCTTCGCCCGGCAGTTCGAAGGTGAGCCGGCCCGATCGACGGTCGGTCCGGAAGTACTGGGTCAGCGCCTTTCGGACGTGCAGCATGTTTGAGATCCGCCGGCCGGCCGCCCGGCGCTCCTCGACCGCCTGCACCACCTCGGCATCCAAACCGAGACCGGCGGTGAAGGTGAAGTACCGGTCGTCCACCTGACCCAGGGAGATGGACCGGGGCTGCTGGTGGGTGACCAGCGCCTCGAGGATCTGTTCGGTCGCCGTCAGCGGGTCCGGGCTGATCCCCATCGCCCTGGCGAAGACGTTTGTCGAGCCGCCCGGCAGCACCCCCAGCAGCGGCGGGTCTGTGCCGGCCGGCCGGGCCATGATCCCGTTGGCCACTTCGTTGACAGTCCCATCCCCGCCATGGACCACGAGGAGTTCGGCTCCGTTGGCGATGCCCGCTGTGGCCAGTTCCGCGGCGTGACCACGCCCACCGGTGTGCTGAACGACCAGGTTGACCTCGGCCGCCAGTGCGTGAGCCAACAGGTCGCGCCGGCGCTCCGTGGTGGAGGTCGCGTGGGGGTTGACTATCAGCAGGGCACGCATCGCTGCGGAGCCTACGGCCTTCGGTCCCGCCAACCGCCCTGATCAGTGCGCAGTCCGACGGTGCACCCGCCGGGCTGCTCCCGTCGGTAGCCTGGCCGGGTGGATCGCCCTCCTGCGGACAGCAACCCGGTGGACGAAACCCCGGTGTCCGAAACCCCGGTGTCCGAACCCAAGCTGGACGGAACCCGCCCCGGTTGGTCGCGCACGATGCCCGCCCAGGTGAGAGCGTCCGGGCTCCTAGTTGTCCTGCAATCCGTCGGGGTAGTGGTGCTGGCCGTCGCCATCGCGGTTTCGGGCTTCGGCCACGCCGCGGCCGTCGGTCAGCTGTTGGGCCAGACGGCGTACTACCTGGTGCTTGCCGCGCTGGCCGCGGTGTGCGGGTGGGCGCTGCTCACGGGTCGCCGGTGGGGCCGCACGCCGGTGATCGTGATGCAGATCATCATCGGCGCCATCGGCTACTGGATGGCGGTACCGAGCGGTCGACCGGTCCTTGGGGTGGCGCTGATCCTGCTGGCGCTGCTGACCGGCGGGCTGCTGTTGACCCGATCCGCCAACTCCTGGATCACCGAGTTGCCGCCTCCGACGGCGCCAGCCGCGCCAGCGCAGGGCCGGTGAGCCGGTACATCGTCCAGCCGCTCATCGGGACAGCGTCGAGCGACTCGTAGAGCGCGATCGACGGCGCGTTCCAATCAAGGACGGACCACTCCACCCTCGCGTACCCGTTTGCCACCGCGATCTCCGCCAGGTTGGTCAGCAGGGCCCGGCCCAGACCCGATCCGCGGTGCTCCGGCCGGACATACAGATCCTCCAGGTAGATGCCGTGCACGCCCTCCCACGTCGAATAGTTCAGGAAGTGCAACGAGTAACCGACCACCTCGTCGACCCCTTCGGCGGGGACCTCTGCGACGAAGCCGAAGACGGCGGGGCGCTCGGCGAACAGGGACGCCGCAAGCAGTTCTTCGGTGAGGTGGCATTCCTGCGGCAGCCGCTCGTATTTGGCCAGTTCGTGGACCAGGGCAACGATCGCGGGCACATCGCCCGGCAGGGCCGGCCGGATGCGGGCGTCAGGCACGGGTCTGACCCTGCGGGTCGGCCGACACTGCCGGCTGTTGTTTCTTCGCCGGGCGGGGAAACGGGATCAGGTTCACGTGGTCGAGGATGGGGTCGCCGGCCGGCGTGCCGTCGATCGTGGCCAGGACCGATACCGCCGCCGGGCCCATCGCCAACACCCCGCCGGCCGAGATCGGCAGCTCGACCCAACGGGCCATCAGCGATCTCGAGATGTGACCGTGGCAGACCAGCACCAGGTCGCCTTCGGCCAGTGCGTCGCGGGCCCGGCCGAGCACCCGGTCGGCCCTGGCGGCGACATCTTCCGCCGACTCGCCACCCGGGGCGCCGGCCGTGAACGGTGTCCATCCGGGGTCGGTCGGCCAGATCTCCGCCTTCGTCAGGCCCTCGTAGGCGCCGTATGCCCACTCAGCGAGATCATCGACGACCTCGTCGACGGTCAGGCCGGCCAACGCCGCGGTGCGCTGAGCCCGCAGGCGCGGGCTGCTCCAGACCCGGGCCGGATCGATGCCCAGGCCGGCAAGGATCGCCGGGATGGTCCTGGCCTGCTCCTCGCCCTCGGGAGTCAGGTCGAGGTCGGTGACCGAGGTGTGCCGCCCGTTGGCGCTCCACTCTGTCTGGCCGTGCCGGATGAGGGCGATCCTCGAAGGCATGCTGAGGTCCTTTCAGTGCTGTCAGTGCCGTCGGTGCTGTCGGTGCTGTCGGTGCTGTCGGTGCTGTCGGTGCTGTCGGTGCTGTCGGTGCTGTCGGGCGGTCGTGCGGTCGTTGGACCGGCGGTCGGTGGACGCAGGCGGCGCGGTGCCTCAGCCGGTGAGACCGGCGACGTACTTCCGGCAGATCTCCCAATCGGGCAGCAGCCCGCCAGCTGCTGCCTCGGCGAGCGTCGACGCGGCTTTGTCCTTGTCCGACAACACGAATTCCATTCCCTCTGGTAGCGGCAGGTGCAGCGCCGGGTCCATCGGGTTGATGCCGTGCTCGCGGCCGGGGGCATAGCCCGTGGAGCAGAGATACGTCAGCGTCGACCCGTCCTCCAGGGCAAGGAACCCGTGCCCGAGGCCCTCCGAGAGGTAGACCGCCCGGCGGTCGACAGTGTCCAGCCGGACCGCGTCGACAACGCCGAAGGTCGGGGACCCGACGCGGATGTCGACGATGAAATCGATGACGGCGCCGGCCGGACAGGTGACGTACTTGGCCTGCCCCGGCGGGACGTCGGCGAAGTGGATACCGCGCAGACTGCCAGCCTTAGATACCGACATGTTGGCCTGCGCGAGGGTCAACGGATGGCCGGCGGCTTCGGTCAAGACTTCGGTCCGGAACCACTCAAGGAACAGCCCGCGGTCATCACCGTGCTGGAGGGGGGTGAACTCGAAGGCGCCCGGGACGGTCAACTCGCGCAGCTGCATGATCGGCGATCCTAGCCGCGGGACCGCCCGGCCTTGACGCCGACGGCCAACAGGGCGACCGTTGACCGGTGACCGACGACAGGAATGCAGCAGATGGACGTGGGGTCATCGAACCGGCACGGGTGGACGCTGCACTGGGCGCCCTGCCGAACTGGCATCGGGTGGGCCCGGAGTTGCGGGCCGAGTTCCGCGCACCCTCCTTTCCGGAGGCGATCAGGCTGGTCGACGGGGTCGCTGAAGCCGCTGAGCGGGCCGCCCACCACCCGGACATCGACATCCGCTACGACCTGGTGCGGCTTGTCCTGTCCACCCATTCGGCGGGCGGAATCACCGACCTCGACCTGCGATTGGCGGCCGACATCGACACCCTTGCGGCCGTGATCGGCGCCCACCCGGTCCGCTGAGCCCGCACCCACGACTCCTGGGCCAACGACTGCCGCGCCCCACGACTGCCGCGCCCCACGACTGCCTGCCGCCCCGGCCTGTTCTTCCCGCGGGCCGGTCTTCCCGCGGGCCTGGGCTTCCCGCGGGCCGGTCTCCCCGCGCGGATCATCATCGGCGGCGCGGATCAAGTGCGGCCATTTGTGACGGGTGGGGCGGGTGAGTCCGACTTGTCCGCGCAGGGGGTGAGGCCCCTGAGGGCACGGCCGATGGCCCGGGCGAGTCCATGGCGGGTACGACGTCCGGCCTCAGCCGGGTGACGCTGATCCGTCGGAGGGACGGCCACCGATCAGGCTGGTGAGTTGGGCCACCGCGGAGAGCACCGGCCGGATCAGGTCCGGAAAGCAGCATGCGACGCCCGCCGGGCCGTCGTCGGGGCACTGGTGCGAAACGGTGACGCCGATGGCGGCCATCGGCAGCCCGTTGTGGTCGTGGACAGCCGCGGCGACCGAGGCTGCCCCGGTCGCCACCTGGCCGTCCTCGTGGGCCCAGCCCTGTCGGCGGATCGACGCGAGCCGGTCGCGTAGCTCCGGCAGGCTGCGCGGACCCCGACCGGTGCGATCGACGAACGCTGCGGCTGTGGGGAACAGGGCCCGGACCTGACCGGCGGGCAGCCCGGCCAGGATCGACAGGCCGGTCGCCGTCAACGCCGCCGGAAGGCGGATCCCCACGTCGGTCACCAGCGTCGGCGAGCTGTGCGGCGGTCGCTCCTTGAGCAGGTACAGAGTCTCCGGGCCGTGCAGGATGCCCAGGTGTGCCGTCGCTCCGGTGCCGACCGACAGCCGGTGCAGGACCGGCCGGCCCAGCCGTTCGAGCGGTTCCGAACGCAGGTAGGCAGTGCCGATCTCGAACGCCGCCACCCCCAGTCCCCATCGCCGTTCGGCCGGCAGATGAACGGCGAAGCCGGCGGCCGCAAGCTCGGCGAGGAGTTCGTAGGTGGTGGACCTTGCCAGACCCAGATCGCGGGCGATCGCCCCCGCCGACACCGGCGACGGGCGGCCGGCCAGCACCCGAAGTACGGCCAGTCCGCGGCGGAGCGCCGGTACCGGCAGCGGGCGGGCCCGGTGCGCAGCCGCCTGGTCGGCAGAGTCGACGACGTTCGCACACGGATGTAGCGCGCCGTCGGATGTCATATGTCCGGTATACCGGACAGCAAACCGGTTCGCGCTCTCGCCTGGGGAACCGCCATGGCATCCAATGATCGGGTGCCCGTCCTCGAATCGCCCAGCTCCCGAACTCCCCACGCAGGGTCGCCTCCCTTCGGATCCGGCGCGGCCCCCCCAGCTGCCGCTGACCTGCCCGCGGTGGTGGTGGACGTCGGCCCGCTGAGCCCGGCCGACGTGGTCGCCGTCGCCCGGCACGGCAGCCGGGTCGAGCTGAGCGAGGCGGCCCGGCAGGCGATCGCCCAGACCAGATCAGTGATCGACGCACTCGCCGGGGACACGGCGCCGCACTACGGCATCTCCACAGGTTTCGGGGCGTTGGCGACCACGCACATCAGCGCCGGCCGCCGGGCCGCGCTGCAGACCTCGCTGATCCGCTCGCACGCCGCCGGCAGCGGCGTCCCGGTCGAGACCGAGGTCGTCCGCGGCCTGATGGTGCTGCGGTTGTCGACCCTCGCGACCGGCCGGACCGGCATCCGGCTGGGCACCGCCCTGGCGTACGCGGGTCTGCTGAACGCCTGCATCACGCCGATCGTCCCGGAGTACGGCTCGCTGGGATGCTCCGGCGATCTCGCACCGCTGGCCGCCGTTGCCCTGGCGCTGATCGGTGAGGGCACCGTGCTGGACGCCCACGGCAGTGTCCGCCCGGCGGCGGAGGCGCTGGCCGCGGCGGGCCTCAGCCCGGTGGTGCTCGCCGAGAAGGAGGGCCTGGCGCTGATCAACGGCACCGACGGCATGCTCGGCATGCTGCTGCTGGCCCTGACCGACATCCGGGCACTGCTGGACGCCGCAGACATCGCGGCGGCCATGACGGTCGAGGCGCTCCTCGGCACCGACCGGGTGTACGCCGCAGATCTGGCCCGGCTCCGGCCCCAGTTCGGCCAGTCCATCAGCGCCGCCCGGATCGCAGCGGCGCTGGCCGGATCGCCGATCGTCGCCTCCCACTCCGGTCCGGAGGACATCCAAGTTCAGGACGCCTACTCGTTGCGGTGCGCGCCGGCCGTCCACGGCACGGCGCGCGACACGGTCGCCCACGCCGAGCTCATCGCCGAACGTGAGCTGGCCAGCGCCATCGACAACCCGGTCGTGCTGCCGGACGGCCGGGTGGAGTCCAACGGCAACTTCCACGGCGCCCCGGTCGCCGCGGTGCTCGACTTCCTCGCGATCTCGGTGGCCGACGCGGCCAGCATCTGCGAGCGCCGCACCGACCGGATGCTCGACGCCCACCGGTCCCACGGACTGCCACCGTTCCTGGCCTACGAAGTGGGGGTCGACTCGGGTCACATGATCGCCCAGTACACCCAGGCCGGCATCGTCTCCGAGCTGAAGCGGCTGGCCGTGCCGGCGTCCGTCGACTCGATCCCGTCGTCCGCGATGCAGGAGGACCACGTGTCCATGGGTTGGCACGCCGGCCGGAAACTCCGCCGGGCGGTCGACGGGCTCCGCCGGGTGGTCGCCATCGAGATCCTGACCGCCGCCAGGGCGCTGGACTTCCGGTCTCCGCTGCAGCCCGGCCCGGTCACCGGAGCCGTCCGCGGGGTGGTCAGGACCGTGGTGGCCGGGCCCGGTCCCGACCGGCATCTGGCCCTCGAGATCGATGCCGTGGTCGACCTTCTCACCTCCGGCGCCCTCGCCGCGACGGCCGAGCCACTACTCGCCCTGCAGGTCACCAGGACCCGCGGGGTCGCTCCCGAATTGTCCGGCACGGCCCTGAAGGATGATCGGTCCACGCCGACAGATGTGTCTTCTGAAACCACCCCGGACCACCCCGAGGAGTCGTCATGACCACCCTGCCCGGCGCCCGCCCGGTCCGCGCCAACCGGGGCACCACCCTGACGGCCAGGTCCTGGGCCACCGAGGCCCCGCTGCGGATGCTGCAGAACAACCTGGATCCCGATGTCGCCGAGGACCCCGACAACCTGGTCGTCTACGGCGGCACCGGCAAGGCCGCCCGCGACTGGGCCAGCTTCGACGCCATCTGCCGCACGCTCATCGATATGAAGCAGGACGAGACGCTGCTGGTCCAGTCCGGCCGGCCGGTGGGCCTGCTGCGCACCCACGAGTGGGCACCGCGGGTGCTGATCGCCAACTCGAATCTGGTGGGGGACTGGGCGACCTGGCCCGAGTTCCGGCGGCTGGAGGCGATGGGGCTGACCATGTACGGCCAGATGACGGCCGGCTCGTGGATCTACATCGGGTCCCAGGGCATCGTGCAGGGCACCTACGAGACATTCGCAGCGGTCGCCGAGAAGCTCGCGGCCGGCGGCGATCCGAACCGGGACGGGACGCTGGCCGGCACCCTCACCCTGACCGCCGGGCTGGGCGGGATGGGCGGCGCCCAGCCGTTGGCCGTGACGCTCAACGGCGGTGTCGCGCTGTGCATCGAGGTCGACCCGAGCCGGGCCCAGCGCCGGATCCAGACCCGCTACCTCGACGTGATCGCCGATAGCCTCGATGACGGCATCGCTCGGGCGCTGGCGGCAAAGGCTGCGCGGCAGGCGATCTCGATCGCAGTGATCGGGAATGCCGCGGAAATCGTGCCGGAGCTGCTGCGCCGCGGCGTGGAGATCGACATCGTCACCGACCAGACCAGCGCCCACGATCCGCTGTGGTATCTGCCGATCGGGGTGTCGCTGGAGGACTGGCACGGCTACGCCGCCGCGAAGCCCGACGAGTTCACCGATCGGGCCCGGCACAGCATGGCCACCCACGTCGAGGCGATGGTCGGCTTCATGGACGCCGGCGCCGAGGTCTTCGACTACGGCAACTCGATCCGCGGGGAGGCCGCGCTGGCCGGCTACGAGCGGGCCTTCGACTTCCCGGGATTCGTCCCCGCCTACATCAGGCCGCTGTTCGCGAAGGGCAAGGGCCCGTTCCGCTGGGCGGCGCTGTCCGGCGATCCGGCCGACATCCACGCCACCGACGTCGCGGTCAAGGAGATGTTCCCGGACGACGAAAAGCTGCAACGGTGGATGCGCCTGGCCCCGGAGAAGATCGCCTTCCAGGGCCTGCCGGCCAGGATCTGCTGGCTCGGTGCCGGTGAGCGTCACCTCGCCGGCGGGCGGTTCAACGAGATGGTCGCCGCCGGTGAAATCAGCGCCCCGCTGGCCATCGGGCGTGACCACCTGGACTCCGGGTCCGTCGCTTCGCCGTACCGGGAAACCGAGGCGATGGCCGACGGCAGTGACGCGATCGCCGACTGGCCGCTGTTGAATGCCCTCGTGAACACTGCGTCGGGCGCGAGTTGGGTGTCGATCCATCACGGCGGCGGGGTCGGCATCGGCCGGTCCATCCACGCCGGCCAGGTCTGCGTCGCCGACGGCACGCCGTTGGCTGCGCAGAAGCTGGAGCGGGTGTTGACCAACGACCCCGCGATGGGCGTGCTGCGGCATGTCGACGCCGGCTATCCGATCGCCGACGAAGCCGCCGCCCGGACTCACCTGGTGATTCCGATGGCCGCGGCCGGGAGACCGGACCCCGGCGCCGACCCGGACAGCGGGCGGGTGGGCGGGTGAAGGGCGGCCGGTCGCCGGTGGACGGCTCGCGGTTCCTGTCCGCCTGGTCGGATCTCGCGACCCTGGGGCGTGACCACCTGCGCGGCGGCTACTCCCGGCACGTCTTCGACGACGCCGAGATGGAGATGCGTGAGTGGTTCCTGGCCCAGGCCCAACGCCGGAACCTGGCAACGGAGACCGACCGCAACGGCAACCTGTGGGCCTGGTGGATGCCTGAGCTTGCCGGCTACCCCGGGATCGATGATCCGGGGACCGATCCGATGGTCGCGACCTCCCAGACCCGCTCCAGTGGTGCGATCGTCACGGGTTCGCACCTGGACTCGGTGCCCGGCGGCGGCGCCTTCGACGGCCCGCTCGGCGTCGTGTCGGCGCTGCTGGCGGTGGACGAACTCCGGGTCCGGGGGGTGCAGCCCACAGTGCCCCTCGCGGTGGTGTGCTTCGCCGAGGAGGAGGGCGGCCGGTTCGGCCTGCCCTGCTTGGGATCTCGACTCATGACCGGCGCGACCGACGCCGACCATGCCCGGCGGTTGCACGATCCGGACGGCATCTCGCTGGCCGAAGCCGCCCGACGGGTGGGCGTCGACCCGGCCGGGTTCGGGCCCGATCCCGAGCGGGTCGCGGGCATCGGGGCTTTCATCGAGCTGCACGTCGAGCAGGGCCGGTTGCTGCACTCTGCGAATCCCAACGCCGCGATCGGTGTCGGGTCGCAGATCGTCGCGCACGGCCGCTGGCGGCTGACGATCACCGGCGAGGGCAATCACGCCGGGACCACCAGGCCCGCGGACCGGCACGACCCGATGGTGCCCGCTGCGGCGGCCGTGTTGGCAGCTCGCCGCGCCCTCTCGGTGCGGGACGGGGCGGTCGCGACAATCGGCCGGCTGCAACCGGTTCCAGGCGGTACCAATGTGATCGCCTCGTCGGTGAACGCCTGGCTCGATGTGCGGTATGGGTCGGCCCACGAGACCGCGGCCCTGGTCGACGAGATCGTCGCCGCGGTCCGTGAGGAGGCCGAGGTCGAGGGCTGCACAGTCGTCGTCCATCGTGAATCGCTGTCCGACCGGGTGGTATTCGACCCGGTGTTCTCGATGGACCTGTCCGAGCAGCTCGACGCTCCGGTGGTACCGACCGGCGCCGGTCACGACGCGGGCATCCTCGCCACTGCCGTGCCCAGTGCGATGCTGTTCGTCCGGAACCCGACCGGGGTGTCGCATGCGCCGGGGGAGCATGCCGAGACACCCGACTGCCTGGCCGGCGTCGAGGCTCTGGCGGACGCCCTGGAGACCCTGCTCAGGTGACCGTTTTCCGTTGCGGCGCCGCGGTTCTGCCCGGCGGAATCTCGGGTCCGGTGGACATCAGCTGCGACGGCGGGGTCATTACGTCGATCGGGCCGGCCGGGTCGGGGCCCCTGGCGATGAAGGCCACGGATGAGGTGCTACCGGGCCTGGTGATGCCGGGGTTCGCCGATGCGCATTCGCACGCCTTCCACCGGGGTCTGCGGGGCCGCACCCATGGCGGCCCCGCCGGGCGCCGGGGCGAGCACGTTTCGGGGGAGCGCGAGGCGCGCAGCAGGGGCAGCTTCTGGACCTGGCGGGACGCGATGTACGCCCTGTCGGATCGACTCGACCCGGACACCCTGCACGAGTTGGCGCTGGCGACCTACGTCGAAATGGTCTGCGCCGGGTACACCGCCGTCGGTGAGTTCCACTACCTGCACCACGCGCCCGGTGGCCGCCGTTATGCCGAGCCCAATGCGATGGGGTTGGCCCTTGCCGCCGCCGCCGAGTTGGCCGGAATCGGGCTCACCCTGCTCGACGTCGTCTACCTCGCCGGCGGCTTTGACATTCCAGTTTCGCCTGCGCAACAACGTTTTTCTGACGGCACAGCGGAAAACTGGGCGAACAGGGTGGCCGAGTTGCCCGCCGAGCTGCGGGTGGGGGTGGCGATCCACTCGGTGCGGGCGGTGCCGGTGCGCGACCTGGCCGCGGTTGCCCAGGCGGCGGGGCCCCGGGTCCTGCACGTGCACCTCTCCGAGCAGCCCGCCGAGAACGAGGCAGCGCTGGCCGCGACCGGCCGGACCCCGACCCAGCTGCTTTCTGACGCCGGCGCTCTCACCGACCGGACGGCCGCCGTCCACGCCACCCACCTGACCCCAGGCGACATCGACCTGTTGGGGGCGGCCCGATGCGCCGTGGTGATCTGCCCGACCACCGAGGCCGACCTCGCCGACGGGCTGCCCGCCGCCGGCGCGTTGGCCGCAGCCGGAGCCAGGATGACGCTGGGTGGGGATCAGCACGTCATCGTCGACCCGTTCGCGCAGGCCAGGGGACTGGAGTATGGGGAGCGTTTGGTCACCGGGGTCCGGGGAACCTTCCAGCCTGCAGACCTGGTACTGGCAGCGACGCTGGGTTCGCATCGGGCGATCGGCTCGCGCGGCGGGCAGTTGAGCGTCGGCGCTCCGGCAGATTTCGTCGCCGTCCGCACCGACAGCGCGCGTACCGCCGGCGCCGACCCGGCGCAGCTGGTGATGTGCGCATCCGCCGCGGACGTGGCAGTGGTGGTGATCGGCGGGCGGGTGCGGGCCCGCGACGGGGTACACGAGACGTGGGGCGAGCCGGGCGTTCTCCTGGCCAGGGTGATCGAAGGAGCGTGGGCCAAGTGAGCGAGATCCACGTCGAGCCGGCCGGCCCCGGACCCGCCGAAGGCGTCGCGCCGATGGCCGCAGCAGTAGGCAGATCGACGCTGCTGACGGGCATTTCGCAGCTGGTGACCAATGACCCGGCCGTCGGGTCGGGGCCCCTGGGCCTGATCGCCGACGCCGCGGTCGTCATGCAGGACGACCAGATCGTCTGGGTCGGGGCCCTCTCCGCGGCGCCGCCGGCCGATGACGCCTTCGACGTCGGAAACCGCACGGTGCTCCCGGGCTGGGTCGATTCGCACACCCACCTGGTGTTCGCCGGCGACCGGTCGGCGGAGTTCTCGGCCCGGATGGCCGGCCGCCCCTACGAGGCGGGCGGCATCATCACCACGGTCGCGGCCACCCGGGAGGCGTCCAACGACGATCTGGAAGCCCTGCTGAAGCGGCGCATCGCCGAGTTGACGTCGGGCGGAACGACCTGTGTCGAAACCAAGACGGGGTACGGGCTGACCACCGAGGACGAGGCCCGCAGCGCCGCCGTCGCCGTCGCCGGCGGGGTCGACGCAGTGACCTTCCTCGGCGCCCACGTCACCTCACCGGAATTCGCCTCCGACATCGACGGCTACCTTGATCTGGTCTGCGGCCCGATGCTCGACGCCGTAGCCCCACACGTCCGGTTCATCGACGTCTTCTGCGAAGTCGGCGCGTTCGACGACGCCCGGACCCGCCGCGTACTCGCCGCCGGCGCCCGAAAAGGACTGCTGCTCAAGGTGCACGGCAATCAACTGGGGGAGGGGCCGGGCGTGAAGATCGCGGTCGACGTCGGCGCCGTCTCGGTCGACCACTGCACCCACCTGTCCGAGTCCGACATCCACGCGCTCTCCGGTTCCTCGACGGTCGCGACCCTGCTGCCGGTCTGCGACCTGTCTACCCGGCAGCCGCCGGCCCCCGGCCGGGCGCTGATCGACGCCGGAGCGACGGTCGCCATCGCATCCAACTGCAACCCCGGCTCCTGCTACTCGCCGTCGATGGGGCTGGCCGTCGGGCTGGCGGTGATCCAATGCGGGCTCACCGCGGACGAGGCGGTGGTCGCCGCCACTCTGGGCGGGGCAAAGGCCCTGCGGCGCAACGATGTCGGCCGAATCGCGGTCGGGGCGCGGGCTGACCTCCAGGTCCTCGACGCCCCCTCCCACGACTACCTCGCCTACCGGATCGGCTTCCCCCTCACCCACGCCGTCTGGCGCCGGGGCGTCCGGGTCGCCTGACACCGGATCGGCCCGGCGCCTCTGATCCACCACAGTCACCGGCCCCCGCGCGGATCAAAGTCGGCTGCGCGGCCGAAGGAGGCCGGTTTGTGACGGGTGGGACGGGTGAGTTCTACTTGATACGCGCGGCAGGACCGCACCCGCGGCGACCCTGGCGAACGCTCAGGTGGCGAACGCGCTGGTGGCGAACGCGCACGTGGCGAACGCGCAGGTGGCGAACGCTCAGGTGGCGAACGCTCACGTGGCGAACGCCGAGGCCACCACTGCCGCCTGCTCGACCTCGTGCACCCGGTGGGAGCCGGCGGAGGGCGCCGCCATGGCCCGGCGGGAGCAGCGCTTGATGCCGGCCAGCTGGGGCAGCATCTCCGGCAGGGCCAGGGCCAGGAACGTCCAGGCGCCCTGGTTGGCCGGCTCCTCCTGGACCCAGCGGAAGTCCGAGACATTGGGATACGACTCGAGGATGTGGGCCAGCTTGCGCCGCGGCACCGGGTACAGCTGCTCGATCCGAACAATCGCCGTATCGGTGATGTTGTTGTTGCGGCGGTGCGCGTCGAGCTCGTAGTACAGCTTGCCCGAGGTGAACAGCACCCGCTTGACCTGTGCCGGATCAGCCTCGTGGTCCGGGATCACCGACTGGAACTTGCCGTGGGTGAATTCCCGCACCGGTGACACCGCCGCCTTGTTGCGCAACATGGACTTGGGTGTGAACACGATCATCGGGCGATGCACGCCATCGAAGACGTGGCGGCGCAGCAGGTGGAAGTAGTTGGCCGGGGTTGACGGCACCGCCACCGTCATCGAGCCCTCCGCGCACAGCTGCAGGAACCGCTCGATCCGGCCGGAGGTGTGGTCGGGCCCCTGCCCTTCGTGGCCGTGCGGCAGCAGCAGCACGACGCCCGTCTGTTGGCCCCACTTCGCCTCACCCGAGGACAGATATTCGTCGATGATCGACTGGGCGCCGTTGACGAAGTCGCCGAACTGCGCCTCCCATAACACCAATGCGTCGCGGTTGGCGACCGAGTAGCCGTATTCGAACCCGAGCCCTGCGTATTCGGTCAGCGCCGAATCATAAGCCAGGAACTTTCCCTGACCCGGCGAGAGATTCTGCAGCGGAACGTATTCCGTGCCGTTATTGCGGTCGATCAGCACGGCGTGCCGCTGTACGAAGGTGCCTCTGCGCGAATCCTGGCCGGACAGCCGCACCAGCCGGCCATCCATCGCGATGGAGCCGAAGGCCAGCAGCTCGCCGAAGGCCCAGTCGATGTCGCCCTGCCGGGACATCTGCACCCGACGGTCGAGGACCGTCTTGACCCGCGGATGCGCCGTGAAGCCGGGCGGCAGTTCCACCTGGGCGTCCGCGATCCGGTGAACGGTCGACTCCGGGACGGCTGTCTCCACCCTGGTCGGGATCGGCTGCTCCGCCTCGACAGATGGGGACGGTGCGGCGACGCCCTTCTCGAGGTCGCGTACCTCGTTGAACACCCGCTCGAGCCGCAGGTGGTAATCCTTCAGCGACTCCTCGGCGTCGGTCGGCGACAGGTCGCCGCGACCGATCAGCGCCTCGGTGTAGATCCGCCGCACCGACCGCTTGCCGTCGATGATCTGGTACATCAGCGGGTTCGTCATCGAGGGGTCGTCACCCTCGTTGTGTCCCCGGCGGCGGTAGCAGACCATGTCGATGACGACGTCCTGGCTGAACGCCTGGCGGTACTCGACTGCGAGTCGGGAGACCCAGACCGCGGCCTCCGGATCGTCGCCGTTGACGTGGAAGATGGGCGCCTGGATCATCTTTGCCACGTCGGTGCAGTACTCCGACGACCGTGATGCCTCCGGCGCCGTGGTGAATCCGACTTGGTTGTTGATGATCACGTGCACGGTGCCGCCGGTGCGGTAGCCGCGCAGCTGCGAGAGGTTCATCGTCTCGGCGACGACACCCTGCCCGGCGAAGGCGGCGTCACCGTGCAGCGCGATAGGAAGGACGGTGTACCCGCCCTCGCCCAGGTTGAGCAGATCCTGCTTGGCTCGCGCCACGCCCTCCAGCACCGGGTCGACGACCTCCAGGTGGGAGGGATTCGCGACCAGCGCCACGTCGACCTGACCGTCGCCGAACGGACGGATGTATTTGCCCTCGGCGCCCAGGTGATATTTGACGTCACCGGAACCGTGCGACTGTCGGGGGTCGAGATTGCCCTCGAACTCGCCGAAGATCTGTTGGTACGGCTTACCCACGATGTTGGCGAGTACGTTCAACCGGCCACGGTGCGCCATTCCGATCACGACCTCGTGCATGCCGTATTCGGCCGCCCGGTTCAACGCCGCGTCCAGCAGCGCGATCACCGTTTCGCCGCCTTCCAGCGAGAAGCGTTTTTGACCGATGTATTTCGTCTGCAGAAAAGTCTCGAAGGCCTCGGCGGCATTGAGTCGGCCAAGAATGTACTTCTGTTCGTCCAGGCTCGGCTTCTCCCGTTTGATCTCGATGCGCTGCTGGATCCACTTGCGCTGCACCGGATCCATGATGTGCATGTATTCCACGCCGACGGTCCGGCAATACGAGTCGCGCAGCACACCGAGGACGTCCCGCAATTTCATGTGCTGTGCGCCGTTGAATCCGCCGACCGGGAATTCGCGATCCAGATCCCACAAAGTGAGACCGTGCGAAAGGACGTCGAGATCGGGATGTCGACGCTGCCGGTAATTCAGCGGATCGGTGTCGGCCATCAGGTGGCCCCGCGTTCGGTACGCGTCGATCATCTCCAGGACCCGGGCGGTCCGGTCGACCGAACCGGCCCGGCCGGCGTCGAAGTCCTGTACCCAGCGGACCGGCTCGTACGGCAGCCGCAAGGAAGTGAACACCTCGTCGTAGAAGCTCTGCTCGCCGAGGAGCAGCTGATGGATACGGCGGAGGAACTCGCC
>JBBRDH010000052.1:0-31788 GCA_038204125.1 Mycobacteriales bacterium
TAGGACTTGGGCACGACCAGGAAGATCAGCACCCCGAACCCGACGACGTGCAGCGCAATGATGAAGCCGTACATCCCGGCCAGCACCGCCCAGTCGTGGCGGGACAACGCCGCGCGGAACTGCTTGAAACCCGAACCTGATCCAGCGGATGATGGCGACGCAGCGGCGCTCATGGCGTTCCTCGTCGTCGTGTTGCTCGTCGTCGAGCCGAACCGGAGGATGTCCCCCCGGATCCGGTGCTGGCAGTGCCGAACGGGTTCCGGCCCATCATTCGACGCACGCAGGATCGGCAGCCGGCCATCTTCGCGGGGCAAGCCGGAACGTGCAGTCCAGCGGCCATTTCGTCCTCCCTGCCACCCATGTTCGTCGGGGACGGCTTCGCCCAATGTAGGCCCAAATCCATCATCGGAACAGATGCGCAGAGATCTTTCGCAGGACTGCCTTGCCGGCCAATCAGCCCGGGCGAGGCGAATCAGTGCTCCGGATGCAACCCCGAGTGGCTCGCCCCGACACCGTGCAGAATTTCGTGGATCTCACCATCGGTGATCGACCAGCGCCGGAACCGGCCGTCCCGGGCGGCGGCCACCACCCCGGCGATCCGCAACGCCGACAGGGCATGGGAAGTCGCGTTTTCGCTCATCTCGACCGCCGCGGCCAAATCGCCGACGGTGATGCCCGGCGCCCGGTGCAGGGCCAGCAGAATCTTGAAGCGGTTCTCGTCGCCCAGCAACGAGAACCGAACCACCCAGCTCCGCAGTTCCGCAACATTCCGCAAAGCTCGACGGGCCTGAACGACCCGCTCGCGATCCTGGATCATCGCTGCGACCACGCTGGGCAGACGATCGACCCCCGTCGTCTCCGGCGGCATGGGGCCTTCCTCGGCGGTTGAGTGGACCGGGCCATTCATACCCACATCCTGACACCAACCAGCCGCACAAGGCTCGACCCAGCCGGACGGACGCGGGCTTGAATCGCGATCACCGGCCAGGCACCGGGCGACACCGGGATCTTGCAGCGATTCGTTGCCGGGACGGGGACTTCGCCGTCCCGGCCGGAAGAACGACTCCATCGCGGATTCGTCGTCCCGCCCTGAAATGAGGCCCAGCGGGGCCCGATCTACCTGGACCGGCTGCCGGCCCGGTGCAGCTTCCGTTGTTGCTTGGCCGCGTACATGGCGATGTCGGCCGTGTGCATTGCCTCTTCAGGGTTGTCTCCAACAGCCAGATGAGATCCGACGCTGGCGCCAACTGTCACACTGCGGCCGTAGATCCGGTGCGGCCGAGCGAGCGAGGCACGGATCGCGGCAGTGAGTTCAATGATTCGGGGCCGGCCGGTTCCGGGGATGACAACGGCGAATTCGTCTCCGCCGAGCCGGCCGATGGTATCGCCGGGCCTTACCAGGCCGCGCAGCCGATGCGCAACTGTTTGCAGCACCTCGTCGCCGGCCGCGTGGCCGTACGTGTCGTTGACGGCTTTGAATTCGTCCAGGTCGAGAACAAGCACGCCGGTGCCGACACCATCGCGTGGCCTGGCCAGCGCTTTGGTCAGGCGGGCATTGAGCAACGTCCGATTGGCGAGCCCGGTGAGCGGGTCATGGGAGGCGCCGTGGGCCAATTCGTCCTCGGCCATCTTCCGCCGGGTGATGTTCACGTGTGAGACGACGGCGCCGCTGGTCAACCCGCTCAGCCGGGAAATACGCAGCAGGAACCAGCGGCCGATCGCCGGTGAGGGACAGGGATATTCCAGCTCGGCCTCCCGATACTGCCCTGCCAGTACCGCGGAGAGGTCCGCGTAGACCTGTCCGGCTTCGGCGCAGCCGTTGCGGGCTGCCCGTTCACAGACCTGCAGGTAGTTCACTCCGACGCCGATGGAGGCCTCCGTGCCGCCGTTGTCGAGCGCGAACATCCGCCAGGACCGGTTGATCGCGACGATGGTGCCGTGCTCGTCGAGGACGGCGGTGGCGTCCGGTGTGACCTCGAGGACGGCCGCAGCCAGCTGGGGACCCAGTTCCGGTTCCCAGCCCAGCGCACCGGATTTCGGGTGGCCCAGCGGGGCGTCTTCGGGTACGGCGGCGGGCCCGACGCTGGACGTACCAGTCGGTGGCGGCCCCGCAGGAGCCGATCGGCCGGCCACATCTGCCGCCGGCACCGGCCGGGACCACAGATAGCCTTGGCCGAATTGGCACCCCATGGCCAACGCTAGGGCAGCCTGCCGCGGCGTCTCGATTCCCTCGACAGTCAAGCTCAGATTGAGGTTCCGAGCCAATCTAGCGATGGCCCCGACCAACGCGTCACCGATCGGGGTCCCTAGCGCCAACGACATGACCCGGTCTATCTTTATGCCGTCGGCGGGCAGCCGAAGCAGATACTCCAGCGACGACCAGCCCGTTCCGAAATCGTCCAGCAGAACGCGGAAACCGCGCTGCTGCAGCTGGTCTACGAACATGCCATCGGAATCTCCGGCCGGCAGGTGCTCCGTTTCGGTCAGTTCGAGGCTCACCGACTCTGGCCGCACCCCGGCGGTGGTGACCGCGGCGGTGACCGTGGTGATCCAGTCGGGCCGGTCGAAGTGCCGACTGGAGAGGTTGACGCTCATCCGCAGCGCCGGATCAGATATCTGCCATCGGTGCAGGTCCGCCATCGCCTGTCCGATCACAGCCAGGTCAAGGTCGATGATCAGGTCACTGTCCTCGGCCAGCGGAATGAAGCTGTTCGGGGAGACCACCTCACCGGAGGGACGGACCCACCGGGCCAGCGCCTCGTAACCCACTACCCGACCGGTCGACAGTTCGACCGTGCCCTGATACCAGGGGACGATCTCACCGAGCCGGATCGCCCTGGCCAACTCGGCCGTCGCGACGGCGCCCTGCTGGAGTTGTCCCTTGAGGCGGCGCATCAGATCCAGTTGATCCTCGACAACCTTGCCGAATTCAATGAGCCGCGCGAGTTGGTCGGCATCGACCTGCCTGGGCTCGGGGTCGACCACACAGATCACCCCGATGGGCAGGGATTCGCGGCCCATCAGCGGAACCCCGACAAAGGTGCGCAGGGCGCCGCTGCTGACCCATCGTGAATGGCCGAACCGGCTGTCTGAGGCGGCATCCTCGATCACCATCGGCCGCCCGGTCCGGATGACCTCGTCGCACAGCGCATCTTCCCGCGGAGTGGTGATTCTGTCGACCAGGCCCACCTGGGTGATGGTGTGTTGGGTGTCCTCGTCGAGGATGTTCACCATGGCCGTCGGAAAACCCAACGCCCGCGCCGCCAGCGTTACTGTCGGCTGGAGCCGGCGCGCCAAAGTCTCATCAAGTAAGTAATGGCGGGCCGACTGGTCCCGCCGGAAATCTTCACCGCTGGCCACTGGACAATAGTATGTGAAGGGTTGGTTGAGTGTGTTCCGTTGCGCGGACCCAATTGACTTTCCAGCCGGGAAATCGCGGACCCGGAACTGGAACTGCAGTGCGCGGGTAAAGCTGGACTACTCCGCTCCGCAACGACAATTGTGACTGTGTGTGCGTCAGAGTGGGGCGGTATCCTTCTTCTGGCGGAGGAGTTCTACTTGCGGCCGGGGAATGGTGTCGGCCGGTAGCCGGCCGGGGTCGCCCGGTCGAGAGTGTCTGCGGAGTTCTCAACCAGGTGGCGGCTATCGCGGGCCACCCCGGCGAGGCGTCCGGCGAGGCTAGCTCAGTGGGGTCGGTACCGGAAATGAACCCGGCTGGGCGTGCGTTTCCGCGGCCATGACCAGTGCCTCGACGTCGTCTGCGTCGGCCGGGAAGGTACTGATCCCCATGGTGACGCTCAGCGCAGCTCTGGTGCCGGTCGCCGCTGTGAGGGTGGAGACGGCGGTGGCGAGCACGCCGGCGATTTCCGTTGCCTGGGCTTTCGCATCGCCGGGATCAAGTCCCGGCAGTCCGATGATGACGTCATGCTCGTGCACGGCGATCACGTCGCGCCGCCGGGTCAGGCGCTGGAGCAGGGTCGCGGTGGCCGTGCGGACGGCGTTACCGGCGTGCTCTTCGGTGAGGTGGCTATTTTCGGGATTCTTTACATGAAAGCAGATTATCGCGACGCCGGTATCGTTCATTCTGGCGTCGAGCAGAAGAGCGTCGACGACTTCGACCAATCGGTGCCGATCGATGACGGTGGCGCCTGGGCGGCGCTCGGCGTCGCCCCGAGCGGCAACGCGGGTAGCGCTGACCGGGGCTGCCTCCAGCACGTCGAGTCCCGGCTGTTGGCCGCCGTTTCGGGTGGCCCCTGCGTGGGCGGCACGCGGTGCCCGGTCGACGGTGGGGTCGGTCGACCGTATCCCGAGCGACGGGGACGGCGGTGGGATCACCAGGTCCGTGGACGGGGTGGTTCGCGACATCAGCGACCTTGCGGCCGCCTCCGCCGTGGCGCGGTTGTAGGTCAGGGCGAACTCGAAGAATCGTTCCTCCTCGGCTCCTCCCTGGCCGAGGTCGCGGGCAATCAGAGCGGCGGCGAAATGCGGTGCCAGGACTACGATGTCCCACTCCTGTAAGACCGGATCACCGGCTTCGAGGTCTGCGCCACGGACACCGGGAGCGGGCTCGGGGAGCAATCCAGATCCGATCGCGGCGACGAAGCCGAGACGCTCGGCCAGGTCGGTGTATCGGCGGGCTGTCGACGGCGTGAAATACCGGGCATGTTGGAACGTCGACACCACCAGGCCTGATTTGCCCAGGCGCCCCGCCTCGCGCTCCAAATGCTTACTGACCTCGATGAGCAGCTTCTTGGTCGAATACCGCAGCGCCACCGAGTCCGGCAGGCATTGGAACGGGGACCTGGCCACCGATACGGGCGGCAGCGCCGGTAGCCGCAACTCCCCGGTAGCCAGCCCGGAGACAGGTTTCCGCGCCGGCCGGCCGAACAACCAGCCCTGGCCCAGAGCGGCGCCCAGAGCTCGGGCCACGTCCAGATGCTCGGCGGTCTCGATGCCTTCGGCGAGGATGATGCAGCCGCTGCGTTCGGCATGGGCGTTGACTGAGTTCATGATCTCGGCCACCTTCCGGCCCGGCCGACCCTGCACCAGCGCGAGGTCCAGCTTGATGACGTCCGGCGCCAACAACGGCATGAACGCCAGCGAGAGGTCGTCCGCACCCACGTCATCCAGGGCGATCCGCCAGCCCGCCGCCCGCAGCCGCCGGACGGTCGCGAGAAGGTCGGCCGGCCGCACGGCCAATGCCCGCTCGGTGATCTCCAGCACCAGCTGCAGGTTTCCGGGGCGTCACCGGCGATTCGCAGAAGTTCCGCCAAACGGGACGGATCCACGACTTCGGGTTCGATGTTGACGAACAGGGTCAGCGGGGCGTAGATGCCGTTCCTGATTGCGCTCTGCAGGGCAACACGGCGGCACAACTCATCAAGGTCCGACAGCATCCCGGCAGCACGCGCCGCAGCGAAAAGGTCATCTGGACGCTCCAGTCGGCCCACCGGGCCGCGGGTCAGCGCCTCGTACGCGACGACGGCTCCGCTGACCAAGTCGACGATCGGTTGAAAAACACTGCGGACCTGCCCGTCAGCGATGATTTGGGTGACTTCGGAGGTGCCCACCGGCGGGCCGTCACTGACACCCGGATGCATCGAGCCGCCACCCCCTGCCGGGATACTCCCTAACCGCGTTCCCCGAAACTTCCGCCAAGCCGAATCCCGGCACCGAAGTCGTCGTCCGGTCGGCGTTTCCGGTGAGCTGCAAAACCTTGACCCCCCGGCCACCACAACCTACCCGCGCCGGCCACTCTCCCGGTTCAAACCATGAGCTGCAATTGGCTGCGCTCCACCTGCCCCGGCGGTCGACGGCCGCTGGTGGTCGGTGCTCAGGTATTTCAGGCGTACTCCGGCGCGGTCAGCAGGAGCCACTGGGCGAGGTGTGCGGCGAACGAAGCCCGGACCAACACCTTCACCAGGTCGTCGTGCTCCCCGGGCGGTCCGTCGCTGAAGACGATCACCGCGCACTGAGCGAGAAACGTCTGGGCGCAGGTGCTCTCCGCCATCATCTCCAGATCCAGCCCGCAGCCGTGGGCCAGCACCTGCCGGGCTCGCGGCCCGGAGATCCGCAGCAGCGTGCGGGACGCTGACACGTCCGTCACCGCCCCTGGCGCACCGCCCAGGGCCGCCCGCAGTCGCGACTCCATCTCGGCGCCGTGACCGGGCCCGCTGACCATCAGATACTCGTCCGGGCCCAGCGCCAGCACTGCGTCACTCCCGGCATAGGTCACTGCCCCGGTCGCTCCCGGCAGTTCCGTCCCGAGCGCCTCCACAACAGCTCGCGCCCCCACCGAGCCTCGGGTGACCCGCACATTCACCGCGGCGGTCAGCGGCGACTCTGCGATCCGTACTCCGGCATCGGCGCCCCTGGACAACTCGGCGAACACGTCGGCGTACGCCGCGAGCGGCGACACCGGCATCCCGCCGTGAGAAGCCGGCCGGGCCGCCCCTTCCCGGTGGGAGACGAAAGGTTCGTCGGCCGGATCGCCGTTGCGGCGAAGGTTCTCCGCATCGAAGACCACCGGCTCCGCGACCCGAACCGGCTGCGGCACGTCGTCGACGACGACGTGGACGGTCTCGCCGATTCTGTCCCGGCCGCCCTTGAGCAATGCCAGCGCGAAAGTCCGGCCCAAGGCCGCGGAGTGATACGACGACGTGACATGGCCGAGCATCGGTACCGGCGGCGGCGGCAGCTTCGCTGCCGTAACGATTTGAGCACCTTCGGGCAGCAACAGCGCCGGATCGGCCGGCAGCAGCGCAATCAGCTGCTTCCGGTCGGGTCGTGAGTTGTCCGGCCGGGCGTGCGAACGCTTCCCGAGGTAATCGGCCTTCTTTTTCGAGACCACCCACGACATTCCGAGATCCTGCGGCGTTGTCGTACCGTCGGTATCCTGACCGACGATGGGATAAGCCTTCTCGGCGCGCAGCACGTGCATCGCCTCCGTGCCGTAGGGCGTCAGGCCCATCGGCGTGCCGGCTGCGGAGACCGCGTCCCAGAGCGCCGCGGCCTCGTGCCACGGCACGTTGATTTCGTAGGCGAGTTCGCCGGAGAACGAGATGCGGGCGACCCGGGAGGCCAGACCGGCCACCTTCGCATCCCGCCAGGCCATGAACGGGAAGTCCTCGTCGGAGAGCTCGAGATCCGGTGCCAAGAGCGCGAGCAGGGCGCGGGATCGCGGGCCGACCAGTGCCATCGTGGCCCACTGTTCGGTGACCGATGTGCACCACACCCGTAGCTGTGGCCATTCGGTCTGCAGCCATTCTTCCATCCAGTCAAGGATTTTCGCCGCGTTGCCGGTGGTGGTCGTCACCAGGAACCGGTCGTCGGCGATCCGGAACACGGTGCCGTCGTCGAGCACCATGCCGTCCGCGGCGCACATCACGCCGTACCTGATCGAGCCGACCTTCAGTGTCGACATCATGTTCGTGTACAGCAGGTCGAGAAAGACGCCCCCGTCGCGCCCCTGAACGTCGATCTTGCCGAGCGTGGAGCCGTCCATGAATGCGACATTCGTTCGGGCGGCTCGACACTCGCGGTCGACGGCGGCGTGCATGTCCTCGCCGGCAGCCGGGTAATACCAGGGCCGTTTCCACTGGCCGACATTCTCGAAGAGCGCCCCGGCCGCGACGTGCCAATCGTGGGCGCCGGTCGTCCGGACCGGGTCGTAGAGATTGCCGCGTTCCCGTCCGGCCAGCGCCGCGAAGGAGATCGGCGTGTACGGCGGTCGGTAGGTGGTGGTCCCCAACTCGCCCGGTTCCACGCCGAGAACGCCGGCCACGACAGCGGTGGTCAACACGCCGGACGTCTTGCCCTGATCGTGGGCCGTACCCGCTGTGGTGTAGCGCTTCACGTGCTCCACCGACGCCAGTCCGGCGCCGGTAGCCCGAACCACATCGGCCACCGTCACGTCTCGCTGCAGGTCGACGAAATGGTCGGTCAGAGTCGTCGGATCGACGCCATCGTCGGCAATTAGGTAGAGGGCGGCGGCTGGGGTCGGATCCGGAAACACGTCATCAGTCGGGGGCTGAACCACGCTCAGACCGTTCAGCCCGCTGAGCGCACCGGCCGCTGCGCCGTCCGCGACGGCGTCGGCGGTCGACCGCAGACCGCGCGCCGCACCTGCCACACTGACCCGCTGGCGAGCCGTCAACGGCACGAAAGAGCCTACTGTCGAATCGAATTCGAGCCGGCCACCGGCCTGTGAGTAGAGATGCACGGCCGGATTCCAGCCGCCGGAGACAGCCAGCAGATCGGCCGGTACCCGCCTGGTCGACCCATCCGGACCGTGGACCAGGACTGCGCTCAATGCGCCGTCCGAGCCGGTTTCGGTGCCGACGACCACGCTGCCGGTCAGCACCGCTCCGGTGGGCACGGGCTCGTCCTCATCGGTCGTCCAGGCTTCTGGAACCGCCGGCAGTTCGGTCTGCCGTGGGTCCACCACCACAACAGAGGCACCGACGGCCATCAGCTCGCCGGCCACCCGGTAGGCGTCGTCATGGGCGGTGAAAAGCACGACCTGCTCGCCGGCCAGCACCCCGTACCGCTGCAGATAGACCCGGACCGATTCGGCCAGCATGACTCCGGGAACGTCGTTACCGGAAAAAACTATCGGCCGCTCATGGGCGCCGGTGGCCAACACCACCCGGCCGGCTCGGATCCGCCAGATGCGCTCGCGCACCGGCATCTTCGACGCAGTGCGAACTTCGGTGTGACCAACGGTATCCAGCCCCGGCCGGCCGGCCGGGGCGGAAGCCGAATGGCCGGTGCGTCGCTCCACAGCAATCAGAAAGTTGTCGTCGTAATAGCCGGTCACGCTCGTCCGCTGCCGGTGCCGCACGTTGGGCATCGCATCGAGCTCGGCGACAACCTCTGCCACCCATGCCATTTCGGCACCGGTCAGCAGAGAACCGCCAGGGGAGGGAGCCTCGTCCAGCAACAG
Organism: Mycobacteriales bacterium; assembly: GCA_038204125.1. GTDB lineage: Bacteria > Actinomycetota > Actinomycetes > Mycobacteriales > Nakamurellaceae > Nakamurella. Next base: position 8,945 of record JBBRDH010000052.1, read on the forward strand.
CACTCGTCGGCCGGCCCGACCGGCGGTCAGCGCAGCCGCCAGGCCGGCCGGTCCGGCGCCCACCACCGCGACATCGCAGTGGTGGTGGAGCGCGTCATAGGCACTCGGATCGCCATTCGGGTGGGTGCCCGGGTCCGCCAACCGACCCTGACCGTAGATACTCCTGGCCGCCAACCCGTTGATGGCTTCGACCATCGGGGCGACCAGCATCGGCTCGGGGAAAGGTTCCTCGACCTGGATGAGTCCGGTCGGTTCCTCCGACCCGGCCGCCATGATGCCGCGGGGGCGGCCCAGCAGCACCGAATGCCCGGTGATCCGGACCCCGGAGGCGAGCAGCGCCGATGCCAGGGTGTCTCCGGCGAAAGCGGCCAGCGGCCTGCCGTCGAAGCTGACGTCGAGGGGCCGATCGCGGTCGATGAGCCCGCCGGAGGCGAGCCGGCTGCTGGTCATCCCGACACCCCGACTTCGGTGGTCCGGCCGTTGGCCCCGACGCCGGATATCGAAACCGGGGGCGGCTCGCCGACGCGGTAGATGGCGAGGAACTCATAGGTCGCCGTATCTCGTACTGCATTGAACCACCGGCGGCAGCCCGCGGAATGGACCCAGCGTTCGGCGAACGGCCCCTTCGGGTTGTCCCGGAAGAAGAGATACTGCGCCCACTGCTCATCGGTGAGTGCGGCCGGGTCCACGGGATAGGGAACGTGCGCCTGGCCGCCGTAGGAATACTCGGTCTCGTCGCGGGGTCCGCATTCCGGGCAGGTGATCAACAACATGAAAGGGTCCGTCCAGTCGGGTGGCAAGGCAGCCGCGGGGTCAGCGGCCCGAACTCCTCAGTGCGCGACGGCTGCAGCGCCGTGCTCGTCCACGAGGGTCCCGGTGGTGAACCGCTCAAGGGAGAACTCGCGGGCCAGGACGGGCACCTCACCCTTGCTGATCAATTCGGCCATCACCTGGCCGACCCCGGGCGTGGCTTTGAAACCGCCGGTGCCCCAACCACAGTTGACGTAGAGGTTCTCCACCGGAGTCAGTCCGAGGATCGGCGAGGCGTCCGGTGTGGTGTCGACGGTGCCGCCCCAGGTGCGCAGGACGTGGGCCCGGGCGAAGATCGGGAAAAGCTCCACGGCGGCTGACATCTGCCGCTCGATGACGTGAAACGCACCACGCTGGCCATAGCCGTTGTAGGCGTCGACACCGGCGCCCATCACCAGTTCGCCCTTGTGGGCCTGCGAAACGTAGACATGCACCGCATTGGACATCACCACCGTCGGATGCACCGGTTCCAGCAGCTCGGACACCAGTGCCTGCAACGGATGTGACTGCACCGGCAGCCGGAAACCGGCCATCGCTGCCAGCACCGAGGAATGGCCGGCACCGATCATTGCGACTGCATCCGCGGTGATCGGCCCCTTCGAGGTCTGGACTCCGGTCACCTTGCCGGCGTGGATGTCGACGCCGGTGACCTCGCAGTTCTGGATCAGATCGACACCGGCGGCATCGGCGGACCTGGCGAAACCCCAGGCCACGTAGTCATGCTTGGCGATTCCGGCGCGGGCCTGGAAAGTGCCGCCCAGCACCGGGTACCGGATGTTGTCCGAGATGTTGAGGATCGGGCAGATCTCTTTGGCGCCCTTCGCATCCACCCATTCTGCGTCGACGCCGTTGAGTCGGTTGGCGGCGACCCTACGTCGCGAGTCGCGCACGTCGGTCAGCGAATGGTCGAGGTTCAGAACCCCGCGCTGGGAGAAGAGAATGGGATAGTCGAGGTCGATATCCAGGGTCTCCCAGAGCTTCAGGGCGTGCTCGTACATACCGGCGCTGGCGTCCCACAAATAGTTCGACCGGATGATCGTGGTGTTGCGGGCCATGTTCCCACCAGCCAGCCAGCCCTTTTCCACCACAGCCACATCGGTGATGCCGAGCCGGGCCAGATAGTGCGCCGTCGCGAGCCCGTGGCCCCCGCCGCCGATGATGACCACCTGATAGTGACGCCGCGGCTCGGGATTGCGCCAGAGGAAGTCCGGGTGCTCCGGTAAATCGGCCCCCGGCGGGACCCTGTGGCTGCTGCCAACACTCACGTCGGAACCTCCCATCTCACTCGAACCACGGTCAGCCCAGACCCGCATAGAGCGGGTGAGCGTTGGCCAACGCCGTCACTCTGGCCTGGAGGGAATCCGCCGTTGACGGTGCCAACTCACCGACCGGGGCGATCAGAGCCGCGGCGATGATGTCCGCGACCTCGACGAAATCGCTCTCACCGAATCCGCGGGTCGCCAGGGCGGGCGTGCCGATGCGCAAACCGGAGGTCACCATCGGAGGCCGCGGGTCGAACGGCACGGCGTTCCGGTTGACGGTGATCCCGACCGAGTGCAACCTGTCCTCGGCGGACTTCCCGTCCATCGCCGAGTCGCGGAGGTCGACCAGTACCAGGTGGACGTCGGTGCCGCCGGTGAGAACCGTGATGCCAGCGGCCTTCACGTCATCGGCACCCAGTCGCCGCGCCAGCAATGACGCCCCGGCCAGCGTTCGCTGTGCCCGCTCGGTGAACGCCGGGTCGGCGGCCATCTTGAACGCGACCGCCTTTGCGGCAATGACGTGCTCCAGTGGGCCGCCCTGTTGGCCCGGGAATACCGCGGAGTTGATCTTCTTCGCGAGCGCCGGATCGTTGGTCAGGATGACGCCGCCGCGGGGGCCCCCGAGGGTCTTGTGGGTGGTGGTGGTGGTGACATGGGCGTGCGGTACCGGCGACGGATGCAGGCCGGTCGCGACCAGTCCGGCGAAGTGCGCCATGTCCACCAGCAGGAAAGCGCCCACCTCGTCGGCGATCTCGCGGAACCGGGCGAAGTCCAACTGGCGCGGGTAGGCCGACCAGCCGGCGATGATCAGCTTCGGCGAGTGCTCGCGAGCCAGCCGGGCGACTTCATCCATGTCGATCCGGTGGTCTTCCTTGGAGACCTCGTACGCGACCACGTTGTAGAGCAGGCCGGAGAAGTTGATCCGCATGCCGTGGGTCAGATGCCCGCCGTGGGCCAAAGAGAGCCCGAGAATCGTGTCGCCGGGCTTGATCAGCGCCTGCATGGCGGCGGCGTTGGCCTGCGCGCCGGAATGCGGCTGGACGTTGGCGAAACCCGCGCCGAAGAGCGACTTGATCCGGTCGATCGCCAGCGACTCGATGACGTCGACGAACTCGCAGCCGCCGTAGTAACGCCGACCCGGGTAGCCCTCGGCGTACTTGTTGGTCAACACCGACCCCTGCGCCTGCATCACGGCAACCGGGGCGAAGTTCTCGCTCGCGATCATCTCCAGCGTGCCCTGCTGACGGTGAAGTTCATTGGCGATCTGCGCCGCGACCTCCGGGTCGGCCAGCGCCAGCGGAGCGTCCAGCCCCGGCCAGCCGGCCGGCTCCGGTGTACTGGCCGGCGCGTCTCCCAGTCTGGTGGTCGGTGTGTCAGTTGGTGTGGTGGGAGCGGTGCTGGTGTCTGTGCTCATCTTCGCGGCATCTTCCTGGTCATCGAGCTGGTCATCAAGCTGGGCAGCGGTCGAGGTGGCCGGCTCGTCGCACCCGTCCGGCCGCGGCGGGTCCCACCCCAATTTCTACCGCAGTCACCGCCCCGGCGGCGGTTTCCCCTCGTCGGGTGGGGTTTCCGGCCGCGGGCGTCATCAGCATCGGATCTTCTTCATCTCGGGGTCGAATGCCGGCTCCGCGGTCACGACAGCGGGATACCGCTGCCCGAAGTACCCGACCTCGACCGCCGTGCCCGGTGTCGTGAATTGCGCCGGCAGCCACGCGTAGGCCAACGGGGCGCCGACGGTGTAGCCGTAGGCCGCCGAAGTCACGTACCCGACGGCTCGGCCACTGTCGCCGGCCGGCTGCTCTCCCACGAATGCCTGGCCAGCCGGGCGGCCGCGCGGAGCATCTTCGCCTGCGCGGCCGAAGTCGTACGCTCCTGCCCCTTCGGTCCCAAACGGGGCCATTCCATCCGCGCGGGGATCGACCGCCGCGCGGGGTTCTCCGGCGGCGCGGGGCTCGACGGTCGCGCGCGGCCCGGCCGCCCGGACCGATACCGCGTACACCGGCTCGGAGCCCAGCACGATGTCGTTGGGGCCGTCCAGGGTGAGCAGGCAGAGCCGCCGACCGGAGTCCGGGCGGTTGACCAGCGACTCTTTACCGAGAAACTCCTGGTCCATCTTCACTGCGAAGGACAGCCCGGCCTCGACGGGTGTGTGCTCGTTGGTCATGTCACCACCGAACGAGCGGTACCCCTTCTCGATCCGCAGCGCGTTGAACGCGCCCCGGCCGGCTGGGACGATGCCGTGCTCCGCGCCGGCCTTCATCAAGAGATCCCACAGCACCAGGCCCTGGTCGGCCGTGGTGTAGAGCTCCCAGCCGAGTTCGCCGACATAGGAGAGCCGCATCGCGGTGACCTCGACGGTGCCGAGAAAGCACTGTTGGGCCCGGAAGTACTTGAAACCAGCGTTCGAGAAGTCGGCATCGGTCAACGGCTGCACCACATCCCGGGCCTTGGGGCCCCAGATGCCGATACAGCAGGTGCCTGCGGTGATGTCCCGGATGTCGATGCCCGACCCGGCCGGCAGGTGGCTGCGGAGCCACTGGAGATCCAGCGCTCCGTTGGCGCCGACCTGATAGTGCTCGGTACCCAACCGGGCGACGGTCACATCGGAGCGGATGCCGCCGTCGATATCGAGCATGAGGCAATAGGTCACCGACCCGACAGACTTCGAGATCTTTCCGGTCACCAGGCCCTGCAGGAATTCGGTCGCTCCCGTTCCGCTGATCTCCAGCCGCTTCAACGCCGTCATGTCGTAGAGCGCGACATCGGTCCGGGTGATCGCGGCCTCGGCGGCAATGGTGGGTGACCAGAATTGGGCCGCCCATTCGCCGGGTTCCGGAATGTTCCAACCGATATTGCGGTCGCCGTCCACCAGGGAGTCGTTGGCCGCGTACCAGTGCGGCCGTTCCCAGCCGTTGGCCTCCAGGAAGACGCCGCCGAGTTCGATCTGACGCGGATAGAACGGCGAGGTACGCAGCGGCCGGGAGTGCTCCATCGGCTGCAGCGGGTGCAGGATGTCGTACACCTCGACGAAGTTCTGGCAGTCCTTGTTCAGCACATAGGTGGGGGAGAGCTGATGCCGCTCGAACCTGTTGATGTCGCAGGCGTGCAGGTCGAACGTACTCGAATGGCCGTCCACGATCCATTCGGCCATTGCTTTGGCCACACCGGCGGAATGGGTGACCCAAACTGCTTCGGCCGTCCAGAATCCGTCGAGGGTGGCGTGCGGGCCGAGTAGCGGCAGGTTGTCGGGGGTGAACGAGAAGACCCCGTTGATAGCGTTTGCCAACTCGAAATCACCGAGTGTCGGCAGCACACGGGCGGTCTCGGCCAGCGGGAACTCGAAATCTTCGGGGGTGAACGCCAACACCGATGGCTGGCCACCGGCTGCCTCGGCCTCTGCCCAGGAGGCGAGATCCGTTGCTGCCAAGGGCATCGGCCGGTGCCGGTAGGAGCCTATTCCCAGACCGGTGTGGTGCTCGCGGAAATAGAGGTCGGCGTCCTGGTGCCGGAGTACCGGCCTGGTCGCCTCCGCCGAATGTCCGGCCAAAGGAGCAACGGGCCCGGTCCAGGCGAACTGGTGGGCCAGCGGGGTGAGCGGCAGCGGCTGGCCGACCATGGCAGCCACCTTGGGACCCCAGATCCCGGCGCAGCAGACCACCACATCGGCGGCGATGTCGCCCTTGTCAGTGCGAACCCCGGTGACGCGGTTACCGGTCGTGAGTACTTCGAGCACCTCGTGCCGGTCGAGAACTGTTGCGCCCCTGGACGTTGCCCGGTCGAGCTGGGCAGCCACCGCCCGCACCGCCTTGGCGATCCCGTCGTCCGGCACATAGAGGCCACCGAAGATGGTGCTGGGCTGCAGCAGGTCCCAGGCTTTGACCGTCTCCTGCGGGTCCAGCAGACGCGCGCCGGGCACCCCCCACGATTGCGAGTACCCGTACCGCCGTTCCAGTTCGGTGGCCCGCTCCGGGCTCGTGGCGATCTCGAGTCCGCCGACCGGGAGATAGCACGGCTCGCCCTGCCACGACAGCGCGGAGAACTTGGCGACCGAGTAACGGGCGAAGTCGGTCATCACCTTGGTGCCGTTGGTCTGGAAGACCACACCCGGGGCATGCGAGGTGGAACCGCCGCTCATCGGGAGGGGCCCCCCGTCCACCACGGTGACGTTCGTCCAGCCGCGCTCTGTCAGTTCGTCGGCCAGGCTGGCGCCGACGATGCCGCCACCGATGATGACCACCGACGGTCCTGTCATCGCTCCTCCGGTTCCGTAATACGCAACAGTGCGCGTGATATGCAACAGCCTGGACCTGGCACCGCACAGGTGTCAAGGGTGCGTGGCACCTTGAGCACGCAGGGCTGATTCACCGGGCAAGTGGCGCGGTCCCGATCGGGAACCGCGCCACTTCAAGGTTCAGAGCAACCGGCCTACTTTGCGAGCCAGGCGTCGACCTTGGCCTTGTTGGCGTCCACCCACTTCTTGGCGGCGGCTGCCGGTGTCATCTTGTCGGCGGTGATGTACTTGGCGACGAGGTTCTGGTCGTCGTTGGTCCAATTGAACTTCTTGACCAGGGCCGCGGCCGGGGAACCGGAATTGGCGAACTTGGCGGACACGATCTTGTTGAGCTTGTCCTCGGGATAGTCGCAGGCCACCTTGGCCGGAACCGCGTCACAGCCCTTTGTGTACGGGGGCAGCGCGACCTTGACCAGTTTCACCTCGGACAGGAACCACTGCGGGGAATAGAAGTAGCCGATCATCGGCGTCTTGTTCTTCTCCGCGCTGCGGAAGGACTGGATCAACGCGGTCTCGGAACCACCGTTGACGACCTTGTAATTGAGATTGAGGTTCTTGACCAGGGCCTGATCGTTGGAGACGAAGGATGCGTCGCCGTCCAGCAGTTGTCCCTTGTCGCCGGACTCCGAGGTCTTGAACATGTCGGCATATTTGTTGAGGTTGTTGTAGTCGGTGATGTCCGGGTACTTGGCGGCCAGCCACGGTGGCACGAACCAGCCGATCTGGCCGACGTTGCCCGTCAGACCGGCATCTACGGCGACTTTCTCATCGGTGATGTATTTCTTGAAAAGGTCGTCGTGACCCCAGTTCTCCAGGATCACATCGATCTGGCCGGTCGGGAACCCCTGCCAGGCGATCTGTTCTTTCAGCGCCTTCTGGTTCACCTTGCAACCGAGGCTGTTGGTGGCGACGTAGCTGACCACGGCCGCGTCGGCGGTGTAACTGACCCAGTCGTTCATGGCCAGGTTGAAACTGCCACACGCTGCTGGTGCGGAACCTGATGCGGCGGCCGATCCAGCGGCCGAAGAGCCCCCCGAGGAACCCCCCGATGACGCCGCCGACGAGCCGGCAGCTGCCGGCGTGCTGCCACCGGCACCGTTCACGGTTGCGCCGCCGCATCCGGCACTGACGAGTAGGGCGCCCGCGGCCGCAATTGCGCCGATGCGCCGGCCGACACGCGAATTCAGAACTGACATGGAACCTCCTGGGCAGGAATGGGTGAAAGTGGGACGCGAATGCTGATGGGACGATTTCAGGGATGCGGCATCAGCCCAGGGGGGTCTGCTGCTTCCTGGCGATCATCGGCGAGATGCTGTCGCCGAGTGATCGTCGCGCTGCCGCCTGGGTGATCCGGTCCAGAATGATCCCCATCACGACCAGGGTGAGACCGGCCGCCAAGCCCTTGCCGAAGAGATCTCGCTGCGACAGACCGGCGACCACGTCGTAACCGAGTCCGCCGGCCCCGACGAGCGCGCCGATCACGACCATCGAGAGCACATAGATGAGTCCCTGGTTGACGGCCAGCGCCAAGGCTTTCGCCGACATCGGCAATTGCACCTTGGTGATCAGCTGCCAGGAGGTCGAGCCGGCCGAAGTGGCCGCTTCGACCGTATTGGTCGACACCTGCGAGATGCCGTCGGCGATGATCTTGATCGAAGCCGGCGCCGCGTACACCACCGCCGCGATGATGGCAGTGAACCGGGTGGCACCGAACAGGGCCAGGAAGGGAACCAGGTAGACGAATGCCGGCATGGTCTGCCCGGCGTCCAGGATGGGTCGGAGAATCCGGTCGGTGGTCTTCGACCGACCCATCCAAACCCCGAAAACAATACCCAGCATCGTGACGACGATGGTCGCCACGATGGTGGCCGCGAGGGTCGACATGGCGTCCTGCCACACCCCGAGATAAACCATGATGGCCAGGCATGCAACGACGCCCGCGGGGGGGGGGGGGGGGGGGGGGTGGGCACCGAGCACCACCAGAACCAGCCCCCTGATGAAGAAGGGTGTACCTGTCAGCAACGATTCGAACGGGTTGAGAATTGCTGAGGTGAAGCCGTTTTTCAGGCCCGAGGTGAAACCGGCCAGATTCGTCGTCAACCAGTCCGAGGCGGAGGTCGCCGCATCGCTGATGGGTGTCCCGACATCGGGGAGAGTGGCCCGCGGGAATTGCGCTGCCCACAGGTAGGTGCGGGAGAGGAGGACGGCAACCACCGTGATCACGAATCCGACCCCGATGACGATCCAGCGCACATTTCTGCTGTGGCCGCCGGCTCTGGCCGCGATCTCCGCGCGCAGGCTCGCCGCGGTGCTCACCCTGTCGAGGGTGATCGCGATCAGCACGATGGCCAGGCCACCGTTGAAAGCTGTTCCGACGTCAAGGGTCTGCAATGCCTGATTGACCGTGAGCCCGAGACCGGGGGCCCCGATCAACGATGCGATGGTGACCATCGACAGGGCCGCCATGATGGTCTGATTGATGCCGATCACGATGGTGCGCTTCGCCATCGGCAGCAGCACGCCGCGCAATCGCTGGCCGCGCCCGACACCGAGCGAGTCGACCGCTTCCCTGGTGGTTGCCGGGACCTGCCGGATTCCATGGGCGGTGATCCGGATGGCGGGCGGCGCCGCGAAGATGATCGTACAGATGATGGCGGCGGCCGGCCCGATCAGGAATACCAGCGCCAGCGGTGCCAGGTAGGCGAAACTGGGAAGAATCTGCATGAAGTCGAGAATTGGTGTGACGATCTTGTTGAACCGGTCACTGGTGCCGGCCCAGATGCCCAGCGGAATGCCGACCAGCAGGGCGAACAGCACGGCGCTGATCACCAGGGCCAAAGTGTCCATCGCATCCGGCCACAAGCCCTGCAGCCCGATGAAGAAGAACACGACGGCGGTGAGGACGGCCATTTTCCCGTTTGCGAGCCAGAAGGCGACCCACGTCAGCAGGATCAGCGTGCCGAGCCAACCGATCTGCGGAATACCGAGGCCGACATCTGTTTTGGAGATCAGGTGGGTGAAGAACGTGCCGGTGGCATCGACCACCTGGCGTATCTCGTTGAAGAAATAGAGAAACAGCGGATTGGTGTTCCGGTTGGCGTCGACCCAGTCGTTGAAACCGTTCAGGTTGGTGTGCAGCGGGCTCAGGTCGGCCTGGGCGAGCGGGAGTGTGAAGCGGTTGGCGAAGACGACCCTCCCCAGGAGCCAGACTGCCAGCGTGCCGAGCAGGATCAAGGTGCCGACCGACAGGGCGCGGCGCGGCGGGCCACCCGGCGGTCCGATCGGGGGGGCGGCCGGCCGCTCGACCAGGCCGGTGGCCATCAGTTGCCGACCCGTTGCTCGACGTTCTGCATCTCATTCGGCGACATTTCCACGGACTGCTTGACCACATGCGATTCGCCGATGATGCGAAGGATCTCGTCCCGGCCGACGACGCCGATCAAGCTCCCGTTGTCGGTCACGCCGACCGGGTCGGCCGAGCCCAGCACCAACGGGATCGCGTCTCGGATGACGGTACCGGCGGGCAGTACCGCGCCCGTCGGACCGGTCTCGCCAACCACGGCCGGACGGGCAATCCACTTCAGTGTCAACACATCTGCCCGGGGCACCTCGGAGACGAAGTCGGCCACGTAGTCGTCAACCGGAGCGCCGACCAATTCGTCGCCGGAGCCGATCTGCACCAGCTCGCCGTGCCGCATGATCAGGATCCGGTCGCCGAGCTTCAAGGCTTCGGACAGGTCGTGGGTGATGAAGATCATCGTCTTGCCCATGTCCTTGTGCAGCCGGATCACCTCCGCCTGCATGTCGCGGCGGATCAGCGGATCGAGCGCGGAGAACGGTTCGTCGAACAGCAGGACGTCGGGATCATTGGCCAGGGCGCGGGCCAGCCCGACCCGCTGTTGCATGCCACCGGAGAGCTGGTCCGGAAATCGGCGGTCGTACCCGTGCAGGCCGACGAGTTCGATGACTTCCTGTGCCCTACGGTATCTCTCGGTCTTTCCGGTGCCCCTGATCTGCAGCCCGTAGGAGACGTTGTCGATCACGCTGCGGTGCGGGAGCAGACCGAAATGCTGGAAGACCATGGAAATCTTCTTGCGCCGGATGTCTCGCAGCGCAGACCCGGAGGCTTTCATGATGTCCTGCCCCTCCAGCAGGACCTGCCCGGCGGTGGGTTCGATCAATCGGGTGAGACAACGCACCAGGGTCGATTTGCCGGAGCCTGACAAACCCATGACGACGAAGACCTCGCCGCGCGCCACGTCGAAGTTCATGTCCCGTACCGCCGGGACGCAGCCAGTCTTCTCCAATATCTGCGGCCCGGTGAGCGACTGCATGGCGGGGTCGGTCGGAATACGATCGGCCTTGTGCCCGAACACCTTCCACAGGTTGCGCACCGAGAAGTCAGGCGTCTCGGTCTGGGTGCCGGTTCTGCTGCCGATACCGACGGTTCCTGTTGCGGTCATCAGATCTCCTCCGGGAGGGAAGCCAGCTTGCCGAAGATGTGGTCGAAGTTTGCCGAAGCTCAATTCGTCAGCGCGGAAACCAGTACTGCGGGGCTGGTGCGGTGTTCTGCCAGATGTGCTTGATCTCGCGATATTCGGCGAGCCCGGTCGGGCCGAGTTCCCGGCCGTTTCCCGACTGTCCGAAGCCGCCCCATTCCGCCTGCGGAACGTAGGGGTGATAGTCGTTGATCCAGACCGTGCCGTGCCGCAGGGCACCGGCGACACGCTGGGCTCTGGACGCGTCGGAGGTCCAGACTGCACCGGCCAGGCCGTAGACGGTGTCGTTGGCGATCTCGACGGCCTCCGCCTCGCTGTCGAAGGTTTCCACCGTCAGGACCGGGCCGAACGATTCGTCCCGGACAACGGTCATCCCCCGGGTGCAGCCGTCGAGCACCGTCGGCGGATAGAAGAAGCCGCGCGCCAGCGGGCCATCGGAGGGGATGACGCCCCCTGTCCGCAGCACGGCCCCCTCGGCCACACCGGCCTGCACGTAGGCGTGGACCTTCTCGCGGTGCGCCGCCGAGATCAACGGCCCGGTTTGGGCAGCGGGGTCGAATGGTCCACCCAGCCTGATTTCGCCTGCTCTGGCGACGATCTCGTCGACCACCCGGTCGTGGATATCGGCGGAGACGATCAGACGGGCGCCGGCCGAGCAGACCTGGCCGGAATGCAGGAAGACCGCGGTCAGCGCGTAGTCGATCGCGGTCTCGATGTCGGCGTCGGCGAAGACGATGTTCGGATTCTTGCCGCCGAGTTCCAGGGCAACCCTTTTCACCGTGCCGGCCGCTGCGGCCATGATCGACTTCCCGGTGGCCAGTCCGCCGGTGAAGGAGACCATGTCGACCCGCTCGTCGGTGGTCAACACCGCGCCCACCTCAGGGCCGCTGCCGGTCACCAGGTTGGCGACACCGTCGGGAACGCCGGCCTCGGAGAGCGTGTCCATCAACAGGATCGCGGTGGACGGGGTGAGCTCGCTGGGCTTGAGTACGAAGCTGTTGCCGGCCAACAGCGCCGGAGCGACCTTCCAGGAGACCTGGAGCAGAGGGTAGTTCCACGGTGTGATCAGGGTGCAGACGCCGATAGGGGCATGGACGATGCGGCTGATCGCGTCGGGGTTCCCGGTGTCGACGACCCGGCCCGCGTCGGTACCGGCGATGCCTCCGTAGTAACGGAAGCAGGCGACGATGTCATCGATGTCGAACTCGGCCTCGACCAATCGCTTGCCGGTGTCCAGCGCTTCGGCCTTTGCGTAGACCGCTCGGTCCCGGACCAGCAGGTCCGCTGTCCGCAGCAGGATGGCGCCGCGCTGACGTTCGGGCATCGACGTCCAGGCGCCGGCATCGAACGACGACCTGGCCGCGGCCACCGCCGCTGCGGCATCGGGCGCCGAGCCTTCGACGACGGTTGCGACCGGGGAGCCGTCGGCGGGGCAGGCGATGTGCCGAAGGCCGTCGCCGGATGATCTGCGCCAGTCACCATTGATGTAGAGGCCCTTGACCACTGGAGTGCCCGCAGCAGGTGCGAGAGCAGGATCCGGGGCCGCGCCGGCCGCCGATGCGGGCTCATCGATCGTCGGATGGTCGATGGTCGCCGGTCGTGTCACGCAAACCTCCCCATCGCCCGGTGTGTTCTGCAGGAGTCCGACAGATTCTCCGGAGGAGCCCGATGTATCCGGAGCTCGAGAAATATCGCTCGGGAGAATCATGGCCCCGAAGTGCCATGAGTGCACCTGTTGCGTATTACGCATCCGGATTCTTCTTGAGCAACAGCATGGAGCGGTTGCCCAGGAGTGTCAAGACGTGGGTGGGCTCGAGCCGACACCGAAACAGAAGATTTACCGCCCCGTGACGAGCGCGTCGCGCGAACTGCCGGCGCGCGATTCCGTCGTGCGCGGCAGGTAGCCCATTCGGGCCGAAACCGCAGCGGCGGCATCCTTCGTGGCCCTGATGACGCTGCCCAGCTGATCTGCGCCCAGCCGGAAGCCCGGGCCGGAGATCGACAACGAGGCGGTCACCGTCCCGTCGACGCCGCGCACGGGGGCCGCCACCGCCGTCAACCCGATCTCCAGTTCGTCGACCGCAACCGCGTAGCCGTCCTGGCGGACCACCTCGAGGATGGTCTCGAGAGCCTGCCGGTCGGTGACGGTGCGTTCGGTGATCGCCGGCAGCCGACCATCGGTGGTGATCGCCGCGAGGATGGCCTCCAGTTCGGCCGGACTGGCGTGCGCCAGCAGAACCCGCCCGTTCGCCGTGGCGTGCACCGGGTTTCGCCGACCCACCCAATTGTGGATCTGCAGCGCCGAGGTGCCGGCAGCCTGGTCGAGGTAGAGCGTCTCGGTGCCGGAGAGGATCACGAGGTTGACCGTCTCGCCGACGGCGGCGGCCAGCGCCGCGGTGATCGGCCGGCTCTCCCGGACCACGTCCAATCGCGACCTGGTCGCTCCGGCCAGCCGGAGAATGCCCAACCCGAGGCGGTACCGGCCCCGGTCGGGCAGTTGTTCGGCCAACCCGTGCGCCTCCAGCGTCCCGAGCAGCCGGGAGGCGGTCGACTTGTGGACGTCCAACAATCGGGCAATATCGGAGACACCCAGTTCGCCGTCGGCGGCCAACAGCTTCAGGATGGTCAGCGCCCGGTCCACCGACTGGACCGCGCCAGCCACGTCACTCGCCGGTCCACGGCCGGGTGCGGTCGGCGCGTCCTCTGCCATGTCGCGGAGCCTACGGTGAACGGGACCATGGGGACCCGGATCGGGCATCTTGACCGAGCGTCGAGGGCGCGTCATGCTGGTATCGCTCGTTGCGGTGGGCGAACTGCGTTGCGCATCGCGCAGATCCTTGGTGATCTACCGCGCGGATGAAGTCGAAGTCTCCTGCCCCACCTGTCCCAAAACGTCGTACTTGATCAGCGCAGGCGACTTTGATCCGCGCGGGCAGCCGTCCGACCCGGGTCGCGACGGCTGAGCGGCCGGAACGCCCACCGACCCACGATTGGCGGAAACGATGTCAGCCCGCGCACAACCCGGCCGCGAATTCATCCTGACGCTGTCCTGCCAGGACGGCCCCGGCCTGGTGTACGCCGTCACCGGGTATCTGGTGCGGTTCGGCGCGAACATCGTGGCCAGCCAGCAATTCGGGGACAGCCTCACCGGCCGGTTCTTCATGCGTATCCAATTTGCCTTCATCGGCCGGTCCGGTGATCCCGGACAACCTGCGAATCTCGACAATCTTCGGGCCGGATTCGACGAGGTGTCCACCGCCCACGCGATGGAGTACGAATTGGTTGACGCCGCGACGCCGACCACGACGCTGATCATGGTCTCGAAATTCGGCCATTGTCTGAACGATCTCCTGTACCGCTACCGGATCGGCACGCTCAACGTCGATATCCCCGTGATCGTGTCCAATCATCGGGACTTCGCCGCTCTTGCCGCGTCTTACGAGATTCCCTATGTCCATTTGCCGGTGACGCCGGACACCAAGGCGCAGGCCGAGTCCCGCCTGCTCGAACTGATGGCCGAGCACGACGTGGAGCTGGTCGTCCTGGCCCGATACATGCAGGTGCTGTCGGCAGCGACGAGCCATGCGCTGTCCGGCAGGGCGATCAACATCCACCATTCTTTCCTGCCCAGCTTCAAGGGTGCGAAGCCCTATCACCAGGCCCACGATCGCGGGGTGAAATTGATCGGTGCCACCGCCCACTACATCAACGACGACCTCGACGAGGGACCGATCATCGAGCAGGACGTTGCCAGGGTCGACCATAACGACGGTCCGGACGATCTGGTTGCGGCGGGCCGCGACGTGGAGACGCAGGTACTTTCCCGGGCCGTCAAATGGCATTGTGAACGGCGGATCATGTCCAACGGGTCAAGGACCGTCGTCTTCCGCTGACCCTGTCTGATTCCTCGGTCAGTCAGCGACCCGTACCCGCGGTGACAGCAAAGCCCCGGCACCGGCAGCCGCGGCGGCAACAGCGAAACCGGCCAGGTAGGGCGCGGTGTGGGACGTGCCGAGCAACGCCGCGAAGATGGAGCCGGACGCGGCCAGCACGACGGCTTGCAGCAGCGCGTCGTTGACCTGGAGTGCGGAGGTGTTGCGGCCCTGCTCCGCTGGTTGCGATAGCTCCAGGGTGAGCACCGAGAGGGTGGGATAGGCGATGCCGATGCCCAACCCGCCGACCGCCCACGCCGGATAAACCGTGAGCAGCGGGACGGCACTCCAGAGAACGGCCGAGGCCACCACGATTCCGAGGGTGAGCAGGCCGAACCCGGTGCGCAGCAGGCCGGCTCGGCGGTCCGCCGAACTGATCCGGCCCTGCAGTGCGGATCCCGCGGACCAACCGACTGCCCCCACCGAGAGCACGATGCCGGCCTGTGTCGGGCTCAGGCCACGCTCGCGGGACAGTAACAGCGGCAGGAAGATGTCGGCACCGGCGAAGGCCGCCGAAGCCAGTCCGCGCAACAGAATCACCGTCGGCAGGCCGCGACGGCTTCGATAGGTCCCAGTGGGCAACAGGATTGGCACCGACCAGGCGAGCAGGGCGAGCGCGATGACCATCAGCGGTAGGGCCAACGCCGGCGATTGCTGACCGGCGACCGAGAGCAGGCAGGCCGCGCCACCGGCGATCGCGGCGAACAGCACCTGCCTGGCGCCGTTGGTGGTCACGGGCACCGCACTGCCAATGGTGCCGAGCCGGCGGCATGGCTGCCATCCGATGACGGCGGCGAACACGGCGACGAACGGGACAGAGAGGAACACCCAGCGCCACCCAACCTCGGTGACCAGGAATCCGGCGACCGCGGGCCCGAGCAGGGCCGGCAGCACCCACGCCGCGGCGTACGCCGAGAAGACCTTCGGTCGCAGGTGCTCAGGGTAGGTGCGACCGACGACGACGTAGAGCGCGACAGTCGTCAAGCCCGTACCCAGACCCTGCAGAGCGCGGCCGCCGATCATCACCCCCATCGATCCCGCGGTCCCGCTGATGATCAGCCCGGCGACGAACAGCAGCCAACCCGAGGCCAACGCAGCAACCGGACCACGCCGATCGCTCCAGATCCCGGCCGACACCATCCCGAAGATGCCGGCGGCGGCCGGGACTCCGAAAGCAAGGGCGTAAAGGCTGAGCCCGTTCAAAGCCGCGGCGACGGTCGGCATTGCGGTGGTGACAGCGATCGCCTCGAAGGCCTCTACCGCGACCATGGCGATACCGGCGGCGGTCAACGCACCGAAACCTGCCGAGAACAGGCCGGTCCGGCCGGTTCTCGATGTGCTCACGCCCTTACGCTATGGCGCGACCGCCGTGTCGCGCCAGCTGCCAGGTCGACCGAGCCTCCTCGGCGATCGCTGTTTCGGGATCGTCCGTCAGGGCGCTGGTGAGAGGCGGTGGACGCAGGTGTGGGACTGGGACTCCGCCGTGAATTCGGCTCCGGTGACAGGACGTTCTGGCGTCGGACGTCGTAGGTGTCCAGGTCGACGTATCCAGGCTCGGAACTCCAGACCACGGCTCCCTGCCCGGGCGGGAGCTTTCGCAGCTCCGGCACCCACAGCTCGATGACGGACCGCCGCCGGGGCTCAGGTGCCGCGCCGCATTGCGAAAGCACGAGACCTGTTCTTCCTGGGTCAGCAGATTCGAAATAGTGTTAGAGGAGGTACACCAGCGTGTAGTCGCCGGGGGCCCGGGCAGTGGCCATGTCGCCCACTGTGACTGGAATCTTTCTTCGCCGACCTTGGTGCGTAGCTGCTCGATCATCGGGACCGAGAGCTCGATGCCGGCAACGGATATGCCGCGCTCAGCGAAGCGCACCGCCACCCGCCCGTTCCGATGGCGAATTCGAGCGCCCGGCCCCGGCCGGTAGGTTCGGCGAGGCGGTCGACCATCGGGCCCAGTACCTGCGGGGCGAACATCCCGGTGCCCGGGGTGTCGTACCGCGCCGCGGCGTTGACATTCCAGATCTGGTCCTGATCCACTGCCCGCGACGAATGCCACCGGCAGGGCCGCTGCGTCGAGCGAGTTTTCCACGCCCTCGAGTTTTTTCGCCCGCGAGCTCGTTGGGCTTGGGATCAGCTCGCCACCGTTGGGCCGCTGCCCCGGGTGTGCCGGTAGAATGGGGCGTTGGAGGGTGGCAGCAGCTCCCGGCCGAGGATGAGGTCAGCCGACTTCTCGGCGAGCATCATCACCGGTGCATAGATGTTGCCATTGGTCACGTACGGCATCACCGAGGCGTCCACTACCCGCAACCCGTCGGTGCCGTGTACCCGCATCGAGGTCGGGTCGACCACCGCGAACGGATCGGAGGCCGGTCCCATCTTCGCCGTGCAGGAGGGGTGCAGCGCGGTCTCGGCGTCCTGTGCGACCCAGTCCAGAATCTCCGCATCGGTCGAAACCGACGGGCCGGGCGCTGTTTCACCCCCGTTGAACGGCGCCATCGCCGGCTGGCCGAGGATGTCCCGCGCGACCCGGACCGATTCCACCCATTCCCGGCGGTCCTGATCGGTGGACAGATAGTTGAACCGCAGCGCCGGATGCCGGCGCGGATCGGTGGAGGTGATCTTCAGGGTGCCCCGGGCATCCGAATACATCGGGCCGACGTGGACCTGATAGCCGTGGCCGGTCCGCTTGACCTCTTCGCTCACCGACCCGTCGTACCGCACGGCGATCGGCAGAAAATGGAACATCAGATTCGGATAGTCGACGTCCTGGTTCGACCGGACGAAGCCGCCGCCCTCGAAATGGTTGGTGGCCGCCGGCCCCTTTCGGGCCAGGATCCATTCCAGGCCGATGAAGGGTTGCCGCCACTTCTGCAGGTATGGCTGCATTGTCACCGGTTCGGTGCAGGCATATTGGATGTAGACCTCGAGGTGGTCCTGAAGGTTGGCCCCGACACCGGGCAGGTCCACCACACTGCGAATGCCCAGTTCGCGTAGTTCGTCGGCGTTACCGACACCTGAGAGCTGCAGGAGTTGGGGGGAGTTGATCGCACCCCCGCAGAGGATCACCTCGCTGCCGGTCGCTGTGTGGCTGCGCCCGTTGCGGGAGTAGGTGACCCCGGTGGCCCTGGTTCCGTTGAACGTGACGCCAGTGGCCAGTGCCCTGGTGAGAACGGTCAGATTCTTCCGTCGCATGGCCGGCCGCAGGTAAGCCCGCGACGCCGAAAGCCGGCGGCCGTGGTGGACGTTACGGTCGAACGGCGCAAAGCCTTCCTGCCGAAAACCATTGACATCTTCCGTCAGCGGATAACCGGCCTGGACGGCGGCGTCGAAAAATGCGCCGAACAATGGATTGGTGGCGGGCCCTCTTTCCAGGGTCAGCGGTCCGGACCGACCGCGCATCGGGTCGTCGCGATCCGCGGCCAGGCAGTTCTCCATCCGGCGGAAATACGGCAGGCAATGCGCCCAGTCCCACTCCGACATGCCCGTGTCGGCGCCCCAGCGCTCGTAGTCGAGTGGGTTACCGCGTTGAAAAATCATGCCGTTGATCGAACTTGAGCCGCCAAGCACCTTGCCCCGGGCGTGAGAAATGCGGCGCCCGTTCATGTGTAATTCCGGTTCCGACTTGTACTGCCAGTCGTAGAAGCGGTTGCCGCTGGGGAAGGTGAGGGCAGCAGGCATCTGGATGAACAGATCCCACGGGTAGTCGCTCCGGCCTGCCTCCAGCACCAGGACAGTCGCTGTGCCGCCGGCCGACAGGCGGTCGGCCAGCACGCAGCCGGCGCTCCCGCCGCCCACGATGATGTAGTCGAAGCTCTTCGATTGGCTCATGGTCGACCTCGGCCCTCCGATTCGGTGTTACATGGGTTCCTGCGCCGACTGCGTGATGCGCCTATCGTTGCGCTGTGAGCAACGAAATCGGGGAGTCGGCCGGGTCCCCCGTGGCCAGCGCGGTTCAGTCGGTCGATCGGGCGGTCACCGCCCTGGAGTTCCTCGCCCGGCGCGGGGAAGCCGGTGTCACGGAGGTGGCCGGAGCGGTCGGCGTGCACAAGTCGACGGCTTCCAGGCTGCTCGGCGCGTTGCAGAGCCGCGGACTGGTGGAGGTCGCCGGCGACCGGGGCCGGTATCGACTCGGTTACGGCATTCTCCGGCTGGCCGGGGCGATGGGCGGTCGGCTGGATATCACCAGCCAAGGTCGGGAGGTCTGCGAAGAACTCGCCCGGAGCCTGCGCGAAACAGTCAATATCGCTGTGTTGCAAGCGGATCAGGTCGTCAATGTGCATCAGGCGCATGGCGGCGGCGCCATCTCCGTCAACAACTGGGTCGGCCGACCCACGCCGCTGCACGCCACCTCCTCCGGCAAGGTACTGCTCGCCCACCTGTCGAAGGCCCTGCAGGACAGAGTCCTGGCCGGCGGGCTGAGCCGTTACACCGACGCGACCGTCACGGATCAGCGGCGATTGCGGCTCCAGCTGGCGCAGGTCCACGTCGACGGCTATGCCACCACCGCCGGCGAACTCGAGACCGGCTTGAACGCCGTCGCCGCGCCGATCTACGGCACGTCGGGGACCGTGGTGGCGGCCTTGTCCGCCTCCGGCCCGGCCTACCGACTCCCGGTGGGCGACCTCCCGGCGACGGCGGACGCAGTCATCACGGCGGCGGCCCGGATCAGCGAACGGATGGGTCATCTCGGCTGAGCCTGCGGTGGTGGTGGCCGCAGCGGAGCGGACGCCGATCGCACCCGGGCATCCGGCCTGGATCGGGGCTGCATGGACGACCGGGGCGGAATGGGCGACCGGGGCTGCATGGGCGACCGGGGCGGCATGGACGAAGATTGCGATTTTGGGACCGGTGGGACAAAACTGAACTACTACTCCCGTGCCTGCGAAGTTGATCCTCGCCGGGGGTTTGATTCTCGCAGCTGGGGATGATCCGCCGGTCACGGCTCAGGCCCGGATCTTGTCCCGGAGCCAATCATGGAATATCCCGATATGGTGCTCGGCCGGTACCAGAACGCCTCCGTCGCGGTAGACCCGCGAACTCATTGCGGGCTGGCACCTTTCACAGGCGTCGAAATCCTGCCGGTTGACCCGGTCGAACAGTTCCACCGACTTGCCGAGGTCCCGGCCGGATTCGACCACGCCGGGCAGATAAAGCCAGTCGCATTCGACCACGGTGCGGTCCGGTGCCATCGGGAACATCCGGTGGAAGATCACGTGGTCGGGGACCATGTTGATGAAGACCTGCGGCTTGACGGTGATCGCGTAGTACTTGCGATCCTGATCGGGGTCGATGCCGGGTAACACGTCGAGGCCGGCAGATCCGTCGATGGTGAAGCCGCTGATGCCCGAGCCGAATTCGGCCCCGTGATTGACGAAAAATTGGGCCGCGTAGCCGTCGGCGAATTCGGGGAGAACTTCGGTCAATTCTGGGTGAATTGTCGCACAGTGATAGCACTCCATGAAGTTCTCGATGATCAGTTTCCAATTGGCCTTCACGTCGTAGACGATCCGGCGGCCGACGGCCAGTGTCTCGACCTGATAATGGTCAAGATTGGCTACGTCGCCGAGTCGGTCGACAATCTCCTGCAGCACGGTGTTCTCGAATGACGGCGGCTCGTCGGCCAAGCTCACCCAGACGTAGCCCAACCATTCCCGGAGGTGGACCGGCCGCAAGCCCCATTCCACCCGGTCGATGTCCGGCATCTTGGTCAAATTCGGAGCGGCGATGAGTTTACCGTCCAGATCGTACGTCCAGGCGTGGTAGGGACACTGGAAGGCTCTGGCCACCGAACCGGTTTCCTCGGTGCACAGCTTGGCGCCGCGGTGCCGGCAGATATTGATGAACGCCCGGATCTCGCCGCGGCGGTTCCGTGAGATGAGGATCGACTCGATGCCGACCTGGACCGTACGGAACGACCCAGGGGTCGGTATGTCCGCGGCCCGGATCGCGCAGAACCACATGTCCTCGAAGATTTTCCCCTGCTCGAGGGCGAACACCTGCGGGTCGGTGTAGTAGTAACCCGGCAGGGTCGAAATCAGCGACGCGGGAAGCCCGGTGGGGGATGTCGTGGCCATCAATGGCTCCTTGTCGTTCGTCGGCGCCGCTGTTCATCCGTTAGCAGTTGCGGTCTGCGCAACGCGTTCTGCTCAGCGCAACCGCTCCGGCAAGTTTCCGGCCGTCCAGCCCAGCTGTCAAGGGAGCGTGACGGAATTTGCCCGATCGGTCCCGCCCGCCGGAGCGGCACTAGTGGTGAGAGCGGCCGAGCCCAGACCCTTCCGCCACCGGGTGAACAGCTTCGGCTGATTCATGCCCAGCACTGCGACGGGTTGGTCGCCGCGGCGGTAGACCGCTAGCAGGTCGGCGCCCTCGACGCTGCCGGCTTCGATGTTGACGACCTCATCGCCGCTACGCCGACCGGCGAACTGGATCTTGACGCCGTACTGGTCGGACCAGAAGTACGGCGCCCTGGTGACGCCGCCCGCAGGTGCGGCGCCGAGCATGGCGGCGACCATGACGGCGGGCCTGTCCCGGGAGTCGGTCCAGTGCTCGACCCGGTGGTGGGTACCACGGACCTCGTCGAACCACGCCGAACAGTCGCCGACGCCGTAGATGCCGGGGGCAGACGTGGCACCGACGGCGTCGCAGACCAGCCCGTTGGCCAGGTCAATGCCGGAGCCGGTCAGCCAGTCGACGGCGGCAGCCGCTCCGATGCCGGCGACGACGATGTCGGCGTGAATCTCCTCGCCGTCGGCGAGCCGAATGCCGGTGACCCGTTCGGTCCCGGTCAGTTCTGCGACCGGAGTGCCGCAGCGCAGTCGCACGCCGTGCCGCTCGTGCAGCCCCGCGACCACCAGGCCCATCTCGATACCCAGCGGACCGGCCAGCGGTGTGGGAGCCGCCTCGAGCACCGTCACCTGCAGGCCCAGAGCGCTTGCGGTGGAAGCGATCTCCGCTCCGATGAAACCTGCGCCGATCACCGCGAGCCGGGCGCCCGGCTGCAATTCGGCGCGCAGCGCCACGGCGTCCGCGATCGTCCGCACGGTGTGCACCCCCGGCGGCGCTGCGGGCAGGCGCCTGGCCCGGGAGCCGGCCGCGATGACAACGGCGTCACCGTGCACCGCCGAGCCGTCCGCCAGTCTCACCACCCGACCCGCTATGTCAAGGGCTACCGCGGGATTGCCCAACAGCCACTCCGCCTCCAGATCCTCGCCGTCGGCTTCCAGGGTCAAATCGGCCACCGACATGGTGCCGGCCAGGAACTCCTTCGAGAGCGGCGGCCGATCGTAGGGCCGATGGGGCTCCTCACCGATCAGCGTCACCCGGCCGTCGAAACCCTGCCGCCGCAGCGCTTTTGCCGTCGAGTGTCCGGCCAGCCCGGCCCCGACGATGACCACCGACGCCGGCCTCGCCATCAGCGAGCCTTCATCAGAAGGCCGCGATCATTGCGCTGCCATCACGCAACTGCGCCGGGTGGCAGGTTCGGGGCCTGCTCGGAAATCGTGACGTAGATGTCGCCATCGGTGAGGGTGATGCTGTGGGTACGGACGCCCACCTTGGCCGGCGGGGCATCGACGGCCCCGGTCCGCAGATCGAAACGCGAGGCATGAAGAGGACATTCGACCTCACAGCCCTCCAGCCAGCCGTCGGCCAGCGAGGCATCCTGATGTGTACAGGTGTCGTCGATGGCGAACACCTCGCCGTCATCGGTGTGGAAAATCGCGATCGGCGGAGACACCTCGTCGACCCGGAGCGCTTCGCCGGGGGGGAGGTCCGCGAGCGGACAGATACGCAGCACGGGCGTCCTCTTTGCACTAGACACAACACGGTTCGTACTACGCAACAGCTTCCGGGAGGCTTCGGGTGGTGTCAAGCGCCTGAAATCGCCCTACCTGGCCGGACAATCAAGCACACTAGGCTGGCGGCCGAGCGACGGATCGGCTGCCCGCGCACCTGGGGCGATGAGCTGGGCCGATCAACTGGGCCGATCAACTGGGCCGATCAACTGGGCCGATCAACTGGGCCGATCAACTGGGCCGATCAACTGGGCCGA
>JBBRDH010000053.1:0-31384 GCA_038204125.1 Mycobacteriales bacterium
TATGGAGGCCGGCCATCCCGTACCCGGATCGGTGAGATCGGCCCACGCCGTGCCGACCCGGCCCACGTGGGACCCACGGAACGGCTCGACAATGCTGACGACGCCTGGACCGGGACGGACAGCGGTGGCTGGGTTCCGGACGATATGGACGTACGCAGCCTGTGGGGCGATTCGGATCTGCCTCGCCGGGAATCTGCCGATGAATCCGACGACGATTCGATTGATGAATCCGACGAAGATGCGGAGGAATCCGACGACGAGGATCCGCTGGTGGTGCGGGTGCGTCGCCCGGGTGGTCGCCGGTGGGGGCGACTGGCCGAACGGTGGGTGCCGGAGTCCCTGCGGACCAGCCGCCTCGATCCCGGCCGGCGCGGTGCGCTGCTGCTCACCCTGGTGGCCGCGGTTGCCGCTGTGCTGGCGGCGATCGGAGTGTGGCGGGATCGACCCGAACCGCGCCCGGTCCAAGCGGTCGCTCTGTCACAGGTCACCGACTCTTCGCCTCGATCTTCGACAGCGAATGCGACGGCGGGCCGCCCAGGACCGTCCTCGTCCGGACCGTCGCCGTCACGAATCCCGGGGGTTTCCGGTGTTCAGTCCCCAGCAACGGCGCCGGCCATCATCGTGGTGTCGGTAACGGGGGCGGTGCGATCGCCGGGCTTGGTCCGGCTGGCGAACGGCAGCAGGGTCGCGGACGCGATCGCGAAGGCCGGCGGCGTGATGACGGATGCGGATCTGACCGGTTTGAATCTGGCCGAGCGGTTGTCCGACGGCACCTCGGTCGTTGTGGCCGCCCGCGGCTCCGGCCATGCTCCCGGCGGCGGGCAGGCGGCCGACGGAGTGTCGTCGATTGCGGGCGGCACCACAGCGGTCGTGTCCGGTGCGGCCGGGGGCGAAAAAGGCGGCCCGCTGAATCTGAACACCGCCGACGTCGCGGCCCTCGACGCATTGCCGGGGGTAGGCCCTGTCACTGCTGCAAGCATTGTCGCTTGGCGCGTCAAGAATGGTCGGTTCAGCTCGGTCGAACAGTTGCAGGAAATACCCGGCATCGGCCCTGCCAAATATGCGAGTCTGGCCCCGCTGGTGACGGTATGACGCCGAAATTGGGATGCGCAGATTTTGAGTTGCAACGACGATCGCGATGAGGCAAGCGTGGCGTGAGGAAGAAATTGTCGTACCGCTGGACCTTCGACTGGTGCCGGCCGCAGTCGCTGCCGAGTTGGGCGCCTTGGCCGGCCTGGCCGGCGGGATCTGGTGGTGGACCGGCGTCGGAGTCATGGGCGTGATAGCTGCACTGGCACTCATTCGCCGGCGACGAATCGCCGGTCGTCGCCGCGCCGGCGCAATGGCCGCGGCGGCCTGTTTCCTTGCCGCGCTGCTCATCTCCTTCCTTCACTGGCAATCGGCGACGAATAGCCCGCTCACCGCCGCTGCTGCCCGTGGATCATGGGTAACCGTCACCCTGGCGGTCGGGCAGGACGCCCAACGAATGCCGAGTTCCTTTCCCGCCCCGGCCGCCGGTGGCCCGATGGCGGGTCCCCAGCGATGGCGTTTCACCGCGTCGGCGGAGTCCTTCGTCATCGCGGGTGCCGGCTATGCCCAGGTGTCGAGAATCACCGTGATCGCCTCCGGCGCGTCGTGGGGGGATCTGGTCCCGGGAGCGCGGATCCGGGTCGGCGGCCTGCTTCTGCCCGACCCGTTCACCCCGGTGCCTGGGGTGACCCTGAACGCGCGGACACCTCCGGAGGTCATCTCGCCAGCGCCCTGGTGGCAGGAGCGCGGTCATGATATCCGAAAGGTGTTGGCGGCCAATGCTGCCGCTCTTCCCGGTGATGCCGCAGGGCTGCTCCCGGGCCTGGTCGTCGGCGACACGAACGCCATCGACGACGCACTCACCGCCGATGCGAAGAGCACCGGCCTGACGCATCTGTTGGCGGTGTCCGGGTCCCACTTCGCACTGCTGTGCGGACTCGCCGTGCTGCTGCTGCGATTCGCCGGGCCGCGCTGGGCCGCCGCCGGGGGCACGCTGGTGCTGGCCGGACTGGTGGTCCTGGTCGGGCCAGGCGCCTCGGTCCTGCGCGCCGCGGTGATGGGCGGCATCGGACTGATTGCCTTGTCGATCGGCCGCAACCGGACTGCGCTGCCGGCTCTGGCTGCTGCAGTGATCGTGCTGCTGTTCGTCGATCCCGAACTGGCCAGATCGGCCGGCTTCGCGCTGAGCGTGCAGGCCACTGCCGGCCTGATCGTGTTGGCTCCGCAATGGTCGAAAGCATTGCAGCGCAAAGGAATGCCCTCCGGCTGGGCCGACCTGTTGGCGGTACCGGCAGCGGCCCAGGTGGTGACGATGCCGATCGTCGCGGCCCTGTCCGGAGCAATTTCGATGGTTGCGGTCCCGGCCAATCTGCTGGCCGGGCTGGTAGTGGCCCCCGCGCTGGTCATCGGGATGGCCTGCGCCATGGCTGGTCCGTGGTGGCCGTCCGGAGCGGCGTGGCTGGCCCGCACGGATCAGCCGTTGTTGGCCTTCATCGGTGGGGTGGCCCACCGGTTGGCCCGTTGGCCCTCGGCCCGCCTGCCATGGCCGGCAACGCTTCCCTGGGCGCTCACCCTCACCGGCCTGTTGGCGGTCGGGCTGTTCGTGTTGCGGCATCGAAGGATCCGGGCGGTGATCACGGCGGCGATCTGCGGCGCGGCGCTGATCCTGATCCCGGGGCAGGTGGTCTCGCTCGGCTGGCCACCACCGGCCTGGACCCTGGTGGCCTGCGAGGTCGGCCAGGGCGACGGAATGGTGCTGTCGACCGGCGAACCGGCGACGGCGGTGGTGGTCGATGCCGGGCCCGATCCGGCCCTGATCGATGCCTGCCTCTCCCGGCTGGGCATCACGACCGTTCCCCTGGTGATCCTGACTCACTTGCACAGCGACCACATCGCCGGTCTGGCCGGGGTTCTCACCGGTCGCAGCGTGGGCGCAATCGGACTCGGGGTCGACCGTGAGGCGCCGTCCGCTCTGCACACCATCATGTCCTCGGCATCGGCCCGGGGCATTCCGGTGGTCGGCCTGTCGAATGGGACTCATTGGGCGAGCGGCTCTCTCGACCTGTCGGTGATAGGCCCACCGGTCAAGTTCTCTCATACCGACTCCGACGAGAACAATGACTCCGTGGTCACCATGGCCAGGATCGCCGGCATCCGAATCCTGCTCACCGGCGACATCCAGCCGGAGGCCCAACAACAGCTGCTCGACCGGGGCGTGGACGTCCGGGCCGATGTCATGGTGCAGCCACATCACGGAACTGCAAAAATCCTGGCCAGTTTCGTCCACGCGGTGCATCCGAGGGTCGCGGCGATCGGTGTCGGGCTGGGCAATTCCTTCGGGCATCCCACCCCGACAGCGTTGGAACAGCTCGCCACCGAAGGCACTTTCGTCCTGCGCACCGACCTGGACGGCGACGCCGCGGTGTGCGTCATCGACGGTCACTTGTCGACCGAGATCCGCGGGCCGACGCTGCCGCCTGGGACAGGTAAACGGGTGGCCGGCAACGGGGGGGCCTGATGTTGCTCAGTCCACGGTGTTGCTCAGTCCACGGTGCTGCTGAGTCCACGGTGTTGCTGAGCTGGCGCCTGTCAGGCCCGGCTCGTCGCGGCGATCCATGGGTCTTCCTCGCGTGATGCCGGGGGTCAGTCGCCACCGTGGCGGATGCAGGAACGGTTCGGCTACCACCCGGCAATGCAGGCCAGTGTTGTCGCCGACTGCCCGGTCGCGACAAGCACTGGAGGGCAGACACTCTCAACGAAAACGCCGGGAGTCTGCCGGCTGCGCCGACCTGGAGCCTGGACAATTCCCGGTCGGCAGGACAGGACTTTCGGCCCTACCCGACCGTTGATCGGGGGCGGACGCTGAAATGGTCAGCCACCAAAGGAGATCAGGAATGAAACGCAGAATATTCGATGTCATGGTCAGCGCCACGGGCCTGTTGATCGCAGTGATATTGATCGTCGGGGGGTCTTTATTGACCTGGGCGCACAATTTCGTGTCCGATCAGGTGCATACCCAGCTTTCCTCCCAGCAGGTTTTCTTCCCCGCATCCGACAATGCAGCGGTCGCCGGCGACGAGTTCGCGCCGATGCGCGTGTATGCCGGCCAGCAACTCACCACAGGCGCGCAGGCCGAGGTGTACGCCGACAATTTCATCGGCGTACACCTGCAGAAAATCGGTGGTGGAAAGACCTACGCCCAGCTCAGCGCCGACGCCCAGGCCAACCCCACCGACACGAAATTGGCGGCGACGGTCAATACCGTTTTCAAGGGTGAAACCCTGCGTGGTCTGCTGCTCAACGCCTACGCGTTCGGCACCATGGCGACGATCGCCGGGTTCGCCGCCATCGCCGCGTTCATCGCGGCAGCGGTCATGCTCGTTCTCGGTGGTCTGGGACTGTGGCACGCCCGCCGGGTACCGCCGGGAACTGACATGATGATGGGCCACCGAACGGCCGAGCCAGTTCCTGTTGTCTGACCAGGTGCGCCCGTAACAACGACACTGTCATCGCAAGCGGAAGTGCGCTCCCCTGACGCCAGTCCATCGTCCGTGTGGTGCTGGTGCTGGTGCTGGTGCTGGTGCTGGCGGTGGCGGTGGTCAGCCCTGTTGAACACCGGGAAACAATCGGAGTTCGGACTGCAGTGCCGACAGCTGCGCCGTGAGCGCGTCCGCCCGCGCCTGGGTGGTGCGGCGATGTTCGTCGAGGATCGACCTCACCACGGCCGTCAGCTTGGGTTCGTCGAGGGTTCGGACGATTTCCCATACCCGTGAGGGGGGGATCTGGGTCGGTCGGACTGCCGCCTTTACTCCAATTCTCGCCTCGATCTGCCAGGTGGCACCGTCCTCGCCGGTGGTACTGACCGTGATGGTCACCGGGGCCCGCCGGGTTCGGCCGGCAGCTGCGGTGCGAGCGGCGGGGCGGCTCGCCGGTTGGACCGATTCTTCGGGTGACTGCCCGGGAAACTCGGGAAGGGCCGGTTGATCCACCGGTGCCTTCGGGCCGCCCTTCCTCGGTTCGCCCGTCATCCGCCCGGCCGGCCCGGACCTGGCAGACGTGGCCGACCCGACCGGTTTCCCGGGCCCGGCAATTGATCCGGTTGTCGGTGGGGAGGTCCTGGACCGGGTCGGTGCGGCACTCAGGTCGGACGGGGCGAACGGCAACGTGTCCTTGGCTCCGTTGACCGGAACCTCGACGAAGACGAATTCATCTCCGTCGAGGGTCGGGTCACCAATTCGCCGGACCCGGCCGATCGCGCCGGAGGGGAACTGCCCGGAGGTCGCAATGCCCACCCGGACGATCTTCCCCCTCGACAGCGCCGACCGCAGGGCGTCGATGTCCGGAGGAACGGGGCGGGTCGGTCGGCGCGGCGGCATGGCGATCGCTTCTTTCGGTCGGGTTCCACTGATCCTGTCAGGCGACTTCAGGAAAGGGTGGCCGCTGCCGCTCGCGCCGCCGCCGGAAGCGCTGCCGCGATCTTCTCGACAGCAGTGTCGTCGTGGGCCGCTGAGACGAACCAGGCTTCGAAAGCCGACGGCGGGAGATAGATCCCGGACTCCAGCATGGAATGAAAGAATGCGGCAAATGCGCCCGTCATCTGTTTGCGGGCATCGTCGTAGTTCCGGACCACGCCGTCGGCGAAGAAAATGGAGAACAGATTTCCGGCGCGCTGCAGCCGATGTGGTACCCCGGCCGCCGCCAATGCATCGGACACCAGATCACCGACAGCGCTTGCAGTTTCGTTCAGACGACGATAGACACCGTCGGTCAGACCGCGAAGGTTCGCCAGGCCTGCGGCGGTGGAAATGGGATTACCGGACAGCGTCCCAGCCTGATAGACCGGGCCAACCGGCGCCAGCAGACCCATGATGTCCGCGCGGCCACCGAACGCTCCGACCGGCAGGCCCCCGCCGATGACCTTGCCGAAGGTCAGCAGATCCGGTGCCCAGCCCTCGATCTCGCCGTCCAGGCCGAACATCCCGGACCGGCTGACCCGGAACCCCGTCATCACCTCGTCGGAGATCAACAATGCACCGGCTTCCTGCGTCAACCCGGCGAGTGCGCCGTTGAAACCGGGATCCGGCGGGACGACACCCATATTCGCCGGCGCCGCTTCGGTGATGACGGCGGCGACCTGGCCCGGCTCCGCCGCGAAAGCTGCGCGCACCGCGTCGATGTCGTTGTAGGGCAGCACGATGACCTCGGCAGTGGTCGAGGGGGTGACGCCGGCGGAGTCGGGCAGCGCGAACGTGGCCACCCCGGACCCGGCCGAGGCCAGCAGGGCGTCGACGTGGCCGTGGTAGCAGCCGGCGAACTTGATGATCTTGGGTCGGCCGGTGAATCCGCGGGCCAGCCGGATTGCCGACATCGTCGCCTCGGTGCCGGACGAGACCAGCCGAACCTGCTGCAGCGGCCCCACTCTGGCGACCATCTCCTCAGCCAGAGCGACCTCGCCCTCGCCCGGAGTACCGAACGAAAGGCCGCGCCCGACCGCCGCCCGGACCGCCTCGAGAACCGCCGGATTCGCGTGACCCAGGATGATCGGACCCCAGGAGCCGACCAGGTCGACGTACTCCTTGCCATCGGCGTCGGTAAGGTAGGGCCCGCTGCCGGAAACCATGAAACGCGGCGTACCGCCGACAGATTTGAAGGCGCGCACCGGCGAGTTGACCCCGCCCGGGGTGACGGCCGACGCGCGGGCGAACAGTTCGGCGCTTTTTGGCGACGCCGGGTATCGACTTGTCAGGGGGGCATTCACAGCAGGTATTCCTTCATCGGCAGGTCGTTGTCAGCAGTCGTTGTCAGCAGTCGTTGTCAGTAGTCGTTGTCAGTAGTCATGCCTGCTGGCCGGTAGCCAGCTTTTCGGCGACCTCGGCCGCCCAGTAGGTCAGGATGATCGAAGCGCCGGCCCGCCGGATCGAAGTCAGGGATTCGAAGATCGCCCGGTCGCGGTCGATCCACCCATGCTGGCCCGCAGCGGTGATCATCGCATATTCGCCTGAAACCTGATATGCGGCAACGGGAACGTCCACGTTTGCCGCCGTGTCGGCGAGGATGTCGAGGTAGCTCATCGCCGGCTTCACCATGATCAGATCGGCCCCCTCCGCGAGGTCCAGTGCGACCTCCCGGGCCGCCTCACGCCGGTTGGCCGGGTCCTGCTGATAGGTGCGTCGATCACCCACCAGCGCCGAATCCACCGCCTCCCGGAACGGGCCGTAGAACGCAGAGGCGTATTTGGCCGCATAGGCGAAGATGCCGGTGTCGACAAAGCCGTGATCATCGAGTGCGCCCCGAACCGCGCCGACCTGGCCGTCCATCATCCCCGATGTTCCCAGTAGATCGGCCCCGGCCGACGCCTGGGCAACGGCCATGTCGGCGTACCGCGCCAGGGTGGCGTCGTTGTCCACGCCGCCCCGATCGTCGAGCACACCGCAGTGCCCGTGGTCGGTGAATTCGTCGAGGCACAGATCAGCCATCAACACAGTGGCGTCGCCGACCTCCGATTTCAGGTCCGCGAGTGCCGCGTTCAGTATGCCGTCGGGGTCGGTGGCCGCCGAGCCGACGGCGTCCCGTGCCGCCGGGATGCCAAAGATCATCAGCCCGCCCACCCCGACCGAGACAGCCTGGGCAGCAGCCGCTTTCAGCGAATCCCTGGTGTGCTGCAGCACGCCGGGCATCGAGCTCAGCGGCGCCGGCTCGGTCAGCGATTCCTTGACGAACATCGGCAGCACCAGATCGGCCGGGTGCAACCGGGTCTCGGCGACGAGGCGGCGAAGCGCAGCGGTGCGGCGCAGCCGCCTGGGCCGGGCGATCGGGAACTGGGCGACGGCTGACCGGGCAACACCGAACGCGGCGGCGGACGGAGCCGGGCCCCTCGATGAGGGCGGGTATCGGACATCAGACATCGGTTGACTGCTTCCTGTTCGAGCGGGCGATCTGCACCAGACCGTCAACCAGGGCGGGATCGGTCGGGTCGGTTGCGACGAAAGAGATCTCGAGGCCGAGCTTTTGGGCGGCAGCGGCCGTGGTGGTGCCGATCGCGCCGAGCACCGTGCCGGCGGCGATCGAGATGCTGGAAAGACAGGAGGCCGTGCTCGGCGAGGTCATCAGCACGGCGTCGAAACTACCGACCCCCAGATCTGCGATGACCGACGGCGGGAGCGACGCGGGGACCGTCCGGTACGCGGTCACCACCCGACAGGTGAAACCCTTGTCGGTCAACGCCCTCGACATCTCCCCGGTCGAGATCGCCGACTGGGGCAACAGAACCGTGTCGCCCTTGTGCGACGACGGGAAAATTGTGCCCAGGGCGGCAGCCGAGCCACCCTGCGCGGGAACCAGATCGACGGCGATACCCGCAGTGCGCAGCGCCAGTGCGGTGGCCGGCCCGACTGCCGCGGTACGGGTGTCGGCCGGCACCACCGGCCGCAGGGACAGCGATCGGGCCCGGCCGATGACCGCCGCGACGGCATTGACCGAGGTGAATGCGACCCAATCGAAGTCGCCGGCGGCGAGGGCGAGGACGGCGGAATCCAGCTCGGCCGAGTTCACCGGCGGGAGGATCTCGATCATCGGGACGGCTTGCGCCACAGCGCCTTGGCCGGCCAGTAGGGTGATCAGTTCGGAACTTCGGCCGGCCGGCCGCGGAACCAGTACCCGCCACCCGGCGAGTGCCGTCATCGGTTGCCCAACAGGTCGGCTGCCCCGTCGGAGATCAACTGGGCGGCCAACTCCGCCCCGATCCGCACGGCTTCTGATACCGGCCCGCCGTGGCGCCCCTGCACCTGCCGGCTGCCATCCAGCGCCACCACCGCTCCATCGAGGGTCAGCACGCCGTCCGCCACCGTGGCATGGGCACCGACGGGTGCCGTGCAGCCGGCTTCAAGGGCGGCCAGCAACGACCGTTCGGCGAGCACCGCGGCGCGGGTGTCTGGGTGGTCAAGCTCCGTCAGAGCCGCGGGCAGCCAAGGAGAAACTGTGCCGTCGCGGGTCTCCACCGCCAGCGCACCCTGGGCGGGCGCCGGCAGCATCACGTCCGGCGCCAGCCGCTGCGTGATCGCATCGGTCCGGCCCAGCCGGGTGAGGCCGGCCGCGGCGAGCACCACCGCGTCGATCGAACCGGCGGCCACGCGATTGAGCCTGCTGTCGACGTTGCCGCGGATCGGCTGGATCCGAAGATCGGGCCGCAGCCGCAGCAGCTGGGCGGCCCGGCGGGGTGAACCGGTCCCCACCGTCGCACCGATCGGCAATTCGGCCAGCGAGAGGCCGTCCCTCGCGCACAGCGCGTCCGCCGGATCTTCCCGCAGCGGAACCGCGGCCAGCCGCAAGCCCGGGAAAGGCGCCGTTGGCAGGTCTTTGAGCGAGTGGACGACGACATCGACGTCGCCGGCCGCCAGCCGAGCCCGGACCTCGGTCACGAACACCCCGGTGCCGCCGATTGTCGCCAGCGGGCCGGGATTGACGTCGCCTTCGGTCCTGATCCGGATCAGCTCGACCCGGCAGCCCGACCCGGCAGCCAACGCTGCCGCCACCAGGCCGGACTGCGCGAGCGCCAGTGCACTGCCCCGGGTTCCGATCCGCAGCACCGGTTGACCGACGGGACGCGGCAACACGGGCTGGGACGGCCCGTAGAACGTCACGCTGTCACCGCTGCCGGCCGTCCGTCCCGCAGATCCCGGAAGCGGCCAGCAGTCTCGGATCGGTCCCGACGGAATCCCAGTCTGCGGCGGAGTCCTGACCGGCCGTGGTCGGCTTCGGTCCCCTCAGGTTGGCGCAACAGCCGGTGGCGCAGAAGTCAGGTCGCGCGGGCAGGCCGGTCGGCGAGGGCGTCAGTTCGGCCACGCCGCGGAGCCGGTCCGCCAATAGGTCGACCAGGGCCGATACGAACCGGGGGTCGACGCCGGGCGTCGGCACCCGGTCGAACCAGAGACTCTGCGCCGCGGCGGTTTCCCGGGCTTCGTTGTCCAGGTCCCAGACCACTTCGACGTGGTCGGAGATGAAGCCGATGGGCACCACCACCACACCTCGCCGGCCCAAGGCGGTCAGTGAGGAGATGACGTCGTTGATGTCCGGCTCCAGCCACGGCATCGACGGAGGCCCGGACCGGGACTGATAGGCCAATCGCCATTGCAGGGGCGATTCCAGGCGCGTCTGCACAGCCTCGATCACAGCCCCGCAAGCGGCCAGGTGTTGAGTCACATAGGCGCCCGTTCCGTTGTGATCACCGAGCGCCGCTGAGCCCGATAAGGCCGCCATGGCCGACGGAATGGAATGTGTGGTGAACACGACCTCCAGATCGGCCAGTGACAAGCCCTGCGCCAGAGCTCCTCTCAGTGACGCTTCGGTGCCTTCGACGAACGGGGCCAGAAATCCGGGCCGATCGTAATAGGGCCGAACCTTGTCGATGCGCATATCGCCGATGAGACCGGTCGACTGCAGCGCGAGACCGAAGTCCTCCCGGTACTGGCGACAACCCGAATAAGAAGAATAGGCGGAGGTGGCCAGGCCCAGGAGCCGCCGTTGCCCGGCGGAATGGGCCTGATCGATGACATCGGCGACGAATGGCGCCCAGTTGCGGTTTCCCCAGAGCACCGGAACTGCCAGGCCCCGTCGTTCGAGCTCGTCCTGCAGCGCAGCCCGCAAAGCCCGGTTCTGCTCGTTGATCGGCGAGGCACCGCCCAGCGCGAGGTAGTGGTGCGACACCTCCACCAGGCGCTCGTCGGGGATGCCCCGGCCACGGGTGACGTTGCGCAGGAACGGCATGACGTCATCCGGGCCTTCCGGGCCGCCGAAGCCGGCCAAAAGGACGGCGTCGTATTTCAAGGCGTCCCGGTCAATGCGGGGGACTTCGGCGTCCGCCCGGTCGCCGGCAGCCACGGGCGAGCTCACCGTCACCGCAGCACCTCGACCACGCCGGCAGCGTCGACCCGGTGCCCGGAGAAGAACGGAATCTCCTCCCGGACATGCATTCTCGCTCCCGAAGCGCGCAGATGTCGCATCAGGTCGACGGTGTCGTGCAACTCGTCGGCCTCCAGGGCCAGCAGCCACTCGTAGTCGCCGAGGGCGAAGGCCGCGACGGTGTTGGACAGCACCTGGTTGTACTCCCGGCCCATCATTCCGTGCTCGACGAGCATCCCGCGGCGCTCCTCCTCGGGTAGCAGGTACCACTCGAAGGACCGCACGAACGGATACACCGTCGCCCACTGCTTCGGGGCCGCTCCGGCCAGGAAGGCCGGCACATGGCCCTTGTTGAACTCCGCCGGCCGGTGCAGGCCCATCGCCGACCAGGACGGGCGCAGACTGCGGCCGACAGCGGTGCGCCGCAACGCCCTGGCCGCGTCCTGCAAGGCTTCGGCAGTCGCGGCGTGCCACCACACCATGAGGTCCGCGTCCGCTCGCAACGTCGATACGTCGTAGAAGCCTCGGATCAGCACGTCGCGCTCGGCCAGGGTCGAGACAAGATCCGCGAGCTCGGCGGTGGCCTTGTCGTCGGGGGCGTCGAGGTCACCGGCCCGGGCGAACACCGAAAACGCGGTGTACCGGATCGAGGCGTTGATGTCCCTGGCGGACGTGCGTTCCCGAGCGGGCGCCGAGGTGGGCTGGACCGGCTCTGAAACTGGTGGTGTCGATGAATCTGGCGTGGCTGAGCCGGTGACGGCGTCGGTGCTCATCGCTCCATCCTGCCCTGCGTACCCACCCGATCCGGCCGAAGGCGGTGTGGCGTGGCCTACGCGGACTAGTGAAGGCCGGTCCGGGCATCGGCGTCCCAGGGCTGCAGCACTGCGGCGGCGGTCCGCCGGGCGTCGGCGACGACGGCGGCCAGGCCGGTACCGGCCAGGAACGACCCGGTGAGATGCAGGCCCGTCCGGGTCTTGGCCGCCGTCCGCAACTTCTCCATCGCCGCCCGGTGGCCTGGTGCCAACCGCGGCAGGGTGGAGGTCCATGGAACGACCGCGGAGCCGACGAGCGCTCCGGCGGTCAGGGCGACGCCGGTCAATTCGGCGGCGTCGAGCATCGCCACCCGGATCAGGTCGGCCGGCTCCGGCATCGGTGCGCCGGCTCTGCCGTAGGAAAGCCGGAGCACATGCCGGGCAGGCCCGGCCCGCTCGGCCATCCAGGCCCATTTCGCGGTGGCATGGGTGAGGGCCTTGGCCGTGACCCCAGTTGCCCGTGCGGCCACCAGGACGCCGGTTCCGCGCGGATGTAGGTCCAGTTCAGGTTGGTCGACCACCAGGGTCGCGAGTAGCACCTCGTTGGTTTCGGGGTTGCCCGAGCTGGGGGAGAACGCGTCAGATCCTATGGTTTGCAACAGATATGGACCGCGAAGGAGTTTCATCATCGGCGCCCCTGGCAGAGCCAGCACCAGCTGACCGGCGGCCGAGCTTTCACCGTCGAGCCGGAGCAGCCAGCTGGAGCCGGTTCGCTCCAGAGCGCGAACCGGCGATCCGGTCCTGATCTCGCCACCCGCGGCGATGATCGCCTCCGCCAGCGCGTCGACCAGGGTGAACATGCCCCCGGTCAGCCCAGCCACCGCCGATCCGGGCCGTTGACCTCCCCCTCTGATCGCCCGGACCGCACCGGACAGCGACCCGGCCGTGCCCAACGCAGCCCGCAGCGTCGGCGCGACCGTGTCCAGGTCGAGGCGGTCGGGATCGGTCGAATAAACGCCACCGGCGACCGGCTCGACCAGTCGGCGAACCACCCGGCGGCCCATTCTGGCCGTCACCAGCGTGCCGAGCGACGCCGAGCCGTTGCCCAGCGAGCGGGGCAGAAGCCGGTCGGCGGCAGCCCGGGCGGCACCGGCGAGCCCGAGGACCCGGCGGCTGTCGGCTGCCATTGGCCGGACCGGAATCCCGAGAAGTGCGCCGGCGGGCAGCGGAGCAGTTCCGCCCTCGTGCCGCACCCACGCGCCGACCGGGTTGGGTCGGACGATATCGGGGGCCAGGCCCAGCAATTCCAATAGCTCGGTCACCGCCGGGGAACTGGTGGCGAACGACTCCGCGCCCGCGTCCATCTCCAGTCCGGCGACGGTGTGCCGGGCCAGGGCGCCGCCCACCCGGTCGGATGCCTCCACCAGCAGCGGGCACCGGCCGGACCTGGCGAGTTCCCAGGCCACGACCAGGCCCGCCACGCCGCCGCCGACGACGACCGGCCTCGACGCGCCCGGATGTGGCCCAGCCCTCGTCACGGCCGGTCGGGGGTCGGCTGGCCGTGGATGAAGGCGACCAGCCGGGTGAGCACGTCCGGGTCGGTGTCCGGCGGCACTCCGTGGCCGAGGTTCACGACGTGACCGGGAGCCGCCGCGCCGGCCCGCAGCACCGAGCGGGTGTGTGCCTGCAACGGCCCGTCGCCGGCGAAGAGCAGAGCCGGATCGATATTTCCCTGCAGCGGTGTGCGGCCGCCGAGTCGCCCGTTGGCGACCGCCAGCGACAACCGATGGTCGACGCCCATCACGTCAGCGCCGGTGTCGCGCATCGCGCCCAGCAGTTCACCGGTGTTGGTGCCGAAATGAATGCGTGGAACCGGCAGATCGGAGATTGCGGCGAACACCGAGGCGGAGTGGGCGGCGACAAAACGCTGGTAATTATCCACCGAAAGGCCGCCCGCCCAGGAATCGAACAATTGCACGGCCGATGCCCCGGCAAGTATCTGGGCCCGCAGGAATGTGGTGGTAATGCCCGCCACCCAGGTGGCGAGCGCGTGCCAGGTTTCCGGCTCGGCGTGCATCAAAGCTCTGGTGCGCAGGTGTTCTCGGCTCGGTCCGCCCTCGACGAGGTAGGACGCCAGGGTGAAGGGCGCGCCGGCGAACCCGATCAGCACAGTTCCCCCCAGCTCTTCGACGCACTGACGAGCGGCCATTTCCACCGGCGCCAGGCTTGCCGGGTCCAGTTCGGGCAGCCGCTCGACGTCGGCCATGGAGCGAACAGGAGCCGCGACGACCGGACCAATTCCCGGCACGATTTCGACGTCTATTCCGGCCATCTTCAACGGGACCACGATGTCGCTGAACAGGATCGCTGCGTCGACGCCGTGCCTGCGCACCGGCTGCAGGGTGATCTCGGCGGCCAGATCGGGCGTCAGGCAGGCCTCCAACATGCCGGTGCCGACCCGCAGCGACCGGTATTCCGGCAGCGAACGCCCGGCCTGCCGCATGAACCAGACCGGACGATGCGAAGTCGGCACGCCACGATAGGCGGCGAGCAGCGGGGATGCCGCGGTGCGCCCGTCGGCCAGCGGATGGGACGGCCCCAACAGCTGCGCAGCCGACGGTGCGGTGTGGGCGGGGGCCGGATCGGTGTGGGCAGGATCGGTCGCACCAGTCTGGAGAGTCATGTCCTGTCCATGGTCCCATCCGGGCCTGTCGGTTTTCTCACCGCGCACCTACCCCGACCGAACCTGTTCGCAGGGTTGCCGCCGGTAGCATGACCAAATGCTCATGGTTCTCGGTGCCAGCCACCACGACCTGGAGCTGTCGCAGTTGGAGCGGCTTTCGGCGGGGGCCGAGGTGCTCAACAAGGCGTTGGGCCGCCTGGTCGGCTCCGTCGACGATGGCACGTCCAGCGGCCCACTGGCCGGTTCTGTGGTGCTGGCCACCTGCAACCGGCTGGAGATCTATCTGGACGCGCTCCGGTTCCACGACGCCGTCGATGGAGTCACCGCGGAAGTCGCCGCCATGGCCGATATGCGCCCCGCCGATATCGCCGGCCTGCTGAAGGTTCGGGTGGGTGCCCCGGTCGTCGCCCATTTGTTCAAGGTCACCGCCGGCCTCGACTCGATGGTCGTCGGCGAGGCCGAGATCTCCGGTCAGGTCTCCCGGGCGCTGACCACGGCTCAACAGGCCGACACCGCCACTCCGTCGCTGAACGCGATGTTCCAACTGGCCTTGCGGACCGCGAAGCACGTGGCCGCTTCGACCGGTCTGGGGACGGCCGGCCGGTCCATTGCGTCGGTGGCGATAGACCTTGCGGGGCAACTCATCCGACCTGGCTCGCCGGCAACCTCCGGGGATCTGGTCGCCGGCTCGCCGAGCCGCCCGCTGGCCGGGACCCGTTGCCTGGTCGTCGGTACCGGCGCCTACGCCCGGGTAGCCGCGGCGGCGCTGCGGGCCCGGGGCGCTTCGGCGCTCTCGGTGTACTCGCCGAGCGGCCGCGCGGAGTCCTTCGCCGGTACCCACGGCGCCGTCGTGGTCGGCCCCGGCGATCTCGCCGCCGCCGTGGCCGGCGCGGACCTGGTGATCTCGAGCAGTGGCCGGGGTAGCGCCGCGCTGGACCTGCCAACAGTGACCGCAGCCCTCTCGATGCGGAGGTTGGGTGGGTCGACACCTCCGCCACCTGACGGGCCGTTGGTCATCGTCGACCTCGCGCTGCGGCCTGACGTGGCGGCCGAGGTGCGAACGCTGCCCGGCGTGCGGGTCATCGATCTGAACACGGTCGCCGACGGCGTGGCGCCCGAGCACGGCGACTCGATCGTGCACGCTCAGGACATCGTCATCGCGGCGGTCGCCAAATTCGAGGACGACCTCGCCGGCCGCAGCCTCGACCCGGCAGTGGTGGCGCTCCGTCGCCACGTCTCGATCGCCGTCGAGAAGGAGATGGCGCGATTGCGGTCGAAATACGACAGCGACATCGCCGCCGACGTCGAGCTGTCGATGCACCGCGTCGCCCAGTCGCTGCTGCACACGCCCACGCT
The DNA here is from genome assembly GCA_038204125.1 of Mycobacteriales bacterium. GTDB lineage: Bacteria > Actinomycetota > Actinomycetes > Mycobacteriales > Nakamurellaceae > Nakamurella. The sequence goes on from JBBRDH010000053.1 coordinate 15,718, forward strand.
CCGGGCCCGCGAGCTGGCCCGGACCGGCGACAGCGCCAACTACCTCCAGGCGCTGCACACCTTGTTCGGCATCGACCTGGCCTCGCCCGTTCCCACAGCAGACTCCTGAACCCGCGGGACCCCGCCCATTCCGATGTATGTTGCGGGCAGCATACGTTGATGGCCATGCGACGGACGACGGTATTCGCGGACGAGGACGACCTTGCCAGTCTGAAGGCCGCAGCCTCCCGATGGGGGTGGCTGAAGCGGAACTGATCCGAGAGGCGATACACCTCGCGGCGATGGCCAACCGGATCTGGACCGAGCCATTCTTCGAGAGGACCTTCGTTCCGGTCAATGGCACATCGACATCGGCTGCAGAAGTGTTGCATGACATCTGGACCGAGAAGGCCGACGCGTACGAGCTGACAAAAACCCACATCTCTTGATCGTCGTCGTCGCCCACACTTCGGGACTGTTGGCCGCGCTCGACAAAACTCATCCAGCGGGCGACGCCACGCGAGCAGTCGTGAGGGCGGCGGGTACGCTCGTCATTTCTCCGGTCCTGCTCGGCGAACTGGATCATGTCGGCCGGCGGGTGTTGGGGTCTGCCGCGGCGTTTGCGGCGATCGAGGATGTCCGGCGGTGGGCGAGAGAGGGCAGGGCCGTCCTCCCAGAGGTGACGGCGCCGATTCTCGACTCGGCGCAGGCGGTCCGAGTTCAATATTTGCATCTGCGGCTGGATCTCGCCGACGCCGTCAATGTTGCATTTGCCGCGCAGTTCCGGACGAACGCCATGTTGACACTGGACCATCGCGACTATCGCGCGATCCGCCCGCTCACCGACCACTCGGCATTCCGGCTGCTGCCCGGCGACAGCTGAGCTGCGATGACCGGCTGCGCAGAAAACTCGGTCGCCCTCAGCCCGGCCAGTGCGCCGGCTGGACCAACGGCGCGGACAATTTCACCCCGGCGTCACCATTTGCGGCGTTGAGCTGGGACTGGGTGAGGAAAAGGGCGCCGGTCAGGTTGGCGGCGCGAAATTTGGTGGCCCGCAGGTCCGCTCCGAGAAGGTCGGCGAGTCGCAGGTCGGCGCCGCGCAGGTTCGCACCGATGAGCAGCGCGCCGCGCAGATCGGCGCCCCGGAGGTCGGCGCCTGCCAGCCGCGCCCCGATCAGGTCGGCCCGCTCATAGCTCTTTCGTTGGGGTACCTGGCTTCTCACCACTTCGCTGGTGCGAGCGAGAAGCGGGTGGGCGATCCGGCGGGGCTCCGCAACGTCCAGGACACCGAACTCGTCGGCACGGCGGCGGGTCAGCCGCTCGACATGGGCGGCGGCGTCGCTGAGTTCGACCCTAAGTGGTGCATCCACCGGCATTCTCACGGCCTCGGTGAGATACCAGAGCAGTTCGTGCAATTGGCGCATGACCGGGAAGACCGCGAACATCAGCTCTGCGCTGTGCGGTCGCCGTTTCCAGTCGACCCCAGAAAATGTCTCCTGCGCCACGTGTTGCCCGGCGCCGAAGCAATCGTAGACGGTGCAGCCCGAGAATCCCGCCGGGCGTAGGCGGGAGTGGATACCGCAACCGAAGTCGGGGGCGAGATTTACGCAGGGTTGACCGGCCCTCTTGTGGATCGCGAAATCGGCGGACGCCGAGAATGGGAGCGCCACGCAGCACAGGCCGAAGCATTTCCGACAATCAGCAGTCAGTTCGAGCCCGCCTTGTTGGGGCCCGGTCGGTTCTGGCCCAGCCGGCTCGCTCACGCCTACTCCCGCGCGCCTCGACCCGGTCAGGCCAGGCCGGTTGCGTCGAAGGCGGCAAGACTGGGCGGAATGGTGGCGGACGGGCCGACGACATTCGCGATGGCGTCGAGGGTCTTGAGTCCGTCGCCGGTATTGAAGATGACGGTTTCGGCATCGGGGTCGAGTTGCCCGGTGGCCAGCAGCTTGCGGAGCACGGCAACGGTCACCCCTCCGGCGGTCTCGGCGAAAATGCCTTCCGTCCGAGCCAACAACCTGATGCCTTCAACAACTTCGTCATCCGAAACGTCTTCGACGGCGCCGCCGGTGCGGTTCACCACGTCCAGCACATAAGGCCCGTCGGCCGGGTTACCGATGGCCAGCGACTTCGCAATGGTGTCGGGCCGGACCGGCTGGACAAAATCGTGGCCCGCCTTGAAAGCCGCGGACACGGGTGAACATCCAGTGGCCTGCGCGCCAAAAACGCGGTAGGGGGTGTCGTCGACCAGGCCCAACGCCGCTAACTCGGCAAAGCCTTTGTCCACCTTGACGAGTTGGGCACCGGAGGCGATCGGGATGACGACCTGCCGGGGCAGCCGCCAGCCCAGTTGCTCGGCCACCTCGTAGCCCAGCGTCTTCGATCCCTCCGCGTAGTACGGTCGGACATTCACGTTGACGAAGGCCCAGTCCTCCTGCTCACCGGCAATTTCACCGGCCAGTCTGTTGATTTCGTCGTAATTGCCGTCGACCGCGATCAACGTCCCGCCATAGGCCGCTGTGGTCAGTATTTTCTGCTGCTCGAGGTTCGCCGGGACGAAGACCACCGACCGGATACCGGCCCTGGCGGCGGCCGCGGCCACGGCGTTTGCCAGGTTCCCGGTCGAGGGGCAGGCCAGCACGGAGAAACCCAGTTCGCGGGCGGCGGCGAGCGCGACGGCGACGACCCGGTCCTTGAACGAATGGGTGGGATTACCCGAGTCATCCTTGACCCAAAGGGTTTTCATCCCGAGTTCGCGACCCAGGTTGACCGCTCGAATGAGCTTGGTGCCGCCAGGATTGATGTTCGGGGTGTCGGCAATCCCGGCGGGCACGGGCAGCAGTGGGGCATATCGCCAGATGTTGTTGGGTCCAGCCTCGATCTGTTCCCGCAGTGCCGCGCCCGAGACAGGGAATTCGTAGGCTACCTCCAGCGGCCCGAAACACTCGCTACAGGCGTAGAACGGGCCGAGACCTATCCGCTGACCGCACTCGCGGCAGGAAAGTGCCACGGCGGCGCCCAGGTTGACCGTTGGCGTCGATGCGCCGGGAGCGGAACTGATGACAGCTGTCATGACGAGGCCTTTCGTCTCATCTTTCCCGCCGGAGCGGGACGGACGGGGCACCTGCTGACGAATTGATCCCGGCACGCCGGCGTCGGCTGCTCGGAAATCAAATAGGCATCGTCAGTGGTTGCCGGGGCTTCATCGGGCCGTATCCCTCTGCCCCTCTGGATGAGGTGATTCAGTTGTGGGCACAGGCTACCGCATGAGGCGATCAGCCGGTGACTTCCGCCTTGCCGATGATGACGGGCTTGACCGGTGCGCCATCGCCGCGGCCGCCCACCGCGCCCGCGCTGCCGATGCTCGCCAACACATCCATTCCGCCGGTGACCTTGCCGAAAACCGTATAACTCGGGGGCAGCTGCGAATCTGCGTAGACGAGGAAGAACTGTGACCCGTTGGTGTCGGGGCCGCTGTTGGCCATCGCGACGGTGCCCGCCGGGTAGGTCATCGCCGGGTCGGTCTCGTCGGCAAAGGTGTAGCCGGGACCTCCGGTCCCGCTCCCGGTCGGATCTCCACACTGAAGCACGCTGAGCGAAGCCGTCGCTGTCAGCCGGTGACAGGGTGTCCCGTCGAAAAAGCCGGCTTTCGCCAGGTGGACGAAACTGCCGGTGGTGCAAGGCGTCTTTCCCCGGTCCAGGGAAAGCACGACGTCGCCGCCCGGTAGCTTCAGGGTGACCGTCGCGGCGCCGGCGCCCGGCTCCACATTCGGCGGCGGCGCGACGTCCTTGGCAGGCTTCCCCGACGGCTGATAATCGCAATTCCCGGCCCCCGCGGTGGCTGCCGGCGAACTGCTTTGAGTGGTCGCGGCATGACCGGGGGAGCTCGTGGCGCAGGAGGTCGACACCACCGACACGGCCAGTGCGGCCAGCACGAGCCGGAGTGGTCGGGGAGTTCTCAACAGATGGCTCCTGCACATTTCGGGGGGGCGAGGGGTCGTGGCTGCGACGGCGCATCTGCGAGCCTAATCGCGGTCGGGCGAGGCCCGGTACTGTCCGGAACGCCTGTCGAGAGACCCTGTTCCCCCCGTCCGTCGGCCAGGACTCGCCGGCCGCCGGCCAGGACTGTCGGCCCCGTCCGTCGGCCAGCACTGTCGGCCCCGTCCGTCGGCCAGCACCGTCGGCCCCGTCCGTCGGCCAGCACTGTCGGCCACGACTGGGAGGATGAAGTGGTGATCACAGCCACTCCTCGGGATCCGGGGTGACGGTAAACCCGCCCCCCGCCGTTCTGCTCCTGATGGGCGACGAATCCCTGTTGGTCGACCGGGCGATCTTCGCCGCGCTGGCCGCGGCTCGCAGACGGGATCCTGAGGTGGAGCGTCGGGAGGCGCCGGCAGCCGGGCTGACGCCGTTCGAGTTCTCCGAGATGGTCGCGCCGAGCCTGTTCGCAGAGCCCAGGGTGGTGGTGGTCCGTGGCGCTCAGGAATCCGCCAAGGAGCTCGCTTCAGCGTTGACGGCCTACGCGGCCGACCCGGTCGACGGCGTCGTGCTCGTCGTTCACCACGCCGGCGGCGGCCGGAACAAGCCGCTTGCCGACGGACTGCGAGGCGCCGGTGCGCACGTGTTGAGCTGCGAGAAAATCACCAGACCGGCTGATCGAATCGACTTCGTGAGGCGCGAGATCCGTAGCGCCGGCGGCTCGACCACCCCGGACGCCGTCGCCGCGCTCATCGACGCAGTCGGCTCCGACCTGCGGGAGCTGGCCGCGGCTGCCAGCCAGCTCGTCGCTGACACCGGCGGGCTGGTGGATGAGAGCGCTGTTCGCAGGTACCACCGGGGGCGGGCCGAGGTCAGCGGATTCGCGGTCGCTGATCTGGCGGTCGCGGGGGAGGCTCCGGCGGCGCTGGAAGCCCTCCGGTGGGCGACCGGCGTGGGCCTCGCGCACGTGCTGATCGCCGACGCGCTGGCCGACGGGATCCGGACGGTGGCCAGGGTTCACGGCGCCCGGCCGGGCAACAATTACGCCCTGGCCTCCGAACTGGGGATGCCGCCCTGGAAGGTGGACCGAGCGCGCGGCGCCGCACGGCACTGGTCGGAAGCAGGACTGGCCCGGGCGGTCGAGGTGGTTGCGGAGCTGAACGGTGCGGTGAAGGGGCAGGCCGCCGACCCGGACTACGCGCTCGAAAAAGCCATCATCGACGTGGTGAGAGCCCGCCGGCTGCGCTGAGGCCACGCCGAGCGGGCGCAAATGAGACAACAAACCCGGCCGGCCAGTGCTGACCAGGCCGGGTTCCGGCAGGGAACTACAGCGCGTCGACCTGCTTGGCCAGCGCCGACTTGCGGTTGGCGGCCTGGTTGGCGTGGATGACGCCTTTGGAGGCGGCCTTGTCCAGGCTGCGGGCGGCGGTCACCAGTTCCGTCTGGGCCGCGACCTTGTCGCCGGAGGCGGCAGCTGCCTTGACCCGGCGAACCGCGGTCTTCAGTGCCGACTTGACCGACTTGTTGCGCAGTCGAGCCTGCTCGTTGGTGCGGATGCGCTTGATCTGGGACTTGATATTGGCCACGCCTGATTGCCTTCGTTTCGTCTCGGGGAAGTGTGCGTACTCGGAACATTGCCTGCCTCGCGCGAAGCGCAGAGCTTCATTGCACCCTCCGACGAGCGCGCGGAGCATTCAGATTAGCAGCCGACGCCGTCCGGCCACAACGAGCGGTGGTCCCACCCCAGGTTGCAACGAGTCCGGGCCGCCTCAACAGGTCAGCGCTGCGGCCGCCGGCCGGCCACCGGTGTTCAACGCATCGACGACCCAGGAGATGACCCCGGGTGTGGCGGGCAGCTGGATGTGGTCGGTATGGGCCGCGGGGCATTGATTCTCCACGACGATGGATCGCACGCGATCGGGCGGTCCGTTCGGAACCTGGGACGACACCGGCACTACCACCACGTCGTTCCGGGTCGATACCACCGCATACCGGACGGATCCGTCGAGATCGCCGCCGACATCGAGCTGACGTAGCAACGGGGAGCCCGCCGCCTGGTCGGCACAAGCTGGGCAGAGGTTCGGCGGCAGCGAGCCGGTCAACGGCGACGTGGTGCCGTGGAAGGACGGCGCAATCAGGACTGCCGTGGCCACCCGGTCGGCAAGACCGTTCAGGCGCAGGGCCGTCCTGAGCACCAAACCACCCTGTGAATACCCGACCACGTCGACCATCGGGGCCCCGGTGGCCTCCCGGACCTGCGCGACCAGGGCGGCGAAGTCGGTCGCCGACTTGGCCACCGACCCGACCCCGCCGTAGTCGAAGCCATAGATGCAATGTCCCGTGTCACGCAGCGCGGGCACCATGGCGGAGAAGTTGCTCGCCACGGAGGAGAAGGACCCGTGGAGCAGGAGCACGGGGCGATCGGCGGAATGACAGCCGGGGCTGTTCACGCCCGGGATGCCCAGGTCCGGAAATGGGACGGGCGCGTTGGTTCCGGCGCTCTTCACAGGGGGTGGGGGGCCGCTCGGTCCAGGAGCGGAAGTTGATGCGGCGCCGTCGATTTCGGACGGAGTTGCCGGCGGCGTCGGGAAGACCGACGGTGTGGAACCCGTTGTGGGCGCCGGGGTCGGGGAATCGCTGCTCGTCGAGAGATCAGTGCTGGTCGGCGAATCAATGTTGGTCGGCGGATCGGGGCTGGTCGGCGGATCAATGTTGGTCGGCGATGCGGCGGTGGTGATCGGTGCCTGGGTCGGCGCCGCCGGGTTGTCCGCGCTGCCGGTCCGGGGTAGCGCCGCGCCGGCTGCCGGCGACCCACCCGTCGAGCCCCCCGAACACGCAGTCGCGGCCGTCAGCAGGACAGCAACGACCCACAGGAGAGATCGGTGCAACCGCATGTCACCACGGTAGCCAGCGTGTGCATCGGGCCCCCCAACACACCTGCGGTCGGGCACCATGAGCGGATGGACCGCCCGAGCCGCAGCACGCTACTCATGATCGCTCTGCTCGGCGGGTCCGGGGCACTGCACCTGATTCGTCCGGACCCGTTTGTGACGATCGTGCCGCGGTCGATGCCCGCCGCCAAGGAACTGGTCTACCTCAGCGGTGTCGCCGAATTGGCCTGCGCGGCCCTGATGGGAATGCCGGTCACCCGACGGTGGGGTGGGTCACTGGCCGCAGCATTGCTTGTCGCCGTCTTCCCGGCCAACGTGTCGATGGCGTTGCAGGCCAGGGGCCGACCGCCGTGGTACCGGATCGCAGCGTGGGCGCGACTGCCCCTGCAGGCCCCGCTCGTGGCGTGGGCCTGGCGTGCCGGTCGCCACCACTGACCGGTCGAGGTCCGGCCGTCAGGCGTCGACGATCCGGGCCGCCACTCCCACCTCCCGGTAGGAGGTCCCCAACGAATCAACGGTCTCGTGCGCGTTGAGCCCGCTGGGATTCGGCACCACCCAGAGCTCAGCGTCACCGATGCCGGTCGGTTGCCGGCCGGTCCGGGTCCGGGCATTTCCGAAAGCCAGCCGGTAGGCGCTGATCCCCAGTACAGCAACCACTTGGGGTTGACAGGTTCGAACCACCGTGCCCAGACGACGCCCGCCGTCACGTAATTCGGCGGCGGTCAATTCGTCCGCCCGAGCGGTTGCCCGGGGTACCAGGTTGGTGATCCCCAGGCCTCGCTCCAAAAGATGCGCCCGGTCCGCAGCGGTGTATCCCTGCGAGGCGTCGATGAGCCGGTCGGTGATCCCCGCGCGATACAGCGCGGGGTAGAACCGGTTGCCGCGCCTGGCGAAGTGCGCCTGGGCAGCAGCGGTCCACAACCCCGGATTGATGCCGACGAACAACAGCGACACCCGGTCTCCGAGCAGGTCGGGCACGGTGGCGCCGCGGAAGCTGTCCAGCTCGGCTCGGGTGTAGCCCACCCTGCGAAGTATGAAGGCCGTTCAGCTGGGGATGAAAGAGGTCGAGCAGGCCCATCGGGTGGTGCCGAGCGAGGCGGTGACCTGGGCGACGACTTTGTACCCCTTCGTGGCCCGGCTGACCAGGTAGGGGACATTCGCCACCCGGTTGACGCCGGCGACTGCGGTGTGCCGGGTGTTCGTAGACCTGTAATGCGCCAGTGTGCTGACCGCTGCGCGGGCCTCCAGCCCGGTGATGTGCACGACCGTGGTCGAGTTCTGTCGCGGGCGGGGGACTGTCATCACTGCGGTGCAGGCCAGCGTCGTCGAGGGGCTGGCCGCGACCGCTTGGGCAGCGGGTGGCGCGGCGGCGGCCACACCTGGAGCCAGAGTCAACATCGCGGTCGAAAATGCCATGGCCAGCAGGCGGAACTTCACTCCACTCCTTTTCATGCGAGAAACCTTTTACCCGACTGTAATTTATCCCGGCGAAGCACTGCTCCGTCCGGATGGAACATTGATCGCTCGGCAGTCCAGGTATGGGTTTTCAGCGCGGACTGACGGTGCCGACCCCGGCCTGCCAGGAATAGACCCGGCGCCCACCGATGTAGACGTTCAAGGCGCGCTCCATCACATCCAGTGGATCCCCGGACCACAGCACCAGGTCGGCGTCCTTCCCGACAGCGAGAGAGCCGATCCGGTCGGCCACGCCCATCACCCTGGCTGGGTGGATGGTGATCGAGCGCAGCGCAGTCGTGCGGTCGAGCCCCTCCTTCACCGCAAGGGTGGCCTGGTGAACCAGGAAGTGGATGGGCACGACGGGGTGGTCGGTGATGATCGAGATCTCGACGCCGGCCGCCGCCAGCCGACCCGGAGTGGCCAGCGAGCGGTTGCGCAGTTCCACCTTCGATCTGCTGGTGAACAAAGGTCCGATGAGCACCGGAATTCCCTTTTCCGCCAGCAGATCCGCGATCAGGTGCGCCTCGGTGCCATGGTCGATCACGAGCTCGTAACCGAATTCCTCGGCGATGCGCAGGGCAGTGACGATATCGTCGGCACGGTGCGAATGCTGTCGCCAGGGGATCTCCCGGCGCAGCACCCGGCCGAGCGCCTCCAGCTTGAGATCTCTTGACGGGGCTGCCTTCCCGGGTTCGGCGTGGTCGAGCCGGTCGAGATAGTTCTGGGCGTCGACAAATGCATTGCGGATCACCGAGGCGATCCCGAGCCGGGTCGAGGGCGACTGCTTCTTGTCGTGGTAGACCCGCTTCGGATTCTCGCCCAGAGCCGATTTCAAGCCCGACGGCGAACGGACGATCATCTCGTCGACCACCCGGCCGTGGGTGTGGACGGCGACGGTCAGGCCGCCGATCGGATTGCCGGAGCCCGGGTTGATGTTGACGGTGGTGACGCCCCCGGACAGCGCGTCGTCGAACCCCATGTCGTAGGGATTGATCGCGTCCAACGCTCTCACCGAGGCGGTCACCGGGTCGGTGAGCTCGTTGGAATCGCTGCCCGCCCACCCCTCGCCTTCCTCGTGGACCCCGAGATGCGTGTGCGCGTCGACAAAACCCGGCAGCAGCCAGCTGCCGCCGGCGTCGACGACCGTGGCGCCGGAGGGGATGTCGACCGACGGCCCGAGGGTGGTGATCCTGCCGGCCGAGACGAGCAGCGACCCGTCGAAGGGATCACCTTCCACGGGCACCACGTGGGCATTGACTATGGCCAGGTCGATATCCAACGTAAGCATTCCTTCCGGTCCTCGGCACACCTGCCTGTCTGAAATTACCCGGCGGCCGGTCCGGCGGTCGGTCGACCCGCGACCACCCGGGCAAGGTGCACTCCGGACCGGTGACCCGGTGCACTCGTCGCGGGGGGGCCGGCGGCGTCCCGTGGGAAGATGAAGCGGTCCGCCGACCGTGTCCGCCCGTCCCGCACCGCAGAAAGTCCCACGTGACCCAGGCTTCCCACGCACACCGCACCACGTTCACCCCGCCGGAGCTGATCCGGAACTTCTGCATCATCGCCCACATCGACCACGGCAAATCGACCCTGGCCGACCGGATGCTGCAGATCACCGGGGTGGTCGACGGGCGGGACATGCGCGCGCAGTATCTGGACCGGATGGACATCGAACGTGAGCGCGGCATCACCATCAAGGCGCAGAACGTCCGGCTGCCGTGGACGGTCACCGGCCTGGACGGAGTCTCCACCGCGCACGTGCTGCAGATGATCGACACCCCGGGGCACGTTGACTTCACCTACGAGGTGTCCCGGTCGCTCGCCGCCTGCGAGGGTGCGGTCCTGCTGGTCGACGCGGCGCAGGGCATCGAAGCGCAGACACTTGCGAACCTGTACCTCGCGCTCGAGAACGACCTGACCGTCATCCCGGTGCTCAACAAGATCGACCTGCCCGCCGCCCAGCCGGAGCGCTACGCGGAAGAGATAGCGCACATCCTCGGCGGCTCTCCCGACGACATCCTCCGGGTGTCGGGGAAGACCGGTGCCGGAGTCAAGGAACTTCTCGACAAGGTGGTCGCCGAGATCCCGGCGCCGGTCGGCGACGCGGACGCGCCGGCCAGGGCCATGATCTTCGACTCGGTGTACGACATCTACCGGGGTGTGATCACCTACATCAGGGTGATCGACGGCAGGATCAGCCCGCGCGAGCGGATCCAGATGATGTCCACCAGGGCCGTCCACGAACTGCTCGAGGTCGGCATCATCTCGCCGGAGCCCATTCCGACCAGGGGCCTTGGCGTCGGCGAGGTCGGCTATCTGATCACCGGGGTGAAGGACGTCCGGCAGTCGAAGGTCGGCGACACCGTCACCTCCGCCGTCAACGGCGCCACCCGGGCGCTGGCCGGATACCGCGAACCACGGCCGATGGTCTACTCCGGCCTGTATCCCCTGGATGGATCCGACTTCCCGATCCTGCGGGACGCGCTCGACAAGCTGCGGCTCAACGACGCGGCGCTCACCTACGAGCCGGAGTCCTCCGCCGCTCTCGGATTCGGCTACCGGTGTGGCTATCTCGGTCTGCTGCACCTGGAGATCACCCGCGACAGGCTGGAGCGGGAATTCAATCTCGACCTGATATCGACCGCGCCGAACGTTGTCTACCAGGTGACGATGGAGGACAATACCGAGCACGTCGTGACCAATCCCAGCGATTGGCCCGAGGGTAAGATCAGATCCACCGAAGAGCCGATCGTGAAGTGCACGATCATCACGCCCAGCGAGTACATCGGCACGATCATGGAGTTGTGTCAGAGCCGACGCGGGCTGCTCGGCGGGATGGATTATCTCTCCGAGTCGCGGGTCGAATTGCGGTACACGATGCCGCTCGGCGAGATAATCTTCGATTTCTTCGACGCTCTCAAATCCCGCACCCGCGGTTATGCCTCGCTCGATTACGAGGAGATCGGGATGCAGGCCGCGGATCTCGTCAAGGTCGACATCCTGCTGCAGAATGAGGTGGTCGACGCATTCTCGGCCATCGTGCACCGCGAGGCGGCCTATGCTTACGGGCTTTCGATGACCGGAAAATTGCGGGCCCTGATTCCCCGGCAGCAGTTCGAAGTGCCGATCCAGGCCGCCGTCGGATCCAGGGTGATCGCCCGCGAGACGATCCGGGCGATGCGCAAGGACGTGCTGGCCAAGTGTTACGGCGGCGACATCACCCGCAAGCGCAAACTGCTCGAGAAGCAGAAAGAGGGAAAGAAGCGGATGAAGATGGTCGGCCGGGTGGAGGTTCCGCAGGAGGCGTTCATCGCGGCGTTGTCCACCGATACCCCGGCCGCAAAGAAATAGTCGATGAACTGGCGGCCGGTCCTCGACGTCGTCGACGCCGTCGAATCGTGGATTGCCGGGCAATCCTTCTGGGTGCAGGCACCATTGTTGATCGCGGTGTTGCTCTCGCTGAGTTGGCTGCTGGCCGGGGTGATCGACCGCGTCGTCGAGCGGGTGCTCTGGCGTTACACCCGGCGCGAGGTCCGAGCGGCCGCCGCGGCGGCCATCGCCGACCGGGAGCCGTCCGGGGGGCGGACCGGATGAGCAGGCGCCCACTGCCGGCCACCAGCAGACGCTGGATGACGATCGCGCTCCTGGCCATGCTGGTGATCGCCCTGGCGTTCACGCTGTGGCGCTGAGTGCGGGACCATTTCCAGCGCTATTCAAGAGTCCAGTCGGGGGAACGCTTCTCGACGAAAGCGAAGGCTCCGTGCCGGCCCTCGCCCGATGAGAACTGTTGCGCGGACGTCTCGAGCAGCAACTCATAGCGTTCGTCCGAGTCGTCGTGGCCGGCGAGGAGCATCTGTTTGGTTCCGGCCAGCGCCGTCGGCCCGCCCTTGCGTAGATCGTCCAGAAATACGCGCATGACGTCGTCGATCCGGTCCGGCGCAGCGATCCGGTTGACCAGCCCGATCCGGTGAGCCGTCGCCGCATCGAAGACGGATCCGGTGAGCATGAATTCGGCCGCCACCGCGGGCGCGACCCGGCGGAGCACCGGAACCGATATCACCGCCGGGATCAGGCCGATCCGCACCTCGGAGAAGGCAAACGTCGCGGACTCGACGGCCACGACGATGTCCGCGGCAGCCAGCATCCCGATGCCGCCGGCCCGGGCCGCGCCGTTCACCCGGGCGAGGACCGGTTGTGGGCACCTGGCGATCCGTTGCAGAATTCCCGGCAGTTCCCGGACGCCCGCCGAGCCGTCCCCAGCGGAGCCGTCCCGGGCGCCGTCGCCAATGCCGGCCGTCTCCTTGAGGTCCATCCCGGCGCAGAAGACCGGCCCGGTATGGGTCAGGACGACCACCCGGGCGGTCGGACTGGCCGCTGCGGCGTCGAACGCGGCGCGAAGTTCGGCCCGCATCTGCCTGGACAGGGCGTTGCGGTTTCCCGGCGAGTCCATGGTGATCGTGAACACCCCGGTCACCTCAGCAACCTGCAGCGCGGTGGCCACCGGCGGACTCCTTCCTGATCTGTTCTCGGACGTCTACCCGGATCGCACGGTTCTGCTCGAGTGGCATCTCCCGGCAGGATGTGGATGTGCCCTCCACCCTGCCCGACGGAGATCCGGTCCCCGCAGACGGGTCGTTGCCGGAGCAGGCCTACCTCGGGGCGGCCGACCGGACTCTGTCGATCTATCTGCACGTCCCGTTCTGCGCGACCCGGTGCGGTTACTGCGACTTCAACACATACACAGCCGGCGAGCTGGGCTCCAGTGCCTCACCGGATTCCTGGTACGCCGCTGCTCTTGCCGAGATCTATCTGGCAGCAGGGGTTCTGCGTGCGAAGGGTGATGCCCGCCCGGTGTCGACGGTGTTCGTTGGCGGCGGCACCCCCTCGCTGATGGGCGCCGCGCGACTCGGCGGCCTCCTGCAGGCCGTCGACGACCGGCTCGGACTGGCGCCGGGCGCGGAGATCACTACCGAGGCCAATCCGGAGTCCACCGACCCGCCGCTGCTGGCCGGTCTGCGCGCCGCGGGCTACACCCGCCTGTCGCTCGGGATGCAGTCGACCTCCCCGTCCGTGCTCCGGGTGCTGGAGCGCACCCATACCGCGGGCCGGGCCCTGCAGGTGGTCGGGTGGGCGCGCGACGCCGGGTTCGATCATCTGAGCCTGGATCTGATCTACGGCACACCAGGCGAGACCGACGCCGAATTCACGGACTCGCTCGGCGCGGTGGCGACAGCCGGCGTGGATCACGTGTCCGCATACTCGCTGATCGTCGAGCCGGGTACCCGACTGGCCAGGCAGGTACGGACCGGCCTGCTCGCCGAGCCCTCCGACGATGTGCTGGCCGACCGGTACCTGATCGCTGACAACTTGCTCAGCGCCGCCGGTTTCGGCTGGTACGAGGTCTCGAACTGGGCGACGAGGGAGTCCGGCCGGTGCGCCCACAACCTGGCCTACTGGCGCGGCGGCGACTGGTGGGGGATCGGTCCGGGTGCCCACTCGCACATCGGCGGGGTTCGCTGGTGGAACGTCAAGCACCCGCACGCCTACGCCGCCGCCCTGGCCGCCGGCCGGTCGCCGGGCGCTGCCCGTGAGGTGCTCGGTCCCGCGGCGCGCCGGATGGAGGACGTGCTGCTGCGGTTGCGATTGGCCGAGGGCCTGCCGTTGGACGTGTTGAGCGAGGCCGGCGCCGGGCGGGCCGGGGTCGCCGCGCGCGAGGGCCTGCTGGACGAGGTCTCGCTCGAGAGTGGCCGGGCGGTGCTGACCCTGCGGGGCCGGTTGCTCGCGGACGGCATCGCGCTGCGACTGCTCGACTGACCGGGCCCGCCGAGGCCTGGTTCGTGCCCTGCATGGACGAATGCTGCCCTTTTGGGACGGGTGGGGCGGAAGTCGCCAAGTTGGTCCGTGTTGAGGAAGTTGATCCTCGCCGGGGGTGCGGCGGGCCGGGTGCGGCGGGCCGGGTGCGGCGGGCCGGGGGTGCGGGCCTGGGTGGCGGGGCGGCGCGGGCGAGGTCAGCGCTGGTCGGGGGCGGCGCCGACCGTCGTACCGCGCAGATCGTCGAGGTTGAGCACCCGGACGTGGATCACGGTGCGCTGCTGCAGCGCGGCCCGCAGCGCCCGGTGCAGGCCGTCCTCGAGGTATACCTCGCCGCCCCAGTACACGGCGTGCGGGAACAGGTCGCCGTAGAAGGTGGAGTCGTCGTCCAGCAGGGTGTCGAGGCGGAGTTCCCGTTTGGTGGCGACGAGTTCGTCGAGCCGGATCTGCCTGGGCGGGATCTTGGCCCAGTCGCGCATCGAAAAGCCGTGGTCGGGATAAGGACGACCGTCGCGGACGTTCTTGAAGATCATCGCGGGGTCCTCGGGCGGCTGGCGGGAAGGCAGGGGTCGTCGATGCCCACAGGGTAGCGGGCGCAACACCCGCTCCGGCCCTTCCCGGCCGGTTCCGGCCACACCCGGCGTTTACACTTGGCAGACGGAACAGCTGAGTGCCAGCCTGCCCGCGCTCCCTCCGAATGGTCGACCTCAGGGGAATTCGATCCCTTGGCCGGGCGCCGCGGAACGACACAGGAGGTGACGATGACCGCAGACGAAAGACGCTTCCAGGTGCTCCGCGCGATCGTCGCCGACTATGTGGCCACCCATGAGCCCGTCGGATCGAAGACCCTCGTCGACCGGCACCACCTGCAGGTGTCGCCAGCGACCATCCGGAACGACATGGCCGTGCTCGAGGACGAGGGGTACATCGCCCAGCCGCACACCTCCGCCGGCCGAATCCCCACCGACAAGGGCTACCGGCTCTTCGTCGACCGGTTGTCGCAGGTCAAGCCGCTGTCCGTCGGTGAGAGACGGGCGATCCAGGCATTCCTGTCCGAGGGCCTCGACCTGGACGACGTGCTCCAGCGGTCGGTTCGGCTGCTGGCCCAGCTCACCCAGCAGGTTGCCGTCGTGCAGTACCCGAACCTGACCAGATCGGTCGTCCGGCACGTCGAAGTCGTGGCCCTGGCTGCCGGGCGGCTGTTACTGGTGGTGATCACCGACACCGGACGGGTCGAGCAGCGGGTGGTCGAGGTCGACCAGTCCGTGGACGACGGGGCTGTCGCCTCGCTGCGCGCTCTGCTGGCCGCGCACGTCACCGGCCGCCGGTTCTCGCAGGCCGCCGACGGTTTGCGGACGCTCGCGGCGACCGCCGACCCGGACTCGAAAGAGACCATCACCGCAGCTGTCTCGGCCCTGCTGGACGCGCTGGTCGAACATCCGGAGGGTCGCCTCGTGCTGTCCGGGACCTCACACGCGACCGGCGGCTGGGCCGATCAACCCGGCGGTCTGCGCGGGGTACTGGAGGCGCTCGACGAGCAGGTCACCCTGCTC
>JBBRDH010000054.1:0-31234 GCA_038204125.1 Mycobacteriales bacterium
GTGGTGCCCGTGCGGCCGAGACCGGACTGGATCTCGTCGGCGATGAACAGCACGTCCTTCTCGGTGCACATCTCGCGGACCGCGGGCAGGTAGCCGGCCGGCGGGACGATCACACCCGCCTCGCCCTGGATCGGTTCGAGCAGGACGGCCACGGTCTTGTCGTCGACCGCGTCGCGGATCGCGGCTGCGTCACCGTACGGCACGATCCGGAAGCCCGGCGTGAACGGGCCGAAGCCCTCGCGGGCCAGCGGGTCGGTGGAGAAGCTCACGATGGTGGTGGTGCGGCCGTGGAAGTTGTCGGCCGCGACGATGATGTTGGCCTCGTTGGCGGGCAGTCCCTTGAGGTCGTAGCCCCACTTCCGGGCCACCTTGATCGCCGTCTCCACGGCTTCGGCCCCGGTGTTCATCGGCAGCACCATCTCGGTGCCGGTCAACTCGGCCAGTTCTTTGCAGAACAATCCGAGCTGGTCGTGGTGGAAGGCCCGGGAGGTGAGGGTGACCCTGGCCAGCTGGGCGGTCGCCGCCGCGATGAGGTCGGGGTGGCCGTGGCCGAAGTTCAGCGCCGAATAGCCGGCCAGCATGTCCAGATAACGTCGCCCGGCGACATCGGTGACCCACGCCCCACTGGCCCGCGCGATCACCACCGGCAATGGGTGGTAGTTGTGCGTGCACCACTGGTCGTCGAGGTCCAGGTAGTACTGCGGGTCGTGGTCCGGCACGGAGTCCGGGGCAGCGGTGTCCGGTGCGGTGAGCGGCGCTGCGGAAGCGGCTGAATGTGTCGTCATGGCCTGACGAGCCTACGGCCCGGGGACAGCATCTGCGCAGTCGGCGACCGGTTGGACGCCCGCCACCAGGTGCCTTTCCCGGCCCCGTCGGGAAGTTCGTGAAAGAGTGATCCATGGCACAAACCAGGAGCTCGTCGGCGGTGGCGGGTAGGGCCGGTGGGAAACCGTCGATGCCGACCGTGGGCAAGACCGCACCCGCCGTCAACCGCACCGTGGCCGACGGCAGGGTCGGTGACGCCTTCTCCCTCCCGACCGGCCCGGTGGACCTGGCGGCGATCAAACCGAATGCAACGCCAGTCGGTCCGAAGCGGAAGAAACAAGCCGCCAAGCTGATGGAGAAAATCAGCGTCGAATTGGCCGGACTACAGGAAAAGCTGTACGCGGAAGCAATGGGCGGGGGCCGCCGTTCGATCCTGCTGGTGCTGCAGGGAATGGACACCTCGGGGAAGGACGGCGTCGTGGAGCATGTCGTCGGACTGGTGAATCCGGCAGGCGTGCATTTGGTGTCGTTCAAGAAACCGACCAAGGAAGAACTGCAGCACGACTTTCTGTGGCGGATCGAGAAGCAGCTGCCGCCGTCAGGTCGGGTCGGAGTTTTCAACCGGTCGCACTACGAGGACGTCCTGGTCGTCAAGGTCCACAAGCTGGTACCGCAGCGTGAGCTGACCGCGCGTTACCCGAAGATCAACGATTTCGAAGCTCGATTGGCCGCACAGGGAGTCGTGGTCGTCAAATGCTTTCTCCATATTTCCAAGGAAGCCCAGACAGAACGATTGCTCGCCAGGCTGGATGATAAGACGAAGTTCTGGAAATACAATCCCGGCGATGTCGCAGAGCGCGCATTGTGGCCGGCCTACCAGGATGCATATGCATTGGCTCTGCAGCGGTGCAATACCGAATCCGCTCCGTGGTTCATCGTCCCGGGTGACCGCAAGTGGTACCGGAACTGGGCCGTGGCCGCGTTGCTCCTCGAGGTTCTCCGGGCGATGGATCCCCAGTACCCGGCAGCCGATTTCGACCCCGCCGCCGAACAGAAGCGGGTCGCGGCTTCCTGACCTGCGCCGGCCCGATGCCCCGCCTCGGCGCCTGGCCTGCCACCCGGCGTCCGCCGCCGGAGGTCTCCCGCCCGGCCGGCCGCTCTCTGGTGTGCCATCTCACGCCACCCGTTTCTCGTCCGGGCCGGGAGCGGTGCGGATCGGCCCGGACAATGAGTTCGTGAGCAATGGGTCCGGGAGCAATGGGTCCGGAAGCAGTGGAGCCGGAAGTAGTCGACCAGGAAGTAGCGCTCGGTTGCTGTGGACGGTGCTGATCCCCGTCAAGGACACCGTCCGCGGCAAGAGCAGGCTCGATCTGCCCCCCCTGGTGCGGTCGCAACTGGCCTTGGCGATGGCCGCGGACACCGCAACGGCCGCCTCGCAGGTGGCACGGGTGGTCGTCGTGGTCGAGAGCGCCGCTGACGCCGCCGCCCTGTCCAGCATCCCCAACGTGCTCGCCTACCGGACCCCCGTTTCCGGGCTCAATGAGTCGATCCTCGACTGGTTGCGGCGATTCGGCACCGACGAACCGACGGCTGTCCTGCCCGGCGATCTCCCCGATCTGGAGCCGGCCGACCTCCGGCGCGCACTCGGCCGCTGCACACAGCACGAATTCGCCGTCGTGGCTGACCGTCAGGGTGTGGGCACCACGTTGCTTGCCGCCTCGACGGCCGCGGCGCTCCGACCGCACTACGGGCCGGATTCCTTCGCCCAACATCAGCTCGCCGGAGCGGTGCCGGTGCCGTGGCCCAGCTCCGGACTTCGCCGGGATGTCGACGTGCTCGAGGACCTGGCGCGCGTGCGGGGCCCGCGGACAGCCGCGCTGCTGGGTCGGCTCCGCGACCACGACGGGCCGGCCGAGGTATCCGCCGCGGCCGGACCCTGAGACGGCCGGGTTTGGTATGTCCATCTCGCGACGGTCGGGTCGGGGCGCGCTCACGGTGTTACCTTCGAATCGTGGACCGAAGATTCCTGCGCCCGGCGTGGCTCATCGGGCATCTGCTGGTCGTCATCGCCGTCCTCGTCTGCCTGCGTTTGGGTTGGTGGCAGTGGAACCGCACCCACGACAGGGATGGGACCGTCCAGAATTTGGCCTATGCGGTGCTGTGGCCGGTTTTCGGCGGTGCGTTCATCTTCATGTGGCTTCGTTTCCTGCAGCTCGAGCTGCTCAAGGACGACGAGGAGTTTGCAGCGCAGCCGGACAACGGCGCCCCTGATGCGGGGTTGCGGCCAGGACTGCCGGTGGACGCAGCCAATTCCGGGTCGTGGGCAGGGTCGGGCAGGGAAGCGCTCCTGCGGGGACCCGACGGTCGGGCAGAGCAGACCGAGATGGCCGCCGGACCGGGCGGGGATGATTTCCTCGCTTCGGAAGCCGGGGAGGATGCGAACGCGGACCCCCCCGGTGCAGAGCTTCCGGCGAGACCGGACAGACGCCGCCCGCCGCCCTCCCGGGCAGTGACCATCGCCGTGTCCACGGTCGGCGTCGACGACGATGACGACCCCGAACTGGCCGCGTACAACCGTGCCCTGGCCCAACTGGCCGAGAAGGATCAACGCCGTGCCCGCTGAACCCCGTCCCGTCGACCTGCCCATTGATGCACCCGGCGATTCGCCCGTGGATCCACCCGCGGCGACCCGGCCGGCGACGGTGGTGCCGCCCAAGATCCTGAGCGCGCTCGCCCGCTACCGGGTCGCCGCGTTGGTCGTCGGGTTCGCCCTGATCGTGCTGTGCATTGCGATGGTGCTCCGGTACGGCTTCGGTCAGCACTGGGCGGTTGCCGTCTGGGGCCCCATTCACGGGATGCTCTACGTGGGTTACGTGCTGTTGGCATTCGATCTGGCCTACAAGGATCGCTGGTCGTTGACCGGCACTCTGGGCGTGCTGCTCGCCGGAGTGATCCCAGGTGTGTCGTTCGTCGCCGAGCGGATCGTGCACCGAAAGGTGTTGGCCCGGCAGAAGGTCTGACTCTCGGCGGCGCGAGCAGATGTCGAGCTCGGGCTTCCGGGCCGGTCGTTTGTTCCGGGTCAGCGGGCCCTGCAGTGCGCGGCCAACCGCTGCGCGATCACCTCGACGTCCGACAAAGCTTCAGTCGCCACCGCCATCACCAGCTCATAGGCAGCGTCATTGTCGAATGTCAATCGGTGCCCGTTGACGCCGTAGAAGACAATCACTGCAGCAAGACCGAGCCGTTTGTTGCCATCGACCAGCGCACGGTTCCGAACGATGGAATGCAATAGGGCGGCTGCCTTTTCATGAACTGTGCCATAGGCATCTTTGCCGAATGCCGTTGCTCGGACGCGTGCGGCTGCCGAGTCGAGCAAGCCGAAGTCACGCACAGCAACGTCGGGTCCGACCACCCGATGCGCGATGCGCAACAGATCGGCAAGATCGAGCAGAATCACTCAGCCAGCCGCTTCAGGGCCTGACTGAAGCCGGGAAGTTCGCTGTCCATCACGCGGTCGATCAAGTCGGCCCGGGAGTGTCGATCGATGTATTCGCGGACTGCATCGCGGGCCAATTCCTGCATGGAACGGCCCTCGAACTCGGAACGCAGTCGCAGCGCACGGGTCTCGTCATCGGTGAGCCGCAAGGTCATTGCCACCCGCCGATGGGATCACTCATGGTATCGCCGGTTGTGCGGATAGCCGTCAACCTCGTGCCCGACGACGAGCGCCTCAGCAGGCGCCACATGGGCGTTCGTTCGGAAAAGAGGCGCCTTCTCGGGCTGGTCGTCACCCAGTCCGGGTCACATGACCCCATTTTCGGGCTGTTTCCGCAGTTGATGCAGTGGGCGATGCAGGGATTGAACCTGCGACCTCTTCCGTGTCAGGGAAGCGCTCTCCCGCTGAGCTAATCGCCCGGGCAACGGCCGAGTGCGAATGGATCACTGCACTCGTGTCGTCGATACAACCGTGCTGTCCGACCTGTACTGGAGGATCTGTCCTACTCAAATCTGCGAGGTGGGAACGGGATTCGAACCCGTGTACACGGCTTTGCAGGCCGTTGCCTCGCCTCTCGGCCATCCCACCGAAGCAGGCCGACCGTCGGGTGACGGAGCTTGCATCGAGCGGACGACGGGATTCGAACCCGCGACCCTCACCTTGGCAAGGTGATGCGCTACCACTGCGCTACGTCCGCGTGCCCCAGTGATGCATTCACTGCCGTACTCGTTGCCGGACCTCAGTGCTGGATGACCGGCGTCAAGATACACAACTTCACTCGGAGGGCGCGAAGAGGAACTCTATCCGACGGGCTGGGCGGGGCCAAACCGATGAGGCCGGCAGAGTTCGGCGGTGTTGCAGACCGGGCAGCCCGGAATCCCACCCCTCGCAGGATTCCAGGGCGCCCGGTCAGACCTGGGCGGTTCCCGGCAACTCGAAATCGACGATCAGGGCGATCTCGAAATCGAGATCGAAGAACTCGTGTTCGGCGCCGAACGGGACGACGTCAAGGCAGTCCCTGACGAAGTCGGCGAGCACGACCAGATCGGCCGACATCCGGGCGCGGCCGGACGGGGAGCTGAGTTCGAGAACGACGCCTCCGGCGTACGGGAACAGATGCACGTCGCCCGAGCCGGCGGGGGCCCGTAGGCCGGCCACCAGCAGTTCACGGGCGAACACCCACTCCACCGCCGGAGCAGCAGGGAAGGTGAACACAATCTTGACCGCGAACGGGTCGCGGCTGTTGAAGATCAGCTCGGCATCGATCGGAACCCCGGCCGTATCCGCGGCCGAGGCCCTCGCTCGGCAGGCCTCGTCGAAAGAAGTCACCGCATCTGTAGAGGGCTCGACATGGCCGATGAGAGACAGAACGGTGCTGACTGAGACCGTGTGATGGCGCCTGGCGGCCGGCTGCAAACTCATCTCTCGCGCTCCTGTCGTTCCGACGACCGCGTTACCCGCGTACCCGTGTCTGACGGTTAGTTCGTTGCAGATGGGACTCAGCGGAACCCGGTGCAGCACGCCAATTCAGCAGGTTCACCCTTTCGCCGGAGCCGATACCAGGGTTGCAGCGGACCGTAATCCGATCGGCCCTGTCAGCCTCATTCGAAGGGAAGCTGACGACGTAGACACACTGGGAGTGCGGCGCCAGTCGGCTCAACGGCCCGTGTTCCGCCCCGAAGGTTGCCTGACTGCCGGCCCGGATCGGGTATCGTCGTCGCTGCATCGAGTCCCGCCGATGCGCCATGGCCGCACGGCCGTCGGGCGATTAGCTCAGTGGGAGAGCGCTTCGTTCACACCGAAGAGGTCCGGGGTTCGAAACCCCGATCGCCCACCACGCGACTCGATTCGGGACGGAACGCGCCATCACGTCCACCGCGGTCGTTGCCGACTTGCATGGCCCACTGATCCAGTGCGGCTCAACACAGCGGGCCCGCCCCGTCCATGCAACACGTCGGCCATCCTGCCAAGGGCAGTCACGTCCACACCTGTTGCCAGTACGGCGCCGCTGTGGCGGGGACAGCGCCGTTGTTGGCAGGACCGGTCGCGATGATTCGATCGCGGCGGTTGACGGTGGTCGCAACCAGCGCCGCCGTCGACGGTGACGCTCCCGCCGGCTCAGGACGTAGCCGTGCCACATAGCGACCGGGCCGGGCGGGCCACGGCGAGGGCGACCGGCCGATGTGACCCGGCGCACGGGCATTGTCCGGGTGGGACCTTTCACCCACCTCCCGCAAATACCTGCCACCTCTGATTGGTCAGTGATCCGGAATCAATCATCGAATCAACATACGATCAAATGAATAGGTGAATCCGCTGACGTCGCCACCGGATAAATTGGCCCCCACCTGCAACACGCAGAATGATGAGGGCGACCACCACGTCATTGGGCGCTTCGGTACGCCGCAAGCTCGTTTCTGAGCGGTTTGCTCAGACGAGCGGGATCAAGGCCAGTCGCTCGGTGACGAACACAGTGATCGCTGTGGCGATTTTGTCGGGCGGTCGATGACTTCTGGCCATGGCCCACGCCCGATTTGTCGGGTGGCTGGGGCGGACTTGAGGGCCGTCCCGACCCCAACAGTCAGATTGCTCCACCAACGCCGGGGACGAGGTCGTCGGCGGTCACCACACCGGGCAGAGGCCGGCGCCGCACGCGGCGGACGCCTTGGCTGCGGCGCTGGTCACACCAGCCCGACGCCGCCGCCCAAGGTGCTGCCGTCCGAGGGTTCGTACATGTCAATCTCTTTGATTTTCCCGCAATGGACGCACTCCAGATGCCGGTCGCTGCGATTCTCGGTGTTGTCACCGTTGATCACTCGGTAATGGTGGCGCCCGATGCGGCAACCGAGGCGCCTGTCAGCTTTCAATGCGGTCACGTCGTCCTCCTGAAGGGCGCGTCGAAGGGCAAGGGATCCGAGCAGAACGTTGGTGGCGTCTGCGAGCTGCCGACCTGGTCGCAGGCAGCACAACTCGGCCCGGAATTCGTCGTGGTAGCGGTTGCGGGAGGCGGTCGGGAGCGCCCGGACCGCCACCGAGATCAGCACTGCCGCAAGGGGAGTCGGCCCTGGCAGAAATCCCGGTGGCGGCGTCACGACGTCTCGCGCAACGGCCGGAACCCACCGATGATGCGGACCCGCTGGGCGTGCGCCTCGGCCAGCGCTGCGCGGGCGATGGGAAGGCCGTCGGAGGTGATCCGGTAGTACCGCCGGCGAGGCCGCCCCTCCTTGCTGGCGTCGATGTCCTCCCAGGAACTCTCGACCCAGCCGATCTTTTCCAGCCGGGCCAGGATCGGGTGCAGCGTTCCGCTGGCCAGACCGGTGGCGGCGGACATCTCCAACCCGTACTTCTCCCGCTCCGGATCGTCGATCAGCGCTCGCAGCACTGCCTGGGTGGAAAGGGTCATCCGCGGCGCGGTCGCAACCATAGTCGTACTCTACATAGCACTTAGGTAGAGCGCAATGGTCGTCCTCGCAACATCCCTGCCGTCCTCGCAACTCCCGGACCCGTCGCACGTGTTGCGAGGACGCCGCAATCGTTGCTGGGACGACGCGTTGAAGGTCCTGACGGCGCGGTCATTGCCGGAACGGCCCGCTCCTGACCGTGGACCGGGCGGCACGGCAGGTCAACCGGTGCGGGACACTGACGAGCCGCGGTGATCGACGCCGGAAGCAGCCACGAAGCCTGGGGGACCGTTGAGTACCGAGTCCGAGTTCGCGATACCGGCTTCGGTCGACCGGCCGAGGCCCAAGGGGCCGCCAGACCGAGGTGTGCGGCGGTGGCTCTTGGCCAACCGGGTCCAGCCGGTCGGGCCGGAGTCCAGCGAGAGCCACACCGATCCGCAGGCGTGGTGGAAGGTCATGTGCCTCACCGGAGTCGACTATTTCTCGACCCTGTCCTATCTGCCCGGCATCGCCGCGCTGGCCGCCGGCGCTCTCTCACCCCTGGCGACGTTGTTGATCGTGGCGTTGACGCTGCTGGGGATGCTGCCGATGTACCGGCGGGTGGCGAAGGAGAGTCCGCACGGCCAGGGCTCGGTGGCGATGCTGGAGAACCTGCTGCCGTTCTGGCGGGGCAAGTTCTTCGTCCTGGTCCTGCTCGGCTTCGTCGCGACGTCGTGGATCATCACCATCACCCTCTCCAGCGCCGACGCCACCGTGCACATGCTGGAGAACCCCTATCTGCCGGGATTCCTGGCCGGTCACGCGGTTCCGATCACCATCGTGCTGCTGCTCATCCTCGGCGGGGTGTTTCTGATCGGCTTCTCCGAGGCAGTCGTCGTCGCCATCCCGCTCGTTGCCGTGTTCCTCCTCCTCAATGCCGCGGTGGTGGTGAAGGGGCTAATCACGGTGTTCTCCGAACCGGGAGCCTTTTCGGCGTGGACGGATCGGCTCACCTCGGGCGGCGGCGGATTCGGCCGGATCATCGGTCCCGCGGTGGTGGCGTTCCCGCTGCTGGTGCTCGGACTGTCCGGTTTCGAGACCGGCGTCAGCATGATGCCGCTGGTCGCTTCGACCGGCAGGGACGCCGGGCAACGGCTCGCCTCGCGCATCGGTAACACTCGGAAGCTGTTGACCGGCGCCGCTCTCATCATGAGTGTGTACCTGCTGGCGACCAGCTTCATCACCACCGTGCTGATCCCGCCGGATCAGTTCAAGGAGGGCGGCCAGGCGAACGGGCGCGCCCTGGCGTACCTTGCCCACGACCAACTCGGTAACGCCTTCGGCACGGCCTATGACATCAGCAGCATTCTCATCCTGTGGTTTGCCGGTGCCTCGGCGATGGCCGGCCTGATCAACATCGTGCCCAGATATCTGCCGTCCTACGGAATGGCGCCGGACTGGGGCCGGGCAGTCCGTCCGGTGGTGCTGGTCTACACGGCCATCAGTGTGCTGATCACGATTGTCTTCAAGGCCGACGTGAACGCCCAGGCCGGCGCGTACGCGACCGGTGTCCTGGCGATGATGGTCTCCGGCGCCATTGCGGTGACCATTTCGGCCGCCCGCCGCCGCCAGCATCTGGCGACCGGAATGTTCACGGTGCTGAGCCTGATCCTGCTGTATGCGCTGGGTGCGAATGTCCTGGAAAAGCCTGACGGCATTGCCATTTCGGCGGTGTTCATCGCCGGCATCGTTCTGATCTCGTTGATATCGAGGGTGTCGCGGACGACAGAACTGCGGGCCGACCGGATCGAATTCGACGACCCTGCCCGCCGCTTCATCACCGATTCACTCCGTCACGACGGGGCTCTGCACCTGGTCGCCAACCGGCGGGAGACCGGTGACCGGGCCGAGTATGCGGAGAAGGAGGCGAAACAGCGGAGAAAGAATCCGGTGCCCGGCGGCGCCGACGTGTTGTTCCTGGAAGTCGACGTGCTCGACCCGTCGGGGTTCGGCGGCGTGGTGGGCGTGCAGGGTGTCGAGGTCGACGGCCACCGGGTTCTGCGCGCGGAAAGTCCCGCGGCACCCAACGCCATCGCGGCCATCCTGCTGGCCTTGCGGGACGCGACCGGGGTCCTTCCGCAGGCCCACTTCGAGTGGTCGGAGGGCAATCCGCTCGGCCACCTGCTGCGGTATCTGATCCTCGGGCGGGGCGATACCGCGCCGGTGGTCCGGGAGATCATCCGGGAGGTCGAACCCGACCCGGACCGACGACCGGGCATCCACGTCGGCTGATCGCGGCGTTGAAGTCCGGACATCCCGCGCCACCACCGTTGTCGCCCAGCATCCGCCCGTCCGCACCCGCACCGAACAAGGAGCCCCATGCCCTCCGTCGAACCCGAGATCCCGCCCGTCGTATGGGATACCGTCGGTGAGTACACCGACATCCGCTACGAGACAACGGTGGACGGCATTGCCAAGATCACCATCTGCCGGCCGGAGGTGCGTAACGCCTTCCGCCCGCAGACCCTCATCGAGATGTCCGCTGCGCTGCTGCAGGCCAGGGAGGACGAACGGATCGGGGTCATCATCCTGACCGGCGAGGGCGATCAGGCCTTCTGTTCCGGGGGCGACCAGCGGGTGCGGGGCGACAGCGGATACAAGATCGACGAGAACGCGGTCGGCCGGTTCCATGTGACGGACCTGCACATCCAGATGCGCCGGCTGCCCAAGCCGATCGTCGCGATGGTCGCCGGATACGCCATCGGTGGCGGCCATGTCCTGCATGTGGTCTGCGACCTGACGATTGCCGCGGACAACGCTCGGTTCGGTCAGGTTGGGCCGAAAGTCGGCTCGTTCGACGGTGGCCTCGGGGCCAGCTCGCTGTCCCAGTTGGTCGGGATGAAGAAGGCCAAGGAAATCTGGTTTCTCTGCCGGCAGTACGACGCCGCCCAGGCGCTCGAAATGGGTCTGGTCAATGCGGTCGTCCCGCTGGCCGACCTGGAACGCGAAACCGTCACCTGGTGTCGGGAAATGCTGGCCCTGTCGCCATTCGCGCTGCGGCTGATGAAGGCGAGCTTCCATGCGGCCGAGGACGGCTACAGCGGGATACAGCAGCTCGCGCACGACACCAACCTGTTGTTCTACGGGTCGGCGGAGGCGCAGGAGGGCCGGGAAGCGTTCAAGGGCAAGCGATCACCCGACTTCTCCCGGTTCCCCCGCCGGGGTTGACCGGCAAACGGGTCAGTTCCTCGGAAAGGTGGGCGATCGTTTCTCCAGGAATGCCGCCATGCCTTCTTTCTGGTCGGCAGTGCCGAAGGTCGAGTGGAATACCCGGCGCTCGAAACGGATGCCCTCCGCCAGCGTCGTCTCGAAGGAACGGTTGACCGATTCCTTGACCATTGCGGAGACCCTCGGGCTGTAGGCGGCGATGGTCGCGGCCATCTGCAGCGCCTCCGTCATCAGGTCCGCGGCCGGGACGACCCGGGACACCAGCCCAGCCCGTTCCGCTTCGGTCACATCCATCACCCGGCCGGTCAGGCACAGGTCCATCGCCTTCGCCTTGCCAACGGCCCTGGTCAATCGCTGCGACCCGCCGATGCCGGGGATCACCCCCAATTTGATCTCGGGCTGCCCGAACTTCGCCGTATCCGCCGCGATCAGGATGTCGCAGAGCATCGCCAGTTCGCAGCCGCCGCCCAACGCATGCCCGGCCACCGCGGCGATCAGTGGCGTCCGCAGTTCGGCCAACCGGTCCCAACCGGAGAAGAGGTCGTCGACGTAGACGCCCGGGTATTCCATCGGCTGCATTTCCTTGATGTCGGCGCCGGCGGCGAACGCCCGGGGAGACCCGGTGATCACGATCGCCCCTATCCCGGTGTCCCGGTCCAGTTCGGTCGCGGCGGCCACCACGTCCAGCATCATCGCCCGGTTGAGCGCGTTGAGCGCCTCGGGCCGGTTCAGCGTGATCCGGCCGACCGCCGGCGCATCTTCCGGCCGATCGACAAGAATCGTTGTGTACTCGGTCATCTGTGCTCGATCATTCGGGGTCCGTTCTCAACACTGTCATCGGTGATGGGCGCCATCATTTTCCGAGCTGCGACCTGGCAATGATCAACTGCATGATCTCGTTGGTGCCCTCGAGGATCTGGTGCACCCGTAGGTCGCGGACGATCTTCTCGATGCCGTACTCGGCAAGGTAGCCGTATCCGCCATGCAGTTGCAGGGCCCGGTTCGCCACGTCGAACCCGGTGTCGGTGGCCAGCTTCTTGGCCATCGCGCACAGCTCGACGACATCCGGCCGGTCGGCGTCGATTGCTGCAGCGGCCTGCCACAGCAGCAGCCGGGCCGCCGCCAGAGAGGTTGCCATGTCGGCGATCTGGAATTGGAGTGCCTGGAACTCGTTCAGCGACCGGCCGAACGCCTGCCGCTCCGACAGGTAGCGCACCGTCCGCTCGAAGGCCGCCCGGCCGCCACCCAATGAACTCGCGCCGATGTTGATGCGGCCGCCGTTCAGGCCTTTCATTGCGATTCGGAAACCTTCACCGTCGGCGCCGAGACGATTCCGCTCCGGCACCCGGACCCCGTCGAGGAGGACCTGTCTGGTCGGCTGCGCATTCCAGCCCATCTTGATCTCGTTGGGGCCGAACGAGAGTCCTGGCGCCCCGAGATCGACGACGAAGGATGAAATCCCACTCGCCCCGGTGTCGGCGGTTCGGGCCATCACCACGTATACACCGCTGGAACCGGCGCCCGAGATGAACTGCTTCACCCCGGTGAGGACATAGTCCGAACCCTGGCGAACTGCCCTGGTGGTCATTGCCGCGGCGTCCGAGCCGGCGCCCGGCTCCGTGAGGCAGTAGGACCCCAGCGTCTTCATCGAGCACATGCCCGGCAGGACCCGGCCACGCAGCTCGTCGGACCCGTATCGGTCGATCATCCACGCCGTCATGTTGTGGATCGAGATGTAGCTGGCGATGGACGGGCACCCGGTGGCGAGAGTTTCCACGATCAGCGCGGAGTCGAGCCGGGTGAGGCCGGAGCCCCCGACGTCCTCCTGGACGTACATACCGCCCATGCCCAGCTCGCCGGCCTGGGCCAGCACGTCAACCGGAAAGTGCTTGGTGCGGTCCCACTCGACGGCAAAGGGGGCCAGGTGCTCACCCGCGAATTCGCGGGCCAAGGCGACCAGCGCCCGCTGGTCATCGGTCAACTCGAACATGGCGGCGATCCTGTGCGAAGGGAAATTCCCGGTCGAATACTTTGGCCTCCGACAGTCGGAGGTCCGATCAGCCTACCAACCCGAACCGCCGGCTGACGGCGCGATCGTCGGAACCAGTGTAGGGGTTCGACTCAGCCGAGTTTGACGTTGACCTGCTTGATCTGGGTGAAACCCTCCATGGCACCCTCCAGCGAGAACTCACGCCCGATGCCGCTCGCCTTGTAGCCGCCGTAGGACTGGCCGATGACCTGACCGCCGCCCTGGTTGACCTGAACCCAGCCGGAGTCGATCCGGTGCGCGGTATCCAGCGCTTCGGAGAGATTCTGCGACCAGATGAAAGCGGCCAGGCCGTAGTGCGAATCGTTGGCCATTTCGATCACCTCGTCCCGGGTCCGCCAGGGAATGGCCACCAGCACGGGGCCGAAGATCTCCTCCCGGGCGATCCGCCAGCCGTTCTGCACCCCGGCGAAAATGGTTGGGCCCTGATAAAAACCGTCCAGGCCCTCCGGTATCCGTTCGGAGTTGTCCAGAGCCAGACGCACGCCCGGCTGAGACCGGCCGTCCGCGATGTAGTTCTTGATCTGATTGAATTGCTTCGCATTGATGATCGCGCCCATATCGGTCGCCTCATCCAGCGGATCTCCGACAACCATCGCGGAAGCCTTGCGCACCACCGCTTCCAGCACCTCGTCGTAAATACTCTCGTGCAGGAACAACCTTGATCCTGCGGTGCACGACTGGCCCTGCCGGGTGAATCGCATGCCGAGCATGATGCCGTCGGTGGTCGCTTCGAGCCGGTCAGGGCCGGCGGCGTCGGGAAAGACGATGGTCGGGCTCTTGCCGCCCAACTCGAACGCGGTGTGTGCGAGCCGGGACCCGGCCACCTCGGCCACATGTCGCCCGACGGAGGTCGATCCGGTGAAGGAGACCTTGTCGACTCCCGGATGCCTGACCAGCGCTTCGCCTACCTCGGTGCCGAGGCCGGTGACCACATTGAGCACCCCGGGCGGCAGGAACTCCGCCGCGATCTCGGCCATCAGCAGAATGGTCAGCGGGGCGTCTTCGGCCGGCTTGAGGATGACCGTGTTCCCGGCCGCCAATGCCGCCGGCAACTTCATCCCGGCGATCATCAACGGCGAATTCCAGGGCAGGATCGCCGCGACCACGCCGAGAGGTTCCCGGCGGGTGTACTGCAACTGGTCGCTGCCGGCCGGAAGTACCGTCCCCTTGAATTCTCCAGCGACCCCGCCGAAGTACCGGAACAGGTTGACCAGCGTCTGGGATTCCGGCCGCGCCTGCGGGCGCAGGGCATTGCCGGTGTCGGCCGCGGTGAGCAGGGCGAGTTCCTCGGCGCGCTCGGCCAACGCATCCGCGATGCGCAGCAGCGCCAGTTGTCGATCCTTGAAATGCAGATCCCGCCAGGCCGGAAAGGCCTTGCGGGCGGCGGCAATTGCGAGCTCGACGTCGCCGTTGTCCCCGCGGGGCACCCTGGCGAGCACCACCCCTCGCCGGCCCGGGTTCAGTACCTCGGTCCAGTTGCCGGAACCGGCGGGTACCCAGGAACCCCCGATGAGCATCGGCCGGTCGGTGATCGGGCGGTCTGTCATGGTGGTCGGAGAGATATCAGTGGTCATCGTCTTCCTTCGAAGTCGTTGCCGGGCGCGGCGGCCCCGGTTGCGGTGGACCCGGTTGCGGTGGACCCGGTTGCGGTGGACCCGGTTGCGGCGGCCCCGGTTGCGGTGGACCCGGTTGCGGTGGACCCGGTCGTGGCGGGATCGGGTTCGGGTCCGGATGAACCTGGCGGTTCCAGAGTGCCGTCGAAAAGCCTCACCAACGCGGCGGAATCGCGTCCACCCCAACCCAGTTCGACCATCCGGTCGAGATATTCGACGACCATCGAGGCGAACGGCAGCCCGGTAGTTGTGGTTCGGCCCGCTTCGAGCGCGAGGCCGACGTCCTTGCGCATCAGGTTGATGGCGAATCCCCCTTCGAAGTCGCGGTTGACGGCGGCCGTGGCGACGACACCCGGCACCGGATACCAGTTGCGCAGCGCCCAGCTGTCGCCCGAGGACACCGAGGCGATGTCGAAGAAGGTTTTGGCGTCAAGGCCCAAACGCTGGGCGAGTACCGACCCTTCGCACAACGCCGCGAGGTTGATGCCGAGCATCATGTTGTTGGCGATCTTGGCAGCCTGCCCGTTTCCGGCGCCCCCGGCGTGGAAGATTCGCCCGGCCATCGCTTCGAGCACCGGCCGAGCGGCCGCGAGATCTGATTCGTTGCCGCCCACCATGAATGTCAGGGTTCCGGACTCGGCCCCGAAGACACCGCCGGACACCGGCGCATCCAGGAACCGGAACCCCGCGGCGGTGACGTCGTGGTGCAGCAACCGGGCGGTGTAGATGTCAATCGTCGAGCTGTCGACGACAAGTGTGCCTGGGCGCAGCTGCGTCAGCAGTCCGCCAGGCCCGGAGACCACCGACTGCACATGCCGTCCCGCCGGCAGCATGGTGAAGACGATCTCGGCCCCCTCTGTTGCCTGCACCGCGTCGGCGACGACGTCGATCCCCAGGGCCGCGGCGGACGCGCGGGCCGGCTCGCTCAGGTCGAAGCCGGCGACCTGATGGCCGGCCCTGACCAGGTTCGCCGCCATCGGGGTCCCCATGTTGCCGAGCCCGATCCAGCCGATCTTCATCCTGGCTCCCCTTCGAGCGTCCCGGTTCCTGCGTTCGCAGTCACGGGCCATGATGCCCATCAGGCGTGGACGCGGCAACAGCGGGTGAGGGCAGCCGATCGACGACAGCGGCAGACGAACAGTGCCGGGATCAGCGGCGGCGCGGCCCGATCAGATCGGCTGCGGTGAGGCTGATCGGGAACGGCACATTCTGCTGGGTGGACAGCCGTCCGTTGGCAACGGCAGTGACCCGATAGGCGCCGCCGACCAGCCCGGAAACGACGACCTGGGCAGTGTCGCCGCCTCCGCCCGGCTCGACGCGGATGTAAAACCTATCCCGCCCAAGCCATACGCCGTGGGCTTCAACCGGCCATCGTTGGTCCGGGAAGACGTCGAGACGACTTCTGCCACAGCCAGGACATCACCGCAGGCGAGCTCTCGAGATGCCGCGTGCACTGCGGCAGACGAAGCGATGACGACATCCGGGACCAGCAGGCCGGCCGGCACGCCGACTCCAACCGCCTCGATGTCCGGCGGGGTGGCTGCCGCGAGCGCAGCCACCAGTCGGCGGGCGGCCAGCTGGTGGGGGACCGATGGAGGCGGGGTCACCAGCAGGGTCCCGTCGAGAAGCTCGTGCCGCATCCCGTTCTCCGGCAGTGCGTAGACACCGTCCACGGGTCCGGATGGGCCGTCGCAACACTCATCGCTCCTGACCACCATCCGTCGCCTGAAACAGCCGCACTGAACTCGCCGCCCTGAACCCCTCGCCCAACCCGTCGCCCTAGGTCCAAGCATCCCACCCGAGATCTTGCGGCGGGCCGAAGGCGACTTCCACGGTCAAGGCCGCGTCAAGAACCGCCAGTGCACCGTCAAGGAATCGTCAGGATCCCTGTCGGGGCTTATTTCGGGGCCTAATTTTGGCCAGGCGGTCCGTTCGGGACCGCCATCAGAGCCCTGCGCGAAGAGAAGCGCAAAGAGATCAAGGCTCTTACGACAGAGATTGGACGACGAACAAATGACCATCCTCGCCGCAGTGGTGGCGGTGTTGCTGCTCGGATATCTGTTGGTGGCGCTGGTGAAGCCGGAGATGTTCTGATGAGCGGCGCATTGAACGCCACGCTGCAGATCGCCGTCGTGGTCGTTGTGCTGGCGGTGATCCACGTGCCGCTGGGCGATTACATGGCGAAGATCTTCACCTCCGACAGGGACTGGCGGGTCGAGCGCGGCCTGTACCGGCTGCTGCGGATCGACGGTCGGGCCGACCAGCGCTGGTTCACCTACCTGATCTCCGTGCTCGCCTTCAGTGCTGTCTCTGTCCTGCTGCTGTGGGGCCTGCTCACTGTGCAGGGTCACCTGCCATTCGCCTTCGGCCGACCGGGGATGCCGGCGGCGCAGGGTTTCAACACGGCGGCCAGCTTCGTCACCAACACCAACTGGCAGTCCTATTCGGGCGAGTCGGCGCTGGGCTACACCGTTCAGGCCGTCGGCCTCACCGTGCAGAACTTCCTCTCGGCGGCCGTCGGCATGGTGGTGGTCGCCGCGTTGATCCGCGGGCTGATCCGTCGTCGCACCGACCGGTTGGGCAACTTCTGGGTTGACCTGACCAGGGTCAGCCTGCGGCTGCTGCTCCCGGTGTCGGTCGTCCTTGCTGTGGTGCTCGTCGCCGCCGGTGTCATCCAGAACCTCGACGCACCGGTCACCGTGACCACCCTGGCCGGCGGAAGCCAGACGATCCCCGGTGGGCTGGTCGCCTCCCAGGAGGCCATCAAACAATTCGGCACCAACGGCGGCGGCTACTTCAATGCCAACTCCGGTCATCCCTTCGAGAACCCGAGTGCCGGGACCAACCTGCTGGCCATCATCTTGATGTTGGCCATTCCGTTCTCGCTGCCCAGGACCTTCGGCCGGATGGTCGGCAGCCTCAAGCAGGGCGTCGCCATTCTGATCACGATGGGCGTGCTCTGGGCCGGCTCACTGGCCCTGACCATCGGGCTCGAAGAGGCACGTCACGGCGTGGCACTGCAGGCGGCCGGCGCAGCCATGGAAGGCAAGGAGATGCGTTTCGGCATCCCGGTGACGGCGTTGTTCGAGATATCCACCACGCTCACCTCCACGGGGGCGGTGACCTCCACCCATTCGTCCTTCACCGGTTTGGGCGGCGGAACCCTGCTGTTGAACATGCTGCTCGGTGAGATCGCACCCGGCGGAACAGGTTCGGGCCTCTACGGAATGCTCATCCTGGCCATGGTCGCGGTCTTCGTGGCCGGTCTCATGGTCGGCCGCACCCCGACGTATCTGGGCAAGCGGATCGGCGGCGAGCAGATGAAATACGTCGCGTCCTACATCCTGACTACGCCGGCGCTGGTGCTCATCGGAACCGGTGTCGCCCTGCTGGTTCCGTCCGCAAGAGCCGGTGTCCTCAACTCCGGCCCGCACGGGCTGACCGAGATCACCTATGCGTTCGGGTCGGCCGCCAACAACAACGGCTCCGCGTTTGCCGGCCTTTCCGCCAATACCGATTTCTACAACGTGGGCCTCGGGCTGACGATGCTGCTCGGCCGGTTCGTGCCCATCTGCCTGGTCCTGGCTCTCGCCGGGTCGCTGGGCAGGCAGTCGGTCCGACCGGACGACTCCGGCACGTTGCCCACCCACAAGCTCCAATTCATCACCATGCTGCTGGGCGTGGTGGTCCTGGTCGCAGCGCTGACCTACCTTCCGGCCCTGGCGCTCGGCCCGATCGCAGAAGGACTGTCATGAGTGCGCCTGTGTTGACCAAAGCCCCGGTCGAAGGAGAGTCGGACGCGGCTCCGCACAAGATCGGGGCCGGCGTCTTCCGCCCGAAGAGCCTGCTCGCCGCCCTGCCCAACGCGTTGAAAGCCCTTGACCCGCGAGTCATGTGGCACAACCCGGTGATGTTCGTGGTGGAGATCGGCGCCCTGCTGACCACCGCCACCATTTTCACCGACTTCAGCGGATTCACCGTCGCGATCGCGATCTGGCTGTGGTTGACGGTGATTTTCGCCAACCTGGCCGATTCCGTCGCGGAGGGCCGGGGCCGGGCCCAGGCGGCTTCGCTGCGGGCCGGGCGGGACACCGCGGTGGCCCGCCGGCTCGACGCCGCGGGGGTGGAGACCAAGATCGCCGCGGCCGAACTCCACCACGGAGATCGTGTCGTCTGTGAGGCCGGTGACGTGATCCCCAGTGACGGCGAGATCGTCGAGGGAGTGGCCAGCGTAGACGAGGCGGCCATCACCGGCGAATCGGCACCGGTGGTCCGGGAAGCGGGCGGCGACCGCTCCTCGGTGACCGGCGGGACCAGGGTGCTGTCCGACCGGATCGTCGTGCGGATCACCGCTGAACCGGGAAAGTCGTTCGTGGACAGGATGATCGCCCTCGTGGAGGGGTCGGTCAGGTCCAAGACGCCCAACGAGATCGCGCTCAACATCCTACTCGCGAGCCTCACCATCGTCTTCCTGCTGGTCATCATGGTGCTGCAGCCGATGGCGAGCTTCTCCGGTTCGACCCAGTCGATCGCCGTCCTCGTATCGCTGCTGGTGTGTCTGATCCCGACCACGATCGGCGCGTTGGTCTCGGCCATCGGAGTGGCCGGGATGGACCGGCTGGTGCAGCGCAACGTGTTGGCGATGAGCGGACGCGCGGTCGAGGCCGCGGGCGATGTCTCCACCCTGCTGCTCGACAAGACCGGCACCATCACCTTCGGCAACCGCCAGGCGTCGGATCTGATTGCCGCGCCCGGTGTCGACAGCGACGAGCTGGCCTCCGCCGCGCTGACGGCATCGATGGCCGACGAAACGCCGGAGGGCCGTTCGCTCGTGGAATTGTGCGAGGAGCGTTACGGCGTCAAAGCTCCCGCCGCTACGGCAGAGGCCGAGTTCATCGAGTTCTCCGCCCGCACCCGGATGAGCGGAGTCGATCTGACGGCGCCCTCTGAGATCCAGCGGATCCGCAAGGGCGCAGCCACTGCGGTCACCGCCTGGGTGACCGAGAACGGCGGCGCCGTCGAGGGTGAGGTTCTGGCCGCGGTCGACGAGATCGCCTCCTCCGGCGGCACCCCGCTGCTGGTTGCCGAGGTGTTCGAGCGGTCCGGGGTGGCCGGGACCGGTCCGGTGGCCCGGGTGCTGGGCGTGGTCCACCTGAAAGATGTGGTCAAGCCCGGAATTGCGGAACGGTTCGCCGAACTCCGCAAGATGGGCATCCGCACGGTGATGATCACCGGTGACAGTGAGTTGACCGCGAAGTCCATTGCCGCCGAGGCGGGGGTCGACGACTATCTCGCCGAGGCCACACCCGAGGACAAACTCGCGTACATCCGCAAGGAACAGACCGGCGGCCGGATCGTCGCGATGACCGGCGACGGGACGAACGACGCCCCGGCCCTGGCTCAGGCCGACGTCGGTGTGGCGATGAACTCGGGGACCACCGCGGCCAAGGAGGCCGGCAACATGGTGGATCTCGATTCCAGCCCGACGAAGCTGATCGATATCGTTGAGATCGGCAAACAGCTACTCATCACCCGTGGCGCGCTCACGACGTTTTCCCTGGCCAATGACATCGCAAAGTACTTCGCCATTCTGCCCGCTATGTTCATCGGCGTGTTCCCCGGTCTGAAGGCCCTCAACATCATGCGGTTGGCGACGCCCATGTCGGCGGTGCTCTCGGCCGTGATCTTCAACGCGCTGATCATCGTCGCGCTGATCCCACTGGCCATGCGGGGGGTCCGCTATACCCCGTCATCTGCCGCGAAGCTGTTGTCCCGCAACCTCTGGATCTACGGCCTCGGCGGCCTCGTGCTGCCGTTCATCGGAATCAAACTGCTCGATCTCGTTGTTTCGCTCATACCTGGAATCGGATGATCACCGTGTCTAATAACCTGAGCTCCACCGGGGCCGTCCTTTCTGTCGAACCGGGGGCAACGGATTCCCCGACGCCGGACTTCAGACCGCCGTCCGGCGGGTCTCTGGCTTTCATTGCCGGCCGCCAGCTGATGGTTGCCCTGCGGCTGCTGGTGGCGATGTCCGTCATTCTCGGCATCGCATATCCGCTGCTGGTGCTGGGACTCGGCCGGCTGATCGCACCGTCCGCGGCGCACGGCTCGCTGGTCGTTTCCGGCGGCACGACCATCGGCTCCAGCAATATCGGTCAGAGCTTCACCGATGCGAAATGGTTCCAGGGCAGGCCCTCGGCGGCCGGAGCGGACGGTTACGACGCCACCTCATCTGGTGGCTCCAATCTCGCTGCCGACAGCGACGCGCTCCTCAAGTCCGTCAACGAGCGCAAAGCGGCCATCGCAAAGGCGGATGGAGTGCCGGAATCGGCCGTACCGGCGGACGCGGTCACCGCGTCGGCTTCGGGCCTGGACCCGGACATCAGCGTCGCCTACGCGCTGATCCAGGTCAACAGGGTCGCAGCGGCCCGGAATGTGTCGGCCGGAGCCGTTCGCGATCTTTTGACAGCACATATCAGCGAGCCGGTTCTCGGCTTTATCGGCCAGGAGCGGGTCAACGTGCTCGGGTTGAATCTCGCGCTCGAGAAGGTGGCTCCGGGAAGCTGATGCCCGCTGGCCGGCGTGGTGAGTAGCATTCGTCACACGGTCCGCCGGGGCGCCCAGGAAAACAGGATCCGAGAGGAACATCGGATGGAGCTCGCCCATTTCGGCCATGCCTGCCTGCTGGCCCAAATTGTGAACACCCGGATACTGATCGATCCAGGGACCCTGTCCGTCGGCTTCGAAATACTGCACGAACTCGACGCGGTGGTCATCACCCACCAGCATGCCGATCATCTGGACATGTCCCGGCTGCCGGCGCTGCTGACGGCAGATCCGGACGCCCGGTTGTTCGTCGACACCGGCTCCGCCGAATCTGTGCGGGCGGCCAACCTGACTGCAACCGTGCTCGAGCCCGGCGACCGCCACAGGTTCGCGGGCATGACACTCGACATCATCGGTGGCCGGCATGCGACCGTCCACGCCGACATCCCGACAGTGGAGAATTGTGCCCTGGTGGTGGACGACGGCGCGCTTTACCACCCTGGCGACTCGTTTGTCGGTCCCGACCAGGACATTGATGTCTTCGCGGTCCCGACCAGTGGCCCGTGGCTGAAAGTCGGCGAAGCCATCGACTTCCTCCGCTCCGTCGGACCGCGGGTCGCGGTGCCCATTCACGAAGCGGCCCTGGCCAACACCGCTAGCCACTTCGGGATGCTCACCGGATTCGCCCCGGCCGTCACCTAGTTCTTTCCACTACGCCGGGCAGAGATGACCGCCGTAGTGAGCTCCGCGCGCGAAGCGCTGGGTGATCTCGCCGATGCCGTCGACCTGGCTGGTCAGCGTCTCTCCCGGCTGCAGGTAGCGGGGCGGCGTACGCCGGTGGCCGATCCCCGCCGGGGTGCCGGTGAAGATCAGGTCACCCGGTAACAGCTCACAGACGGCGGAGAGTTCGGCGACCAGTGCGTCGACGGGAAAGATCATCTCCGATGTGCGACCGGATTGCATCACCTCGCCGTCGAGGCGGCATTCGAACGCCACGTCGTCGCGGTTGGGGAATTCGTCGGGCGTCACCACCACCGGCCCGGTCGGGCCGAAACCACGGTGGGACTTGCCCATCGAGAATTGAGCCGGGCGGCCGGCGAGTTGCAGTTCCCGCTCCGAGAGGTCCTGGCCTACGGTAAGACCGGCCAGCGCGTCCCAGGCGAGCGTCCGTGGAATCGACCGTCCGCCGCGGCCTACGACGGCGACCACCTCGATCTCCCAATCGACCTTTCCGCCCGGTAGTGCGACGGTGCTGTCCGGGCCGGAGATGCACGACGGGAACTTGGTAAAAATCAATGGTGCAGAGGGGATCTGGTAGCCGGCTTCGTCGGCGTGCGGCCGATAGTTCAGGGCGACCGCGAAGACCTGTCGCGGCCATGGCACCGGCGGTCCGAGCTGAGGTGAGGGTTATTTGATCTCTGTCGTCAGCCGTCGCACGTTGAATCGGAACGACATCGTCATCCTCGACGCCCTCGATCTGGCGGCGTGCCCGGTCGCGACCCTCAAGGTGCCCTTCCGGCTCCGCTATGCCTTCCACGGAACTTGGATACCGGGATCCGACCTCGCCCGACTCTGACCCCGGCGCCGTGTTCCCGGAACAACGTCAGGCCGGCCGGAGCTCTCACCGGTGAAGCCGTGGCCGTTCCGGGTCTGCGGTGAGAATAACAGATAGTAATCGAGTAAGAGCTATTTGTAACCGTTCGGTCGATGCGTCGCGGACGGCCGGTGGGGTGTGGTGGAGGGAAGCCGCCTGAGTGGGCGGCGTGAGCCGTAGCTCGAGGGGATCGTCAGCGCTCCAACAGCGCTGCCGTGCGGGCATTCTCGGCAGTGATGGGGGAAAATGAACGGGATTCGACGACTCACGACTGCGATGGCGATCGCGACAATTGCCGTCCTCGTCTCCGCGCCGGTGTCCTTTGCCGATTCGGGTGGCATATCTGCAGTCGGGGGGGTTGGGTCCAACGCGGCGACGTCGGCGGGGGGGATGATGCCGGCCGCCGGGTCGGTCGCGGCCGGCTCCGGCTCCGACGCAGGGCTCTTCCGGGCGCTGCGGCCCATCCGAATGCTCGACACCCGAACCGGGTTGGGCGCCCGGGCCGGGGCCGGGCCGGTGGCATCCTTGGCAACCCTGGACGTCCAGATCCTCGGTCGGGGCGGCGTCCCGGTGGCGCAGGTCTCGGCCGTGACGTTGAACCTGACAGTGACAGCCCCTACCGCCGCCGGCTTCCTGACGGCATATCCCGCGGGTTCCATCCGGCCCAACACCTCCAACCTGAATTTCCTGCGGGGTCTGACGGTGCCCAACGCCGTCGTGGTGCCGGTCGGAGCCAATGGGAAAATCACGCTGTTCAACGGGAGCTCCGGCTCGACGCAGATCCTGGCCGATCTCCAGGGCTACTACCTTTCGGGCACTCCCAGCGCATCCGGATCGTTCCAGGCGTTGTCACCGAATCGCCTACTGGACACCCGCAGTGGCGTCGGGGCCCCGCGGGGGGCCATTGGGGCGGCGAGTTCGCTGTCTGTTCCAGTGCTCGGTCAAGGCGGTGTCGCCGTCGTCGGGGTCTCGGCGCTGGTGCTGAATGTGACGGTCACCGATCCCGTTGCGGCGGGCTTCCTCGCCGTCTATCCGAGCGCCTCGGCCCGGCCGACATCATCGAATTTGAATTTCGTGCGCACCCAGACGGTGGCGAATCTGGTGACGGTACCGGTCGGCCCCGACGGCAGAATCCGGTTCTACAACGGCAGCGGCGGAACCGTGCATCTGGTGGTCGACATCCAGGGCTATTACCTGGCGGGGGGGCCGGCGGCCGCCGGCTCCTTTCATGCTCTTTTGTTGCGGCGACTGGTGGATACCCGTTCCGGGTTCGGAGCGCCGTCCGGGCCGATCGCCGGCCTGCGTTCGCTGACATTGCAGGTGCGCTCACCGACAGCGGCCGGTGTACTCGCCTGGGGAATGTCGGCAGTGTTGCTCAATGTGACGGTAGCCGCACCGACGGGCACGGGCTTCGTCACCGCGTTCACCAGCGGGCAGTCCCGGCCCAATGCGTCCAATCTCAACTTCGTGCGGGGCCAGACCGTAGCAAACCTCTTGCTGGTACCGATTGCTGCCGACGGAAAAGTGGTGTTAGCCAACCTCAGCAACGGATCGATCCACCTGGTGATCGATGTGGTCGGTGTATTCCTGGACGGGAGCATGGTGAATGGCGGACTGACGACGGGGGCCACGCTGAACTCAGGAGCACAGCTGTCCACCCCCGGCGGGGGGGTTACGCTCACCATGAATTTCGATGGTCGCCTGGTCCTACGGGATCGAGGCATCACTATTTGGGAAATCACCACCAACAGGCCCGGCGCCTATCTGCTGATGCGGGTGGACGGGAATCTGGTCATCTCCGATCCGAACACCGGGCAGCCGTTGTGGGATTCGCATACGATTGCCCACCCCGGCGCCGGAATGAGCCTCGAATCGCAGGGGCTGTTCGCCATCGCGTTGGATACGAGCACGCTATGGACCTCCAAGCCGTTGGGGCGGCAGAATTGCGACACCGTCGGACCGGACCCGGCGGGGGACAACATCAGCAGGTGGAATCCGGTCACGAGGTGCGTGCTCTCGACCCTCGGCCAGTCGATCGGGTCGGCATCCGCCGGCAACCTCGCCGATGTCAACATCATCATTCTGTACGAGTCGAGCGGTGACCAGTTCGCGATCAACAAATGGGACCGCAATTTCCTTGCCGGGCATCCGTCGGAAGGGTTGGTCCAGGTCATCCGACCGACTTTCGACCAGTTCCGGTCGATGGAACTGGCGAACGACCTCTACGACCCCGCCGCCAATCTCTACGCCGGTCTCAACTACGCCGTCAACACCTACGGGTCCATCCACAACGTGCCCGGGCTGGTCTCGCTGCGCGCCCATGGTCCGTACGTGGGGTATCACGTCAAAGGCTGACCGAGTGCGGAGCCGGCCCCGGATCCAGCGGGGCCGGTCGACGAATAGTCAGTCGCAGGCAAGGGCTCTAAAGTGGGCGGATGCATGGAAATCGCCATCCGTGGAATCCTTCGCGGCGGGCGCTGCTGGCTGCCGCGCTGGCGCTGACCGGGGCGGCCGTAGCGGGCTGCACCAAAGCGGTGCAGGGCGCCCAGACCCTCAGCGGGCAGCCCGGCAGCGCCACACCCGCCGGCGCCATTTCTGACAGCGCCATTACTGACAGCGCAACGGGCGGCAGCGCCGGGCCCGATGGTGCCCCGGCCACCAGGCAATTGCCGAGGGTGACGGCGGGGACCACCGGCCGACCAACGCCCACACCTGGCGGCGGGTCCACCAGCGCCGGGCCGACCGGCTCGGACTCCCGCAGCGGCAACGTAACCGGCACCGGGTCGCGGACGGCAACCCGCCCGACCCCGGTCCCGACCGCATCGGCGGCTCGAACCACGGCGTCCACCCCCGCCCATCGCGGTCCCGCCACGGAGGTGGCACACGGACCAAAGAATAGGCCGCAGGTGGCGTTGACCTTCCACGGGGCCGGCGACGTCGGCCTCGCCAGGGAGATACTCCAGATCGCGGCAGCAAAACGGGCGCGGATCACGGTGATGGCGGTCGGCACCTGGCTCGCCGACAATCCGGGAATGGGCAACGAGATCCTCGCCGGCGGAAATGATCTGGGAAATCACACTCTTTCGCACGCCGA
Source organism: Mycobacteriales bacterium (assembly GCA_038204125.1). GTDB lineage: Bacteria > Actinomycetota > Actinomycetes > Mycobacteriales > Nakamurellaceae > Nakamurella. Next base: position 25,770 of record JBBRDH010000054.1, read on the forward strand.
TATCAATTCGATGACCATGGCGGACATGCGGGCAGAGGTCGTCGGCTGCCGAAACCTGTTGGTACGAACGACGGGGAGTCCGGGCAGATACTTCCGCCAGTCCCAATCCCAGACCGCGAACGATCAGCTCAAGCTGGTCGCCGGGGAGGCGGGCTACCCGATCACCCTGTCGTACGATCTCGATTCGATGGATTGGACCGACCCCGGCGCGCAGGCCGTCCGCCAGAATGCGGCTGCGGCGGGGCCGGGTTCGATCGTCAGCATGCACCTCGGGCACAGCGACACGGTCCGGGCGCTTCCCGGGATTCTGGATGATCTGCGCAGCCGTGGCCTCACCGCCGTGACGGTGAGCACCTTGCTTGCCGGCTGAGGCCCGGCCTGCACGGATGATGCGGTGCGGTTTTGGGCGCAGAGCCAGTTCACATCTCAGCAGTAGAACAAGGTGGTGGAGTGGTCGGCCGGGTCAGCGGGTGATACCGGTGTGGCCCAGGCTGTATCGGCCCGGCAAGGGCATGAGCGCCATGCCGTGCGGGCCGTTCCCGACCGGAATCTTGTCGAGAAGCCGGCCGCCGGCGGTGTCGATGACGTAGACGACGTTGTCATAGCGCCCGGTGATCCACAGTTGCTTGCCGTCCGCGGAGACGTTGCCCATGTCCGGGCTTCCGCCCCCCGGGATGACCCACTTCGTCCTGATCGCGCCGGTGTAGGCGTCCAGGACACTGATACTGCCGTCCAGTCGGTTGGTCACGTACAGCTGTTTCGCATCCCTGCTCAGGTACAGGCCGTGCGCGCCGCGACCGGTTGCGATGTGCCGCAGTACTTTTGTCGCCGCGCCGTTGAGTACCCACACCCCGTTCGAATCCGAATCGGCTATGTAGTAGACACTTCCATCCGGGGCGATCTTGATGTCCTGAGGTCCCATCATCATGTTCATGACCGGCATCCGAACAAAACGGAGCACCTTGTGCGAGGCGACGTCGACGACGGCCACCTGACCGGCGAATTCACAGGTGAAGACCGCTGTCCGGCCGTCGACGCTGAAATCCGCATGGTCGACACCATCGCATTTGGGAATTGCGGTGATGTCGTGGACCTTCCACGTCACCGGGTCGTACCAGACGAGCTCCCGCAGTGCTTCGGCCACTGAAATGGCATAACGACCATCCGGGGTGAAATACATGTTGTATGGATCTATGACCGGGATCGTGCGCCCGCACCGTCCGGTGAGCGGGTCGATGACCCTGATCACGTTGCCGATGTCGTCGGTCGCGTAGAGCTCGGTCATTTTGTAGGACGGGACCACGTGTTGGACCTCGTTGCCCACGTGGCACTTTCGGAGAACCGCGCGCGTCCGCTGGTCGATCACCCACACGTCACCGGATTTGTTGTGGGGGACGTAGGCGTAGGCCGGGTACTTCTTGGTCGATGCCTTCACCAGGCCGGTTGCGGCTGCGGCATAGATGTTGTGCGGGTCGGTGACCGGCGGCATTCCGGGCAGCCCGGCTGATACGGGAGATTCCGGCCGGGCCGGCGTGATAGCGGTCGTCGACGGACCCACCACCGTCGTCCCAGTCGCCGCCGTCCCAGTCGCCGTCGTCCCGGTCAGCGTCGTCCCGGTCACCCTTGGGCCGGCCAGGCTTGACCTTGCCGTGGTCGACCCGGTCGCGCCCGACCCGGCCGTGAGGGGAGCTGTCGACGTCGGCGAGCCGGTCACCGACGGGGTGCCGGTACTTCCGGGCGAAGGTGCCGCGGCGGTGGTGGTGGTACAGGCTGCCAACAGTGCGGCCGCGGCGAAAAGCGCACCTGCGCGATGCAAGTGCATCGAATCCTCCATCATTCCTTCGGTCGGGCAGCTCTATCGCGCAATCGAACGGGGTCCAGCCGTGTTGCGCTGGACCTGCCGGGCACAGTGCCGCCCACTTGTCCGTGCCGGCCGCGGACGACACGTGGGTGCAGCATAAGACCCTGCACGAGAGAAGTCTGCCGACCGGCGGCGGGTGGATCCGCCGACCCGGGGTCGGCCCGGGATGTCGTCCGATCGCTGTCTGCCTGACGCATGATGCGGGGCCCGCGGATCCGAAAATCCACGGCCCCGCGTCAGCAAACCTGTTTCAGTGCGCCCCGTCCGGTCGCCGCGATCCGAGCCCCGGCTCCTGAGCCGGCGCCGGGGCGCGACCCCGACCGACGGCCGGCCTGCCCCTGCGAGGACGAAAGTTGCGAGTTCGGGACTGGTGAGACAGGAGTCACCGGGTTCGTCCGTGCTGACCAGGATGATCCTCGCAGGGTGCGATCCTCAGGCAGTCCCGGCGGGGCGGACAGCGCCGGAAATCGCGATGGCGCTCTTCGCCGGAACGGTGACCGTCGCGCTGCCGTTGGCCGACACGGCGACCACCGGCCCGGAGCACCGGCCTCGGGCGAGACTGCCGTGGATGAGGTCGCAGTACCTACCGGGACGGAGTCCGGTGGTGAACGTGTGCCGCTGGGCGGTTGCTTCGTTGTTGATGCTGATCCACCCCTTTGCGCCGCGGCTGAACGAAATCAGGTTGACGCCGTCGTCGTACCAATTCTGCACCGGAGCGCCGGCGACGTAGTTGTGGAAGCCCACCATGTTGTAGACGCCTTGATAACGGTCGACGCAGATCCAGGTGGTGTTGTCGCAGACGGTGTTGGTGATCAGCCCGTTGGCGTCGGCAGGGGGCGAATCGTCGGGCGTCTTCCAGCCGAATCCCGAATAGACCTGCGGGGTGCCGTGCGGCCAGGCCAGCATGAACTCATTGGCGATCGTATTGGTCGCCCCGTCCTTGTAGCTCAACGTGGAGCCGTTCCGCTCGGTGTCGTGGTTTTCGACGAACACCCATTCCTTGCTGCTCGGCAGCAGACCCGACTCCCGGCCGAAGATCATCAGGTCACCGATGTTGCCACCGGGCGGGGTCGTATAGCTCTTGAAGGCGTCGTGAATCTGATAGGCGTAGTCGAATCCGAGAAGTTTCCCGACCGGCGAGAAGGCGGCTGGGGTCAGCCGGCCAGGTCCGCCCGGGAACACTTCAAGGGCGATGGTCGGTCGGGCGCCGTCGAGCGTGCGGTGCAGGCGGGCCTCGACCGCAGCAAGATCCACCTGTCCGATGTGCTTGGCGGCGTCGACCCGGAATCCCGAGACACCGTAGCCGATGAGCTTGTTGAGGTAGGCCGCCAGCCGGTCGCGCACGTAATTCGACTGGGTCCGCAGATCGGAAAGCCCGACCAGATCACAATTGAAGACCTGCCGATAGTTGTTGAAGTCCTGGATCGACCCCTCGCGATCGGCACTGCCGACTGCTGGCGGGACTGAACAATCGGCGGGGTATCCGTGAAAATCGGACGGCCGGTAAAGCCCGCTGTAGGCGTATTTCGTAAAACTGACCCCGCCGTAGGAAAGGTTGCCCTGCCCGGTCATGTGGTTGATGACGGCGTCCACATACACGTTGATTCCGGCCCGGCGGCAGGTGGTCACCATCGTCTTGAATTCGGCCTCGCTGCCCATTCTGCTGGTGAGTGCGTAGTCCACCGGTTGGTAGACCTCCCACCAGGGATGCAGCACAGTGTCACTGCCATTTCCGAGCGCGGTTCGCTTGACCGAGTCCTGCGGCGGGGAGACCTGGACCCCGCCATAACCGGCAGGCTTCAGCACGCCGGTGCATTCCCGCGCGACCGATCGCCAATTCCACTCGAAGAGGTTGGCGATGACGTCCCTGCCGCCGGCGTCGCGGCCTTCGGTGCCGACCGGATCGGAGGCGGGCGAGCCGGCCCGGGGCGCGCCGGTCAGGGCCGCACCGGTCAGAGCCGCGCCGGTCAGAGCCGCACCACCGGTGACGCTCGGCCGGCCGGCGGCAGCGGGTGCGGCCTGGGCCAGGACCCCACTTCCCGGCAGCAACCCGACGGCAACCATTGCGGCGCAGCCCATCGCAGCCCTGGCACGGTGGCGTCGCCTGCGGCGCTTCGTCGGGCGGACCTCGGCCGGCGTGTCCGCAGTCGACCGATGCTGGTGGAACATAGCCATTTGCACTCCTACTCGTGAGGGGCCGAGCGGGAGGCAGCCGCGGGAGTGGGAGGTCGATCGGCAAGTACAAGCCTGCGCATTGTTTGCGTCGGGCGACTTTTGGCCGTGGACCGGACCGCCCGACGTCGACCGCCCGCCCAGAGGTTTGACGTCCCAGCCGACGGCTCTGCTCACCGGGCGACCTGGCCCAGTTCGCTGTCGCGACGTCGGGACACCGGCACGCTAGCAGTCGGTCCGCCGCGGGCACCGTCCGGTCCGGGTTCATCGGCCGCCGGCGGATCGATCCCCCACGCTGCTCCCGACCGATGTCCCGATCGTCGCCTCGGCACCTCATCGGAGTGTCGCAGCGCCGTCGATCCCACTCGAGCTGCACCCGTGCCCACCCGCTCGACTACCGTGGTCCGGCGGGCATCTGTCAAGGCCGCATCCTGGAAGCGGGGCGACATCTGAGAAGGGAAACGCTGGTGATATCGACTCCGGATGTCGTCGTTTCGGGAATGGGCGCGACGACGCCGCTGGGCGGCAATGCCAGCGACTTCTGGGCCGGGCTGCTGGCCGGCCGGTCGGGTATCGCCGAATTGGACACCCCGTGGGCCGCAACACTGCCCGCCCGGCTGGCCGCCCGAATGACAGTCGACCCCGCCTCGGTGCTCGAGCGGGTGGAGGCACGCAAGCTGGACCGGGCTATGCAGGCCGCGTTGGTCGCCGCCCGCGAAGCGTGGGCAGATGCCGCGCTGGCCGGTCAGGACCTTGATCCGAATCGCGTGGCCGTTGTCATCGGTACCGGTATCGGGGGCGTGACCACTCTGCTCGACAACCAGGACATGCTCCGGGCCAGGGGATACCGGCACGTTTCCCCGCGGATGATCCAGATGGACATGCCCAACGGTCCTGCCGCCGCGGTCAGTATCGACCTGAATGCGAGAGCCGGTGCCTTTACACCGGTCTCGGCCTGCGCTTCGGGGGCCGAGGCCATCGGCTACGGGCTGGATCTACTTCGGCTGGACCGGGCGGACATCGTGATCGCGGGCGGCACCGAGGCCGCGATCGCCGAGGTGACAATGGCCGGATTCGCCCAGGCCAGGGCAATGAGCACCCGCAACGACGACCCCCATGGTGCCTCCCGGCCGTTCGACGTCGGTCGGGATGGTTTCGTCCTTGGAGAGGGCGCCGGGATTGTCATCCTGGAGCGGGCCGAAGATGCTGCGGCCCGCGGACATCGCGGCTACGCCCGGCTGGCCGGGGCCGGGACGACGTCCGACGCCCATGACATGGTGGCGCCGCACCCCGACGCCGACGGACAGGCCCGGGCGATCCGCAATGCGCTGCGCGACGCCTCGGTTGCGGCGTCGGACGTGGACCACGTGAACGCCCACGCCACCTCGACACCGTTGGGCGATCGACTCGAGGCCGCGGCCCTGCGCTCCGT
>JBBRDH010000055.1:0-30673 GCA_038204125.1 Mycobacteriales bacterium
CTCGGGGGGCGCATGGTCATATTGACTTGCCGCGGGAGCCCCGAAGACGGCACCTGCACCATCATCAACTGCTCGGGCTCCGGGCGAAAGACATTACCCAGGAGCGCAGCGTAAGGGTCGACCCCCGCCGGCTCCGCCCGATCGGCCTTGTCCGGATAAATGGCCGACGCGATCGACCTGTTCGCCCAGCCCTGAATTCGTTTCCTCGATCTCGCCCCCACCCGCCCTCGAACCAGGAGTTCTCATGGCACCGATCAGCAACAACGGCTCCTCGCAGACGGCCTTGGCCGAGCGACCGTCGAACACGCCGGAGGCTGCCGCCGACCGACTGCCCCTGCAGTCCGACGAGCTGGCGGACACCGGGAACGGCCGGACCCGGCGCACCTTTCTCCGACTTGCAGCGGTCGGTGTGGCCGGCGTGACGATCACCGGTGGCCGGGTGTTGGCAGAGCCGTATCTGGCGCGGCGGGGATTGTTGTCAGCGAACGGGGTGTTCGCGGCAGCGGCGACGGCGCTGGTCGATCTCGTCTACATCGAGGCCTTCCCGACGAGCCCGCTGATCGTGTCGCCGTTCACCGATCGGCTGACCATCCCGAAAGCGCTGCGGCCGACACCGATGTCGGAGTACAGCAACTGGGCGAACACACCTGGCCCGGGGCAGGGTCAGCAGAACTCGATGGGTAACGAGCGCCACCAGATCTGGCCGAGCCAGGTCGCTTCTCCCGACCCGATCGTCTACAAGATCGAACACCTGGTGGCAACACATGCGTTCACCACGTCGAAGGTGTTACCGATCGACAAAAATGGCCGCCCGACGGTGTCGTTCGATGCCGCCGGCCAGCCGGTCGCCGCGGGCAGTACCCGGTCGCTGCCGGACAGCACGATCTACGGCTTCAATGGCACCTTCCCCGGGCCGATGATCAACGCCGAGTACGGCAAGCCGGCGCTGGTCCGCTTCGCGAACCGCCTCGACGAGAACCCGATGAACCTGGACCGCCAGGACTTCGGTGCCCCGGACTGGTCGGCGCTCATCCATCTGCACAACGGGCACACCGCGCCGGAGAGCGACGGCAACCCGCACTACTCGATGAACTACGGCCCGAAATACCCCGGCTACCTGCCGCAGACGTGGTGCGACAACCTGTACCTGAACTGGCCGGCCGGTAATGACGACCGGGAGAAGCAGAGCTTCTTCTGGTTCCACGACCACCGGATGGACCACACCGGCTCCAACGTCTACAAGGGCATGGTCGGGCTGTACCCGATCTACGACCCCAAGGTGTACTCGGGGATGCGCGGCGGCTACGACATGGGCGACGAGCGGCAAGGCCTGCGGCTGCCCGGTGTCCGCACCAACAACTCGGACGGCTCGTTCGACGTCGACTACGACATCCCGCTCGCGTTCTACGACTGCCGGCTCGACGACGGCGTCACCGTGCACAAGGACATCCACGACACGATGGGCGAATTCCCCCTCGCGAACAACCCGAACACCCACCCGGAATGGTGGGGCAAGACATTCTTCAAGCATTTCCCCAATCACGGCTTCGTCGGCGACATCTTCACCGTCAACGGCACCGCGAACCCGGTCATGGAAGTCAAGCGGCGCAAATACCGGTTCCGTTTCCTGGATGCCTCGGTGTCGCGGATCTACGAATGGAAGTTGATGAGTTCCACGCAGGGCCCCAAGTCGGCGGCCTCGCTGGGCTACAGCGGTGACGAACTCGAAGGGCAGTACCGCATCCCGGACGGCCAGCAGTGCATGAAGTTCACCCAGATCGCCTCGGATGGCGGGCTGCTGCCGTTCCCGGTCATCCGCGATTCCTTCGAGCTGTGGCCGGCGAAGCGTCGTGAGGTCATCATCGACTTCAGCAAGTACCAGGACGGCTCGCCGACCACCCCGGGGGACGTCGTCTACCTGACCGATGTGATGAAGATGCCCAACGGCCGGATGTGGAGCAACTCTTCCCGGTTCTCCCCGGACCCGGCGTACAAGGTGCCGGTCATCAAATTCGTCATCGGCGGCCTGCCCTCGGTACCGGACTACAGCGTGATCCCCACCGCCATGCGGCCGCTACCACCGCTGCCCAGCAACTGGCAGAGCCTGCTGGACAACCGGCTGATCTTCGAAGTGCAGCGCGGCAGCGCGGGTGGGGAGACCGAGTGGCTGATCAACGGCAAGCCGTTCGAGCCGAGCGTCAACGCCACCAGCCTCAAGAACACGGCCGGGAAAACCCCGCCGGCGCAGCAGAAGAAGGACAGCTTCAACCTCTGGGAGATCCGCAACGGCGGCGGCGGGTGGGTGCACCCGTTCCATCTGCACATGGAAGAACACCGCACCGTGATGCGAGGCGGAAAGGACGTCACCAAGGGCGATCCGTCCCACCCGGACGACGTTTCCAGGGAAGATCTGGTCGCTCTGGACCCCGGTGAGTCGACGGTCGTGTACCGCGGGTTCCGGGACTTCGTCGGACCGTATGTGGCGCACTGCCACAACCTCGCCCACGAGGACCACGCCATGATGTTCGGCTGGGAAATCACCCCGTAGTCATGGCCCGGCACCACCGAGCGATTCGGTGGTGCCGGGTGGCTGTTCATCCGCACCTGCTTCACACAGGCGATCCTGGCACTATCCGGACCAAGAAAAGAGATTCGCATGGCTGTCAATTCGCTCCCGGCACCCTGGGTTTCGGCGCAGGCGTCCGGCGTCGCCGACAACCGGGTGCAGGTCCCCTGGTCCACCGTCCTTCCGCTGGCCATCGTGATGGCCTACGCCGACGGGTTCTGGATGATCACCTCGCGCACCGCGGTCGGCGCTATCGAGCGAACTCAAACTCCCTTTGCAAGCTGGTGGCGGGAATCCACCGTCGCCGTGCCCGTCTACGTGCTGGCGGTGCTGGGCGCGCTCACTCTCGCACTGCGCTGGTTCTCCCTGGGCCGGCGGACCGCAGGCAGGACAGCCCTGACCGCGCTGCTGATCGCCGGGGCCGGAACGGTGACCGGCACCGTGCTCGTCGCAGCCAGCGCCGCTTACGACTATCACCTGCAGTCGTTGCAGATGACGATGATGAACTCGATGCACGGCCTCTGCATCACCAGCTGCCTGGCCCAGGCGCAGCAGGCGACTCTGTCTGCCCAGATCACCGCAGCGGCGTTCGCCAGCGGACTGCTGATGGTGACCAATCTTGTCCTGGTCGGTTGGCTGGTGGCGATGCGTGGCGGTCGCCTGGACCTCGCGTTGATCGCACCGAGGCGCAGCGGCGGAATATTCGGCCGTTTCACCGCCGGTGGGCGGGTCGGCGATCTGCGGTTCCTACTTGCGGCGGCGCTCGTCGGCGGTGCGGCCATCCATGGCGCTGCCGTCAGCGAGCATCTGACCGAATGGTCGGCCGCCGGAGCCTTCTTCATCGTTCTTGCGATGGTCGAGATCGCCGCGGCCGCGGTGCTGCTCTTCCGGGCGACCGACGGCGCCGTCATCGCCGCCGGCATCATCTCGATCGGTCCGCTCGGCCTGTGGCTCTACTCCCGTACCGCCGGCCTGCCATTCGGACCGGGTGCCGGCGCGCCGGAGCGCATCGGCCTCGCCGACAGCGTCACCGGCGCCCTCGAAATCACCGCTCTGGTCATCGCTGTCGCCCTGCTTCGCGGACGGCGGTTCGCCCCCCGACCACCGATTTCCGCCCACCTCCGTAGCCTCGCCCTGGTGGCCGTGTTCGCCGCCACCGCAATCGGTCTGGCCGCCAGCGCGCCGCAATGGTTCGACAGCTCCGGGGCCGACTCGTTGTCGCACACCGCGGCGCTATCCCTCGGCACCGGCCACCAGGCCGGCCCGACTGCTCACCTGGCCTGACCGAGGTCCGGGCAGCCGGCCGGACCTGCTCGCTGATTCGGGGCGGACGCGAGTCGGCCTGGTTCCACCGGTTCCACCGCCCACCGCGGCTGCCGCCCCGCCTGCGGGAACAGCGGGCAGCCGGTCCGATCCCGACCTGAACAACTGCCCAGTCGGGATCGGACCAGTCGTTGCTGTCCGATGACCTTCCGGTCAGGCCTTCGCCTGCGCACTTATGCGCGCGGGATTGGCCTGCTCGGCCGCTTTGGGGTCCTTCTCGTGCTGTTTGCTGCGGACACCCTGCTCGATCTGGTCGCCGAGGTTCTTGTCGACATTGCGCCAGTACGTGAACGCCCGCAACAGTATCGGCTCGCTGACACCGTTGAGCAGGTGGCCGACGATATTATTCACCATCCGGGACCGGGCAGCGTCGTCCAGTACGTCCCTGACCAGCGTGCCGGCCTGGCCCCAGTCGTCGTCCTCGGCGCGGAGACTGTAGGCGGTACGGACCATGTCGCCGTCCGAATGCCAGGTCCCGCCGTCGTCGGTCCTGGCCGGGTCGGCGAGCGGCCCCTGGTAGGAATTCGGCGCGTAGACTGGGTCCGAAACGTTGACGATCCGCATCGCCCCGTCCTTGGAATAGCTGTGGACGGGCGCTTTGGGCGAGTTGACCGGGATCTGCTTGTAGTTCACTCCGAGCCGGGCCCGGTGCGCGTCCGAATAGGAAAACCCGCGGGCGAGCAACATCTTGTCCGGCGACAAACCGGTTCCCGCCACCACATTGTTCGGCTCGAATGCGGCCTGCTCGATCTGCGCGTGATAATCCACGACATTCCTGTTCAACGTCAGCCGGCCGACCTCGTGCAGTGGGTAGTCGTCGTGCGGCCACACCTTGGTCAGATCGAACGGATTGAACCGATAGGTCTTCGCATCGTCGAAGGGCATGATCTGCATCTTGAGCGTCCAGCTCGGGAACTCACCGGCCTCGATGTGCTCGTACAGATCCCGCTGGTGGTAGTCGGTGTCGACGGCCGCCATCTGGTCGCCCTCGTCCTGGGTGAAGTACTCGATACCCTGGTCCGTCTTGAAGTGGTACTTGACCCAGAACTTCTCGCCGGCGGCATTGATCCACATGTAGGTGTGGCTGGAATAACCGTTCATGTGCCGCCATGTCCGCGGGATGCCACGGTCACCCATCAGGACGGTGACCTGATGGGCCGATTCCGGCGACAGCGTCCAGAAGTCCCACTGCATGTCGTTGTCGCGCAGGTTGTTCGCTGCGCGCCGCTTCTGGGAACGGATGAAGTGCTGGAACTTCATCGGGTCGCGGATGAAGAACACAGGCGTGTTGTTGCCGACCAGGTCCAGGTTGCCCTCGGACGTGTAGAACTTCACCGAGAAGCCACGCGGGTCCCGCCAGGTGTCGGGGCTGCCCCGCTCCCCCGCCACCGACGAGAACCTGATCAGCACATCGGTCCTGGTGCCCGGTGCGAAGACGGCCGCCCTGGTGAACGGGCTCACGTCGGCAGTGACCTCGAACTCGCCGAAGGCGCCGCCGCCCTTGGCGTGCGGCTGGCGCTCCGGAATGCGCTCGCGGTTGAAGTTGGCCATCTGCTCCAGCAGGTAGTGATCCTGCAGCAGTAATGGTCCATCGGGACCGACGGACAACGAATGTTCATCGCTGGCAACGGGTATGCCCGCGTCCGTGGTCGTGGCGGGTCGGGGGGCGGTTGAAGTCATGCAGTCTCCATCTGTCCGGTGGTGGGGTGGGCTGTGCCGGCATCCCGGTCGGCACACCGTGTTGCCCGCGAGGTCGGCGAGCCGGTTCCTGATCGCTGTTTTGCGATGGACCTCTTGCGCAGACCCTACCCAGCCCGGCGCGACCCGAGGGGGGCGGCCGCCGCCAGCGGTCACCAGCATGCCGAGTGATCGGGCGGTGGCGGCGAGGGGTGATCCCAAGGACCGGAACTGCCTGCCCAGGTGGCGATCCCGTACGCCAGCATGTCCACCCGGGCGTCGGCGGACAGGGCGTCTCGTGGGTTGCCACCGGGCGGGCCGGCGTCACCGTTGCTACGGTGGAGGCCCCGCAATGACAGCGACTCCGGTTCGTCGAAAGGGCGCCCGCCATGGCCATCGACATCCGCCCCGAGGTGATCATCCGCTGCGCCCGACGGGACGTCGCCGCGTATATGTTCGACCCCGCGAACGATCTCGCCTGGACCGGCGGGATCATCGCCAGCACCGCTGCTCAGGCGGGGCCGCTGGTCACCGGAGCCACCGTCCAACGGACCGCGAAATTTCTCGGCCGCACCTTCGGATATGGATATGTGGTCACGGCGCACGAACCCGATCGAATGATCGAACTTGCTGTCGACAAACCCTTCCCGATGCTGATCCGCTACGAATTGGCCGACGTGGAGGGCAGCGCTACCGTCGCCGCGATCCGGGCCACCGGGAAGCCGGGAGGATTCTTCGGCTTGGCCACCCCGCTGATGCGGAGTCGGGTCCGGGCGAACATCACCGCCGACCTGCAGCGGCTAAGGAACAACCTCGAGTCGCGATCCGGGAACGGATCTTGACCTTCCCGCTGGAGGCTACGGGTATCGGCTTCGAGGCCGCCCTATCCGCAGGCCGCGGCGCCAAGAGCGGTGAAGGTGTCGCCGTTGACGGTATATGCGACGTTCGCCGGCTTGGACTTGAGATAGCCGCCGGCAATCAGCGCGTCCAGAGTTGCTGCGACCGTGCCCGTCTCGGCGACATAGGCCTGCCCGGCAAAGTTGACTGTCGCCAGGTTCGCCTTGCAGGCCGCGGCCTTGCTCCGTTCGGTCAGGCCACCGACCGACAGGGCCGTCACCGCCGACAGGGCGCCGAGCAGTACCACCACCACGAGTAGCTCTATGAGAATGAAGCCCTCGTTGAGTTTCTTGGAACTCGGCAACGACCAGAACATTGACTATCTCCCGACCGGAAATGGCTCGCGTTGAAGTGACAGCACAGAATTGCGCGTCGCCCGACCGGAATGAGACCCGAGGGACAACGAGGGAACACCTGAACCACTCGGCACCGTCGGCCGGAGCGGGTTGAGCACCGACGGTGACGAGCCGGGCGCTCCAGTACTCACCCCGGGTTTGATGTTCCCCGGAATTGTGACACATGGTGAACATCCGCACCAGACACGTCACTCGTTAGGGCAGCGACTGTTCCGATCTCGACACCATCGGGTGAGGCTCTCGTTGCGAATTGATCAAATGCGCCGGAGTTCGCCGAGAGTGCGGTCTTTACCGGTCCGAAGGACACTCAAGGCAACCGCGGAGATTTCTTCCGGAGTGTGCCAGGTACGGCCATCGGCTTTGGTCCCCAGCAGGAGGTGCAGCCGGTTGGGCGGCCTGGGCCACCGACCGTTGTCCAACGGCAGGTCCCCGGGCGGCGCCCAACGGCTGTTGAGAATGCGGACGACGTTGCCGGTCACGGCCCGGCCGATCAGGTCGACCGCGGCGTTCTCCGTCTCATCGTGTTCACCGGCGATGTAGAAGACCGCCTGGTCCGCCCCGCCCGCGAGTGGACCCGAAGCCAGCGCCGCTTCGACGGCCGCCGGATCGAACACGTCGAACGGAACTGGAATGGCCCGGCCTCCGCTGGCGGCTGCCAGCTCGTCGAGCGGGTCGGTTCGCCGCGCGACGGCCAGCACAGTCCAGCCGGCCCCGGCGCACATCAGGGCTGCCGGGCGCAGCACCCCGGTCGCGCCGACGATGAGCAGGCGCCGCGCAGGTTCTGGCCTCGCGGCGGACGGTTGCCACGGTCCCTCGGTCATCCGCCGCTCAGAACCCCTGCCGAGGCACCTCTGGCGGCTGCCGACCACGCAGGAAGTCGAAATCGGCGCCCTGGTCAGCCCCTTGCACATGCTCCACGAAGAGCTTCATATATCCGCGTGCGGCGCTGGGAACCTCCGGCGTCATCCAGCCGCTTCGGCGGGCAGCGAGTTCGGCGTCGTCGACCAGCAGGTCGAGAGAACGAGCGGGCACATCCAGCGCAATGAGGTCGCCGGTTCTGACGAGCGCGAGCGGGCCGCCGACCGCGGCCTCTGGCGACACGTGGAGCACGACGGTGCCGTAGGACGTTCCGCTCATCCGGGCGTCGGAAATCCGCACCATATCCCGGACGCCGCGGGCCAGCAGCTTTTTCGGTAGCGCGACATTGGCGATCTCCGGCATACCCGGGTACCCGCGCGGCCCGGCATAGCGGATCACGATCACATCGTCGGCGCCGATATCCAGATCGTCGTCATCGGCCACGGCCAGATAGTCCTCGAGCCGGTCGAACACGACCGCCCGGCCGGTGTGCCGAAGCAGTCCGGGTGACGCGGCCGACTGCTTGATCACTGCGCCGGACGGCGCCAGGTTGCCGGTGAGCACTGCAATTCCGGAACCGACCGGCTTCAGCGGAGCTGCCAGCGTCCTGATCACCTCGGTGTTGAAACACTCACTGCCGACGTAGTTCTCGGCGATGGACCGGCCGGTGACCGTCATTGCCTTCCCGTCCAGTAGTCCACCCAGTTCGGCGACCAGAGCGCCGAGCCCGCCGGCATAGGCGAAATCCTCCATCAGGAAACGGCCGGATGGCATCAGGTCCAGCAGGGTCGGAATATCCCGGACCAGGGCGTCGAAATCGGACAACGCCAGTGGGACATCCACCCGGCCGGCCAGGGCCAGCAGATGCACGACGGCATTGGTCGACCCGCCGATGGCGGCGTTGAGCCGGATGGCGTTCTCGAAAGCCCGACGGGTCAGAATCTTGGACGGGGTGAGATTCTCGCCGACCATCTCCACGATGCGGCGACCGGCGAGGTGGGCCATCGTGCGGCGGCGGGCATCGTCGGCCGGCAGCTCCGCGCTGCCGGGCAATTGCATACCCAGGATTTCGGTGAGCAGCGCCATGGTCGAGGCGGTTCCCATCGTCATGCAGTGCCCGCGGCTGCGCGCCATGCAACCCTCTGCCTCGAACAGCTCCTGCTTCGACAGCTCACCGGCCCGGAAGGCTTCGGTCAACCGCCAGATCGATGTACCGGAGCCGATATCGGTACCCCCGTACTTGCCGTTGAGCATCGGCCCGCCGGTGATCAACAGAGTCGGCAGGTCGACGCTCGCGGCGCCCATCAGATAGGCCGGAGTGGTCTTGTCGCAGCCGGCGAGCAGTACGACGGCGTCGAGTGGGTTGCCGCGCAGCGTCTCCTCCAGATCCATCGACATGAGGTTGCGCAGCACCATCGCCGTCGGCCGGATCAATGATTCGCCGGCCGAGGTGGTGGGGAACTCGAAGGGCACTCCTCCGGCCTGCCAGACTCCGCGCTTGACGTGTTCGGCCAATTCCCGGAAATGCATGTTGCACGGGGTGAGCTCCGACCAGCTGTTGGCGATGCCGATGACCGGCCGGCCGACGAAACTGTCGTCCGGCAGGCCCTCCGATCGGAGCCACGACCGGGCCAGAATGCCGTTCTTGCCCTCGTCGGCAAACCAGGCGGCACTGCGCAGCGGCCTCGCCGAGTCCTCGACGGCACCGTCCGTCCGGGCGGTCATCGCTGGAACCGCGGCAGGTAGGCGAGCTGTGCGGCGATCAGATCGTCGGTCAGGGCCCCCGCTTTCGCCGGATCCGGCACTGCGCCGTCGGTGAGTATCGCCTCCACCATCATGTCCCGGTCTCCGTTCATTGCGGCTTCGATGGACAGATAGACCGGGGTGAGTTTTCGCTGCAGGATCGCAGTGAGGGCCGGGGACAGGTCGGGCACCGAAATCGGCCGGATACCGCGGGCGGTTGCGACGCCTGGTATCTCGACTGCCGCATCGTCGGGCAGTCCGGGCACTGCACCGTTGTTGATGACGTTGCAGGAGAACATCTGGCGCTGATCGCCGATGATCGATCTGATGATGGAGATGAACTGCTCCTGCTCTCCGGTGGACCGGTCGAACGCGGTGTCGTCCAGCGCGGCGCCCTCGCCTGCCTGCTCCCGCATGCTCTGGTAGCGGTCCTCGCCCCACTCGAGGATCTGCTGCAGCGAGAAGGCATCGATGCCGAGGATCTTTCCGAAATACCTGCCACCAGGCCATCTCTCCGGGAAGAACTCGGTCACATGGCGATCCTCGGCGGCCGGATAGGCGCCGTAACGGCGGAAGATCTCCCAGGAGAACGGGTTCTGCCACGCATCGGATGCGTCGTTGAAGGTTTCGCCGATCAGTGCCGGATCCAGCGGCCGGGCAAGATCGCGGGCCACCTTCTCCCGGACGATCGGCCACGCGTCCCGCCCCTGTATCCGGAAGTCGTAGATGAATGTCAGGTGATTGATGCCGGCGTACAGCGTCGAAGTGTCGGCGAGTAGCGCGCCGGCGTAGGCGGCCAGGTGGGTCTGTACGTGATGGACGCCGTGGCACAGCCCCACCACGTCGTGGACGCCGGCGTAGCGGCTGATCGCCATCACGTTGGCGGTCATTGGATTGCTGTAATTGAAGAAGAGGGCCTCTGGTGCCAATTCCGCGACATCGGCCGCGATTTCCACCAGGACCGGTGTGGTCCGCATCAGCCTGGAGATCCCGCCCGGCATCACCGAATCGCCGACCGGCGAGAACACCTCGTGGCGCAAGCACACCTCATGATCGGTCTGCCAGGCCGGGCGTCCACCGACACCGACGCAGGTCACCACGAAGTCCGCGCCGGGCAGGGCGGCGCGACGATCGACGGTGGCGGACACCGAAATCTGCTCTGCGGCGTTCCGAGACCGGATCATGTTGCGCGCCAACCCGAAAGCGGTGGCCAGCGGAGCTTCGGCAACGTCGACCAGTCGAATGTCCCAGTCGGCGAGATCGGTCGCCGAAATCAGATCGGCGAGCAACCCCCGGGTGAACACCGCGCTGCCCGCCCCGATCAGGACGAGAACGCGCCGCTGCCCATCGGTTTGCATCAACTGGTCCTTTCCCGGAGCAAACCAGGAGTGTCGGCCGGCTGCCGGATCACTTCGCGATCCGGTGGATCATCGTGTTGCTGAAGACATAGCGATATCCGGCGGCGGCGACCGCCGCGTCGTGGCGGGGGCTCGACCCCCAAGGGGAGCCGTGCAGCCAGGCGAAGGCGGGGGCCGATTGACCGGTCATGGCATCCATCCTCGTTTTTGGTTCGACGACCTCCCGGTAGAGGTCCTCGTCGCTGACCACGTCGGCGATACCGTCGTGCGAGGCGGTGTGCGGATAGACCACGTGCCGGGCGGACAGGTCCGCGATCTCCGGCCAGCTCATCGCGATCCGGTCACCGGTCTTCTCCTCGTCGACCAGGTCGATCCAGTGCGACCGCGCGAAGAACTCCTGCTCGGGGACGGGGCAGTCGACGAAGCCGGTACAAACGGCGAACCAGCCGGTGATATCCAATTCATCACACACGGCAGCGGCGATGTCGTAACTGTTCCGGTAGCCCTCATAGAAGACCGGCAGGAATCCGGGTCTTCCCGTGCCCCATCGGCCGGTGGCGTAGAAGTTGTCCAAGTCGGTCAGACCCACCGGGCTGAAGGCTTCCCGATAGGAATTCAACTGCCTGCGCAGGGTGAGCCGGCTAGACGCCGGAGTGTTGTGGTAGTTGATGACGCGCAGATACCGTCCCTGAGCAATGGCGTCCCGGTGCGCCGGCCAGGTCATCGTGCTCACCTCGACGCCATACGATCGAAATCCTCGTAAGCAGTCACCGCGAGCACACTGGCCATCGCTCCGAGGTCGTCGTCGCGCCGGCTCGGGCCCAGGACCGAGCGGTAGTGATCGAGCCGGTCGAGAATCGCTGCGTTCCAGATGCTTTCGCTATCCGGGGCCGGCGGCACCGCCTCCTGGCGCTCATCGACCAGGGCCAGGAACATTGGAATACCCTCCCGGTGCAGTGCCCGATCCTGGCATTCTCGCAGGGCCTCCAGTTCGATGCTCGGCGTATTCATTGCACCGTTGTTCCTCTCCCGTTTTTTGGGTGATATCTGTTGGGCCACCATCAGCTTTGGGTGGTTTCTGTTGGTCCACGATCAACAGGTGATGACCTCGACTCCGAGAGATGCCAGCCTGGCCAGCGAGGTCGGAGGGGACAACGCGTCGGTGATCACACAGTCGATGGATCTGGTCGGGGCGAGCCGGACAGGTCCCCGCTGTTCGAACTTGGTATGGTCCGCCAGCACCGTGAGGGAGGCGGCACTGTTGAGCAGGGAACGGTCGGTCGAGGCCTCCATTGCATGGGCGCCATAGAGGCCGTGCTCGGCATTGATTCCGAATGCGCTGTAGAAGGCCACATCCACGTGGAACTCTGCCAGGGTCCGCTCCGCGATCGGCCCCAGGAGTGACATCTCCTCGTGTCGCAGGATCCCGCCCAGCACCACCACGGTGATCCCCTGCAGCCGACCCAACGCGCCTGCGACGTTCAGGGCGTTGGTCAGCACCGTCAGTCGGCTCTTTCCTTCGAGGAATGGCACCATGGCCTCGGTGGTCGTTCCGCCGCCGATCAGCAGCGTCGACCCGTCGGCCACCCTGGTGGCTGCCGCTGCCCCGATCCGCCGCTTCTCGACCGCCTGGGCCATCACCCGGCGTGAGCGGTCGGGTTCGGCCGGCAGTCCGGCGAGGCTGGCCCCGCCCCGGACCCGGGTCAGCAGCCGGCGGCCGGAAAGCTCGGCCAGATCGCGGCGCACCGTGGACGGGCTGACGCCCAATGCCTGGGCCAAGTCGGCAACGTTACCGGAACCGTTGAGCCGCAGATGGTTCAGCACCATCTCCTGCCGATCGACTTCGAGCATGGTCAGTACCCCCGGGCCCGGTCGACGACATTGCACAGGGGTTCGCCGGCCAGGAATCGGCGCACGTTCTCGGCGACGATCTTCTCCACGTGGGCCGCATGGGCCGACGTCAGGCCGGCGACGTGCGGGGTGATGAACACGCCCGGCTCGTCCCACCACGGCGAGGTGAAATCGAGGGGCTCCTCATCGAAGACGTCGAGCACCACGCCGGCGACCCGGCCCGACCGAAGCGCGGACAAGAGTGCCCCTTCGTCGACGATGCCGCCGCGAGAGGCGTTGACCACCATCGCTCCGGCCGGTAGCC
Source organism: Mycobacteriales bacterium (assembly GCA_038204125.1). Classification (GTDB taxonomy): domain Bacteria; phylum Actinomycetota; class Actinomycetes; order Mycobacteriales; family Nakamurellaceae; genus Nakamurella. The sequence goes on from JBBRDH010000055.1 coordinate 12,934, forward strand.
GCGCCAGCCGGGACGCGTCGATCAGGCCGACGGTCTGACCGGTGCGGGGAAGGACCACCACCAGCCAGTCGGCGAAAGCCAGCACCTCGTCGAGCCGATCCAGACCGGCGAGCACCACGTCGCCGCCAGCGGCGGCAAAGGAGATCGCGGCAGAAGAATCGGTGGGCCGAACCGCCGGCGCCGCCGGCCGCGCATCCACGACCCGACCGTCGTACCGCGGAGCCGGCAGATCCGACGCCAGTACCCCCGAGCGATTGACGCCGATCACCCGGACCCCGAATGGCAGTGCCAGCCGGGCGATCTCCTCGCCGATGCGCCCGTAGCCGAGGATCACCATCGTGGTACCCCGGACCGGCGCCGGGGTCAACGTGGCCGCGGAAGACGATGGGGCCGGCCATCGGCGATCCGCCCGGCACTCGATCAGCGCCGGCAGCCGGTGTGCCAGACCGAGAACCGCAAGGATGACGTACTCGGCCATGGTGACGGGCCCGACCCCACCGAGAGTCGTGATGGGAACATCGGTCTGCCAGACCGGGTGGTCGAGTAGATGATCGACACCTGAGGTGTCCAGCTGGATCCAGGCCAGCCGCGGTGCGGCGCCCGGTGGTGGGAACACCCCCGCGGTGTGCAGAACGTCGACCGAAGCCCAGGTTTCGGGCGGAATGTCGGCGGCGGTTGCGGCGGTGATCTGCTCGACCTGTACTCGCGGCGACAGTGTCTGCAGTCGGTCCAGAAACGGGGCGTCGAACGACAGGGTGCTCAGGTAGTGGACCGGCCGGGTCACGGTCGGGGTCACTGACTGGGTCACGGTCCGGGTCATTTGATGCCGGTCCGGGCCAGCCCCTGCACGAAGTAGCGTTGGAAAGAAAGGAACAGCACAACCATCGGGGTGATGGCGAGCAGGGTGATCGCCATGATCGCGCCGTAGTCCGAGGTGTACTGCGACTTCAGGTCGGTGACGATACCCAGCGGCAGGGTGAACAGCGCCTCATTCGAGAACAGGGCGATCAACGGCCAGGACAGCGCGTTCCATTCATTCATGAAAGACAGCAGCACCAGTACCGCGACCAACGGCTTGCACAGCGGCAGCACGATGGCGAAGAAGGTCTTGAACTGACCGGCCCCGTCGACTCTGGCCGCTTCGATCAGCTCGTCGGGTATCGCCAGGAAGAATTGACGGGCCAGAAAGATCCCGAATACCGCAGCACTCTCCGGAAGGATGACCGACCAGATGTTGCCGAACAGTCCAAGGCCGATGGACAGGGTGAACTGCGGCACCATGATGGCCTGGACCGGAATCATCATGGTGGACAACAGAATCAGGAAGAGCGCGTTGCGCCCCCTGAACGGAACCTTTGCGAAGGCATAACCGGCCAACAGGTTGACCACGACGGTGATGACGGTGGTGAGCAGTGTGATGATCGCGGAGTTCTTGAACCATTGCCAGACCGGGAACCGGGCGAAGGGCGTGGCGAAGTTGTCGAGGGTGAAGTGCTGCGGCACCAGGTGGAGTCCGGGGGCGTACAGATCTTCACGAGTGGAGAACGCCGTGACCAACATCCAGTAGATCGGGAAGAACATGATCAGCGTGATGACGATCGCGAGTACGACGCGCAGGGTGAACAACCTCCCGCGCTTGGACCGGCGCAGGGCCTTCGCCCGCCCACTGCTGCCGGCAGCGGCATCCTGAGCCGTCAGAGCGGTCACCGACACCGGAAGCTCCTTTCCTTCACCACGACCGGCATCAACCCAACTGGTCCCGGGTCTTGTTGACCCGCCATTGGATGACCGTGATGGCCAGAGTGATCAGATAGATGATGACGCCGATCGTCGCGGCATAACCCAGCTGCCCCGATCCGTGCTCGTCGAATCCGCTGCGGTACGCATAGGTGACCAGCATGGTGGTGGAATAGTCGGGTCCACCGGCGGTCATCGCGAACACTGTGTCGAAGATCTGGAACGAATAGATCAAGTTCATGATCAACAGGAAGAACGTCGACGGACCCAGCAGCGGGAACGTGACCCGGCGAAATTTCTGCCAACCCGACGCCCCGTCGATCGACGCCGCTTCCAGCACATCGCTGCCGACCCCCTGCAAACCGGCCAGATAGATCAGCATGTCGAAGCCGACCCGCTGCCACAGTGTCACCAGGATCACCGAGAACATCGCCCAGCCGCCGCTGGACTGCCAGTCGGGGCCGACGATACCGAAGACGGCCAGCAGGTTGTTCACAAAACCGTTGTACTGGTCGAACATCCATAACCCGAGAACTCCGGTGGCCACCCCGGAGATCACCAGCGGCAGGAAGATGATCGACCGGTAAAGGGTGCGGCCAGGTAGAACCCCGTTGAGCAAGGCGGCGATTCCCAGGCCGAGAGCCATTCCGACGGGCACCGTGCAGATGGTGAACAGGACGGTGTTCCAGAGGGTGCGCCAGAAAACTCCGTCCCGGAAAAGGTCGAGGTAGTTGTTGATGCCGAGGAACTCCGGTGTGCCCAGCGATTGCCGCTTCTGAAAGCTGATGACGATGGCGAGGACCAGCGGCAACAGCAGAAACACCACCACGAGGACGAGATTCGGCACCAGGAACGTCCATGCTGCCATGGAGCCCCGCCGACGCCTGACGCCGCCTTCGCGGGGCAGCAGCAGCGTGCCCGCGCCGGCCCCGTCGGCCACCGGCACGGTCGAACCACCGCGGGTGGTCGCCACCGCCGGCCTCAGGCGCCCAACGCCGCGGAGACCCCCGAGGCGATTCCGGCGATGGCGTCGGCACTGGACTTTCCGTGAAAGGCCAGCTCGAGTTGGTCCTGCAGGACTGTATTGATCGTGGCGAAACTGCCCACGGTCGACTCCCGCACGATGGTGTCAGAAATGGTGGACGCCTGTTCGGCGCAGATCTTGACCACGTCGGGTCGCGAGACGTAGTTCAGATTTGCGCTGGCGAGCGACTTCAACGTCGGCAGTTCGATGGCCTGTTCACAGAAGTACTTCATCATGTCCTCGCTGACCAGGAACTTGAGGAAGGCTGCTGCCAGGTCGGGGTTCTTGGTGTTCTTCAACGCCACGATGGCGTTCCCGCCGAGATCCGCGGCCGCCCCCCTGTTCTTGGGCAGGAACGTCGCCCCCCAATCGCCCTTGTATCCCGCTTTCGGGTCGGCGAGCTCGGGAACCAGGAAATCACCGACGAACGACATCGGGACGATCTGGGAGAGGAAGAAGTTGTCCGAGTACTGACTGGTCTTGATGGTCGCGCTGGCCGGTGTCCACTTGTTGGTGAAGAAGCTCTTCGTGTAGTCCATTGCAAGGGTCGCCGCATCGGAAGGTAGGGCGACCTTCTTGAGGTCTGGGGTGAGCAGCGTGCCGCCGGCCTGATAGAGCCAGGACAGCCATCGGAATGCGCCGGCCTGGGTCCAGTCGTAGGCGAACGGAAATTTCTTTGCCGGAAGCGTCGCCCGCAGCTTGGTGGCGACCTGGGAGAACTCGTCCCAGGTCCAGGCATCGGCCAGGGACGACGGGACGGAGGTGATACCCGCGGTGGCGAAGGCGGCCTTGTCGTAGACGATGCAGGTGGTGTCGGTCTGGTGCGGCACTCCGTAGGGCACGCCGTTGAATTTGATCCCCTCCCACAGGGCGGGCAGAAATGCGGCCGCCGCGGCAGCGTCGAAATACGGGCTGACGTCCAACAGCACGCCCTTGCCGCTGTACTTGCCGATCGAGGTGTAGTCGACCCGGAAGACGTCCGGGGCGTTCCCGGCCTGGATCCCGCGGTCGATGCCGGCGAAGAAGCCATCGTAGGGAACGACTTTCAGATTGATCGTGGTGCCGGGATTCGCCGCCTCGAACTTCTGCTTCACGTAGGTGAAGCCCTTGAGCTCGCCATCACTGCCACCCCAGAACGCAAAGCTCAACGCGCCCTTCACCGGCGCCGAGCTGGACGGGGGCGGGGTCGACGGGGCGGCGGTCGCGGGAAGAGCGCTGGCACTGCCCGCGGAGGAGCTTCCGACCGGCCCCGCACTCGAGGACGTGCTCGCGGCGGTGACCGGGGCGGTGGTGGACCCGCCGGCGGAGGTGCTGTCCGACGAGTTGGAGTGGACCGACGAACATCCGCTCAGACCCAACATCGCTGCTGCGCCGAGGGATCCGGTCACAAATTTGCGGCGGTTTATCTCCATGGGTTGTTCTCCGACCTCAGGGCTTGGCTGCGGAACCACGTGATCGCGAGCAAACCACTCCGACCCGCTTCAGTCAAGAGTGCGCAACAACGTGACCGAACCCAAACTTGGTTGATCAATATTGATTGACCGGCCCGCTTGCCGGGTCTACTCTGATGCCGCCGGTGACGGGCCGGCGCAACACGACCACAGCGCAGTGAAGGCGAGGCAGTGCGTGCAACCGCCGAGCGGCCGACCCGGGCACGCCTTTCAGTTGCGGACCCCGCCGCCTGACTTCGAGGTATTTCCCTTTGCCCAGCCCGATGTGGACGTCATCGCGCGTTCGGACCGGACACCGCATTCTTCTCGGGTGGAACTGCAGGTCAATAAGATGCGGCCGGTTGACCGGCTCCCGCGGGATCGGTAGCGATCAGATGGAGCACTCATGATGCCCAATAGTCTGCCCAGTAATCCTTCGGCCACCGAGCTTGAATTGTTCAGCCAGCCGGCAGTCTGGTCGAGGGTCCTGCTCGAGTCTCCGGCCCATCGCGCAATTCTGCCCAAGAACGGTGAACCGGTCCTGTTCCTGGGATGCGGAACTTCCTATTACATCGGTGAATCATATGCGCGGCTCCGTAATTCCGCCGGCGCCGGGCGCACCCGGGCCGCGATCGCCTCGGAAATCCCTTATGTCGATGACGCCGAAACAATCGTGGTGTTGTCCCGCTCCGGTACCACGGGCGACGTCATCACCGCGGCAGCAGCCCTCCGGTCTGCGCATCACATTGTCGGAATCATCGGCGACGCCGACACCCCGTTGCCCGCGCTGTGTCACGAATTTCTCCTGTTGGATTATGCCGATGAATCTTCGGTCGTGCAGACCCGATTCGCGACCTCCGCTTTGACCGCGCTGCGCGACTCTCTCGGCGAGGACCTGTCCGGCCTGGCAGCCGCGGCAGCGCGGGCGCTGACCACGGAACTCCCGGAGCCGCTCCCCCAGCACGTCGTCTTCCTGGGCCACGGCTGGACGATCGGCCTCGCCAACGAGGCAGCGCTCAAATGCCGGGAAGCGGCCGGAATGTGGACGGAGGCCTACCCGGTGCTGGAATACCTCCACGGACCGATCGCCGCTGCCGGCACCGGCTCGTTGATCTGGTCGTTCGACCCGCTCCCCGACCGGGTGGTCGCGGCGATCCGCGAAACCGGTGCGGCACTGCATGTCCCATCGGGAGATCCGCAGGCGCAGCTGGTCACGGTGCACCGCATGGCCGTTGCCCTGGCGCACCGCGCCGGGCGGGATCCCGACCATCCACAATTCCTGTCACGCTCGGTCCAGTTGGTGTAGCACGGCCGCCGAACCAATGAATCAGCAACCGGCCGATCTGCTGGTGGTCGGGGGATCCGTCGTCACCCGGGCCCTGGGCGGCCCGGCCCGGCCCGCCACCGTCGCCATCCGCGCGGGCGTCATCGTCGGGTTGGGCGCATCCTGCGACGAGCTGCGCGGACCGCGGACCGAAATCCTGGACGTGCGCGGCGCCGTCGTCACACCGGGCCTGGTCGATGGCCACACCCATCCGGTGATGGGAGTGGATCTGGCCGGCGGCGCCGACCTCACGGCGTGCCGGACACTCGGGCAAGTGCGCTCCGCCCTGGCATCGCACACCAGGGCCCGGCCCGACGACGAGTGGATCACCGCCTGGGGACTTGATCCGAATGTGTTCGGCGACAACGACTTGACCAACACCGGAATCGAGGAGGCGGTGAATGGGCGCCCCGCCCTGGTGCACCTCTTCGACGGACATTCGGCTCTGGTCACCAACGCAGCGCTCGCCAGGGCGGGGATCGACGGCGCACGTGAACTGCCCGGCGGCGCGGCTGTCGTGGTCGACAGTCGTGGTGTGCCCACCGGTCACCTGCTCGAGGAGGCGGCCGTCGATCTGGTCGCCGACCGGATTCCGCCGGCCCCCTTCGCCGAGCGGAAGCGGCGGCTGAAGGAACTGTTGTCCGCCATGGGTTCCACCGGCCTGACCGGCGGGCACGTAATGGATGCAAAGAGCGACGCGACGGCTCTACTGGCCGCGCTCGACGAGGCCGACGAACTCCCGATGCGGCTGCGGCTCGCGCCCTGGTTCCGTCCGGGCGACGACCCGGGAGCGGTGCTGCAGGCCCAGGAGCTGGGCGGACGGATGTGGAAAGTGGCCGGCGTCAAGCTGTTTCTGGATGGAACGATAGACGGCGGAACCGCTTGGCTGTCGTCCCCGGACTGCTTCGGCCAGTCGACGGCCGGCGGCTGGATTCCCGAGGAATACCGCCGATGCCTCGAGCGCTTCGATGCCGCGGGTGCTCCGACGGCGACGCATGCAATAGGGGACGCCGCGATTCGGCACGCACTCGACAGCCTTGCTTCGCTGCCGCCGCGACCTGGCGGCCCCCGGCATCGGATCGAGCACCTCGAAACGATGCCCGGCGACCTGATCCCGCGTTTTGCCGAGCAGGGTGTCGCCGCCTCGATGCAACCCCGGCACGCCACGGATTTCACGGCGGCGGACGGTTCGGACAACTGGTCGCGCCGGATCGGTCCGGAGCGTGCGGGCCAGGGGTGGCGCTGCGCCGATGTGCTGCGGGCCGGCGGCACTCTGATCCTCGGTTCGGATTGGCCGGTGTCGCCCTACGACCCGCGGGCGGTGATGGCGGCGGCGATACTGCGTCGGCGGCCGGACGATTCCGGCGCAGTTGCTGTTCAGCCCGACCAGGCCCTGACCCCGGAGCAGGCGTTGCACGCCTGCACCGCCGCGCCCAGCCAACTGGCGGGCTCGCGCGGCGGCGAGATCCGGATCGGCTTCGACGCCGACCTGACCGTCTTCGCCGAAGATCCGCGGATCACACCGCCGGCGCAACTCCCCGATCTGCCGGTCCAGCAGACGATCTCGGGCGGCCGGGTCACCTTCAGGGCGACGGACTGACCCACCACGGCTCGTCTAGTGGAAGACGTGGACCGCGCTTTCCGACATCAACCGATGCCTCCGCGAGGATCGTCCCCCGGCCGGCCGGCCGGCGGTGAACTCCCGTCGATTTCGTTGCTGATCACCGGTGACCGGGCCGTCGCCCCGCAGGGGCTGCACGCACATCGACCCGGACGCCTGGTGACAAGATGATCAGGCTGACGAGAACCGCTCCTTCGGCCCGGTCGCGGCCAGGATGCGCCCGTGAGTCGGGTGAGGGGTCGAAGGCCTCGCATCCTGACGACGGTGATCACGAACCGATGCCTGGAGGCGCCTGTGTTGCGAGCGGTGAACATCGCCTGGCGGACCAGACGCCCGCTGGCTGACGTGAGGTCGTGGGTCGGCGGCTCACTGCTGGACACCTTGCGCCGGGCCGGATATGACGTGGAATCGACGACCGAAACTGCCGCTACCGGGCTTGCCGCCGAGCCCGGTACCGAATGGATTCTGTCCAAGAAGATCCGGCCGACCTTCTGGCTGTTGTTCAGTGTCTGGGCCTGGTTGGCCAGCATGAACACCTATTGGGCGGTGCTCACCCTCTCACAGTTGGCCGACGGACGAACCGAGCTGCTGGTCGCCGGCGACCTGCCAGGACCGATCGCGAAGATCCTTTGCACTCTCGCCGCACCCGCACCCGCAGTTCGGGCATGACGGGCCGCTCGAGCGCAACGGCCGACCGGCCCTCACGGTTGGGTTACCTTTCAACATCATCAAGTACTCACGGTCGGTGATCTGACGATGCCCGCGCTCCCGCACCCCACGATCGGTGACGACTTCCTTTCGGAGGTCGACGCCCGGCTTCAGGCCACCGACGCGCTGCTTGCGCAGGCGTTTCCCGGTGACGACGGCCGGCGGCAGCCGGTGCACACCGTCTACGTTCCGGCCGACCGGTATACCCCCGATCTGCCTGACCAGTGGGGACGGGAAGCGCTGGCGCTGGTCGAGCGGCACGGCGGGATGGATGCGCTGTGCCGGTCCATCGGGCTGCGGCCCGAACTCGCCGCCGAGGTGGCGCCGCGGGTGCTGGCGAAACTGGGCCGGGAGCCCATCGAGGACCTCCGGCTGGACTTCGAGGACGGCTACGGCACCCGCGGCGACGAGGCCGAGGACCGCGACTGCGTCACCGCCGCAGGCCATCTCGCCGACGCGGTAGGCGCGGATACTGCCCCGCCGTTCGCCGGGTTGCGGTTCAAATGCTTCGAGGCGCCGACCCGTCGCCGGGGCATCCGCACGCTCGACCTGTTCCTGAGCACGCTGCTGACCCGGCTGCCGGAGTTGCCGGCAGGTTGGACGGTGACGTTCCCCAAGGTCAGCACCGTCGACCAGGTGCGGGCGATGGTCGCGGTCTGCGAGCAGCTGGAGCTGGCGCACGGACTGCCGAACGGCCGGCTGCGGTTCGAGGTGCAGGTGGAGACCCCGCAATTGATCATCTCCGCCGGCGGGGGAATCGGAGTCGCCGAGGCGATCCACGCCGGTGGCGGCCGGGTGAGCGCGCTCCACTACGGCACCTACGACTACAGCGCCTCGCTGCAGATCTCCGCCGAATACCAGGCGAGCGACCACCCCGCCGCCGACTTCGCCAAGCAGGTGATGCAGGTGGCCGTGGCGGGCACCGGGGTCCACCTGTCCGACGGCTCCACCAATGTGCTCCCGGTAGGGTCGGCGACGCACGTCGAACACGCCTGGCAGCTGCACGCCGGCCTGGTCCGGCGCGCCCTGGAACGCGGCTTCTACCAGGGCTGGGACCTGCACCCAGGGCAGCTCCCGACCCGGTACGCCGCGACGTTCGCCTTCTACCGGGACGGCGCGGAACGGGCCGGCCGGCGCCTGCAGGACTACCTCGGCAAGACCGGCACCCTGGTCCTGGACGAACCGGCCACCGCCAGGGCCCTGGCCAGGTATCTGCAGCGTGGCCATTCCTGCGGCGCCATCGACGGCGACGAACTCACCGGACTGACGGGTCTGGCCGTCGAGCAGGTCGCGGCTCTCGCCCGCCCGCGATCGGACACCGAAGTGGTCCCTCACTTCACCCACCACCGAGCACAAAGGATTGTGAGATGACCGGCGCGTACCACGTTCCACGCGGAGGCCTGCCCGGGCAGAACCAACTTGCGACGGATCGGGCGATGTTCACTGCGGCCTACGCAGTCATTCCCAAAGGCACCATGCGCGACATCGTGACCAGTCGGCTACCGCACTGGACCGACACCAGACTGTGGGTGCTGGCCCGTCCGTTGTCCGGCTTTGCCGAGACCTTCTCCCAGTACATCGTCGAGGTCGCCCCCGGCGGCGGCAGCGACCGGCCGGAGCCGAACCCGCAGGCCGAGGCGGTGCTGTTCGTCGTCGACGGGCAGCTGTCGCTCACCATCGACGACCGGATCCACCAGCTCGAACCTGGTGGATATGCGTACCTGCCACCCGGCTCCCGCTGGACGGCGCACAACCAGGGGCCGGTTCCGCTGTGCTTCCACTGGATCCGCAAGGCCTACCAGCAGGTCGAAGGCCTGGCGGCGCCGCCGGCGTTCGTCACCGACGAACACGACATCGCCCCGGTTCCGATGCCCGACACCGACGGCGCCTGGTCGACCACCCGGTTCGTCGATCCGGACGACCTGCGGCACGACATGCACGTCAATATCGTGACCCTGCGGCCCGGCGGGGTCATCCCGTTCAGCGAGACCCACGTCATGGAGCACGGGCTGTATGTGTTGCAGGGCAAGGGTGTGTACCGGCTCAATCAGGACTGGGTCGAGGTCGAGGCCGGAGATTTCATGTGGCTCCGGGCGTTCTGCCCGCAGGCCTGCTACGCCGGCGGCCCCGTTGATTTCCGGTATCTGCTCTACAAGGACGTCAACCGCCACATGCCGCTCACCCGCCCATGACGTCGCTCGCCGATTTCAACCGGCTCGCCGTCGCCGACGCGGACGCCCTGATCCGGCCGTGTCTGGACGTCGACCGCTGGGTGGACGCCATGCTGAACCGCCGCCCCTACGCCACCGTTGACGATCTGCTCGCAGCGGCCGGGGCTGCCGCCGATCCGCTCACCGCGGTCGAGTTGGAGGCGGCGATGTCGCACCATCCGCGGATCGGCGAGTCACCCACCGGCTCCTCTCCCGAAGCCGGTCTGTCCCGGTCCGAGCAGGCCGGACTGACACTCGACGACGACATCCAAAGCCGGCTCGCCGCCGGGAACCGCAACTACGAGAAGCGTTTCGACCGGGTCTTCCTGATCCGCGCCGCCGGCCGGTCCGCGACGGAGATCCTGTCCCAGTTGGAATCCAGGCTGGGTAACGACCTCGATACCGAGGACCGGATTGTCGGCGAGCAGCTCCACCAGATCGCGGCGCTCCGGCTGGCAAAGGCGGTGACCCCATGAACGAACCCACATTTGAACCCAAGAATGAATTCGTGAGTAAGCCCGGCAGCTTGATCTCCGCCCACGTGCTCGACGCCGGCGCAGGCCGGCCCGCAGCGGGAGTCGGCGTGCGGCTGACCGATAGCGCGGGCGCGCCGATCGCCGAATCGGTGACCGACAACGACGGCCGGGTCGGCAATCTCGGTCCGGAGCTGCTTTCGCCCGGCGACTACCAGGTCATCTTCGGGACGGGCGACTACTACGCCGGGCAAAATATCCATTGTTTCCATCCGGCGGTGTCCGTGCTGTTCACCGTCGATGCCGCCGAACGGCACTATCACATTCCGCTGCTGCTCAGTCCCTTCTCTTACACCACCTATCGCGGTAGCTGAGCTCAACCCCACTGAATACAAAGGAGTGAAGGCATGGCCGACGTCGTTCTCACCGCCAACCAGTACGGCAAGGCGGAGAACCGGGTGGTGCGGGTGGTCCGCGACACCGGCCGTCACGAGGTCGTCGACCTCAATGTCACCTCGCAGCTGCGCGGTGACTTCGAGGCGGCTCACACCCGGGGCGACAACAGCCATGTGGTGCCCACCGACACCCAGAAGAACACCGTTTTCGCCTTCGCGAAGGACGGGATCTCCTCACCCGAGCAGTTCCTGCTGCGCCTGGCGCACCATTTCACCGACGAGTTCGAGTGGGTCACCGGCGGGCGTTGGGCGGCCGAGCAGTACGGCTGGACCCGGATCGACGACCACGACCACTGCTTCTACCGGGGGGCGCCGGAAACCCGGACCGCGGTGGTGGTCCGGGACGGCGACCACCGCGATGCGGTAATCAGCGGTTTCCACGGCCTGACGGTGATGAAGACGACCCAGTCCGGCTTTGTCGGCTACCCCAGGGACCGGTACACGACCCTGCCGGAGACGCAGGACCGGATCCTGGCCACCGACGTCGCGACCCGCTGGCGTTACAACACCGCCGACATCGACTTCAACGCCGTCTACCACAATGTCAAGCAGCTGATGATGAGCACCTTCACCAAGGGATACTCATTGGCGTTGCAGCACACCCTTTATCAGATGGGTCAGGCCGTCATCGACGCCCACGACTGCATCGACGAGATCAAGTTCTCCTGCCCCAACAAGCACCATTTCGCCTCCGACCTGTCCCCGTTCGGACTGGACAACCCGAACGAGGTCTTCTACGCCGCCGACCGTCCCTACGGCTTGATCGAGGCGACCATCGAACGCCGGGGGGCACAGCGCGACGAGGCCGCCTGGGTGGGAATAGCCGGTTTCTGCTGACGGCTCTCACGAGGTCGTGAGGATGACGAGTTGCCGGGTCGCCCTGGTCATCGCGACATATCGGTGACCGCTCCTTCGATACCCGGTTCTTCGATGTCGGTGCCGAACGCCTCCCTGCCGAATGATCCCGTGCCAAATAATCCCGTGCCGAATGATCCCGTGCCGAATGATCCCGTGCCGAATCATTCTGGGTCCATCAGCACGACCAGGTCGAACTCCAGCTTCTTCGCCAGTTCCGGGGTGAGCCACCGGACGCGGGGCGTCGCGGGAATGGTGCCGACTTCGACGTCCGGGGTGCCGATGACGCAGGCGATCCCGTCGGGCATGCGCGGCCAGCCAGGTGTCCAGGATCCCGCCCAGATCAGCGGCAGACCCTTCTCCGACGGGGATTCCGGTGCTGCGAACGGAGATCGGCACATTGGCGTCCGGGAGGACGGCCCGGATCACCGGTTCGGCCCGCTCCATGATCTCCCGCGGCGTGCGGTAATTGATGCTCAGCGTCGCGAAATTGATGGTGTCGAATCGAATCCGTCCGAGCCGCTCCGGCCTGCACGTCGATCTCGTCATCGAGTCGTCACAGCCAACCAGCGGCGGTCACGGAGCAGGCCCCCATGATGGCCGTCGTCGACGGAGGGGACGACGACGGCGGTCTGCTGCTCTACGTGGACGGCCCGCTCTCCGGGCTCGAATATTGGTGGGACGCCAATGACGAGCCAGGCGAATCCCCGCCTGCTGATGCGATTGGCCGGTCAATTACCCACTGAGCCTCTCAAACTCAGCCGGGACGGACTTTGGTTCCAATCCATGCATCGAGATCTTGTGCACATTGCCGGCGAACGCTATACTCGAACGTATGTTCCCTTCAGGTCGGCCAGCAGCGGGAACGGCGGCGCCGCTGGACCTGACCGAGCTCATTCACGCGGTGAACAGCCTCGCCGCTGACGGGTCCGACGCGGTCCTGATCGACCAGATCGGCTTGTTGGAGCGGTTGAAGTCGTGTTGCGCTGCGGTGCAGGCGGTGTTGACGCATGCTTTGGTCGCCTCGCAGACCGCTGACGGTGCGGCCCGCCAGGTTCGGCCGGAGCTGACCCGGCGCAGTGTGGCGGCGCAGGTCGGGTTGGCGCGGCGGGATTCGAGGCATCGCGGCGGCCGGTTGGTCGGATTCGCCGGAGCCCTGGTCACCGAGATGCCCTGCACCCTGGCTGCTCTGCGGACCGGGGTGACCTCGGAGCGCCGGTCGATGCTGATCCTGGACCAGTTCGCCTGCCTGACCCAGGCCGACCGACGGCGCGCCGATGCCTTGATCGCAGCTGATCTGCCCACGTTGGGGGATCTGGCGGCGTCGACCAGGGCCGCGGCGATCGCCTGCCGGCTGGACGTCGAAGCGGTGCTCGGCAAGGTCCGGGGCGCCGTGTCCGACCGGCACGTGACGATCCGGCCCGCGCCGGACACGATGACCCGGCTGTCCGCGCTGCTGCCCGTGGCCCAGGGTGTCGCCGTCTATGCCGCCCTGCGATCCGCCGCCGACACCGCAGTCGGCACCGGTGACGGCCGTAGCCGCGGGCAGTTGATGGCCGACGATCTCGTCTCCCGGGTCACCGGCCAGAGCGTGAGTGGCTGCGACCCCTACGGCGTGCCCCGCTACGGCCCGGCCACACCCGCCGGCCCGACCGAAGCACGTGCCGCCGCCCCGGCCAATTCACCTACCGATGCACCTGCCGAGTTACCCGCCGCCGTCGGGGCGTCAGCCGGCCCCGGTCCGGCCGTTGCGCTGAACCTGATCATGACCGACCGGACCCTGCTCGGCGGCGACGGCGAACCCGCTCACCTCACCGGCTACGGCCCGATCCCCGCCCCGCTCGCCCGGGCCCTGGTGCTCGGCCACGCCGACACCGCCACCCGCACCTTCGTCCGCCGGCTCTACACCAACCCCACCACCGGGCAACTGATCGCGATGGACTCCCGGCAACGGCTGTTTCCCGCCGGGGCGCAACAGTTCCTGATCGCCCGCGACCAAGCCTGCCGAACACCATGGTGCGACGCCCCCATCCGGCACATCGACCACATCGAGCCCCACGCCCGCGGCGGACCCACCACGATCGACAACGGCCAAGGACTCTGCACGGCCTGCAACCTTACGAAACAAGCCCCCGGCTGGCGGAACACCATCGACACACCCGCCAGCAACAACGACGGAACCATCAACCTCACCACCCCCACCGGGCACACCTACCCCAGCCACCCACCCCGCCCACCCACATCCCCACCCTGGCCGGACATCTCCCCCGTCGAAACCCACTTCAGCCGGATACTTCTCGAGCTGGTCGGATGATGTCGGCCAGCCACCTTGCCAGCCGTGCGTCCAAACGAGGGGGCGCCCAAGTGTCGATTCTGTTGTCGGCCGTTCGTCTCCCTGGCACACACGGCCCACCACGACAGGAGTCACACCATGCAGTACATCTTGCAGATCATCGGGTTCACCGACGCCGAGTTCGCCGAAGGCGAAGGACCCACCGCGCAGGAGTTCATCGCCTGGCAGCAGGCAATGGTCGGCGCCGGGGTGGTGGCCGGCGGGGGTTTCCTCGGCGACTACCAGCTGGCCACCAGCGTCCAGGTGAGCCGGGAGGGCGAGCAGGTCATCACCAACGGTCCGTTTCCGGAGAGCCGGGAATACCTGGGCGGCTGGACAATCGTCGACGTCCAGGACCTCGACGCGGCCCTGCAGTGGGCCACGAGCTGTCCAGGGGCAAAGTACGGACGGGTCGAAGTTCGCCCGGTGATGGGCTGATCATGGCGAGCTCAGCAGCCGGTTCCGTCGAGGCGGTGTTCCGCGAAGACCGGGGCCGACTGCTGGCCATCCTGGCCGCACGACTCGGCGACCTCGACCTCGCCGAGGAGGTGGCCTCCGAGGCCATCGAGATCGCCCTGCGTCGTTGGCCGGTCGACGGAGTGCCCGACCAGCCGCTCGGCTGGCTGGTCGCCACGGCCCGCCGGAAAGCAATCGACCGGATCCGCCGCGATCGGCCCTACGCAGCCCGCCTGGCCGAGTTGCAGGTGGAGGCTGATCGCGTCGTGGCTCCGCTCGAGATCTTCGCGGGTGACGACCTGCCGGACGAGCGGTTGCAGCTGTTCTTCACCTGCTGCCATCCCGCCTTGCCGTTCGAAGCCCAAACGGCCCTCACCCTGCGGTTCCTGGCCGGATTGTCGACACCTGAAGTCGCCCAGGCATTTCTGGTGCCGGTGCCGACCATGGCGCAGCGGATCGTGCGAGCCAAACGCAAGATCCGTGACGCCCGGATCCCGTTCCGCGTCCCCACCGGCCCGGAACTGACTCACCGGCTGCCGGCGGTGCTGCGCGTCGTCTACCTGATCTTCAGCGAGGGCTACGCGGCAAGTGCCGGCGACGAGATGCTGCGGGTGCACCTGAGCGACGAGGCGATCCGGCTGGCCCGCATCCTGCATCGCCTGATGCCCGGGCAGCGCGAGGTTGGCGCGCTGCTGTCGCTTTTGATCCTCACCGATGCCCGCCGACCGTCGCGGGTCGACGCCGAGGGAGTGCCCATCTCGCTGGAGGACCAGGACCGCAGTCGCTGGGACCACCAACTCATCGCCGAGGGCCGTCAACTACTGACCGAGGCCCTTGATCGACGCGCCGGCCTCTACGCGATCCAGGCAGCGATCGCGGCTCTGCATACCGAGGCCACCGACCTCGACAGCACCGACTGGCCGCAGATCGTCGCACTCTATGACATGCTCCTGGCCCGGGCCGCCTCACCAGTGGTCGCCCTGAACCGGGCAATCGCGATCGCCATGCGCGACGGACCCGAAGCCGGACTCGCTCTACTTGACGGGCTCACCGCCGGGGAGCAACTGCGCGGCTACCACCCACTGCCGGCCGCACGCGCCGAACTGCTGCGCAAACTCGACCGCAACCGTGAGGCCATCGCCGCCTACCAACAGGCGCTCGACATCGCCGACAACGAGTCCGGGCGCACCTACCTGGCACGCCGCCTGCGGGACCTCACCCAGGTGAGGCAGCATGAGGGCGGTGCACTGGCGAAACCGGTGCTGGATCGGGCGCGTCGGCTGACGCGCGGCCAGGCGTGAACGGACACAGGTGAGGAGCATCGAGTGCAACCCCAGTCGGCGTCCCTGCCCGCAGTCACGGTCAACAACCGGGTCCGAGAACTGGGTCAGGTCGGTGGTCACGTCACGCTCCTGGATTGGCTGCGCGGCGCCGGCTACACCGGCAGCAAGGAAGGCTGCGCCGAGGGCGAGTGCGGGGCGTGCGCGGTGCTGGTGGCCCGGCCGGACGGCGAATCGTCAACGCGCTGGACGGCGATCAACTCGTGTCTGGTGCCCGCTGCCGGGCTGGTGGGCCAGGAGGTGATCACCGCGGAGGGACTCGGCCGGCCCGACCGCCTGCATCCCGTGCAGCAGGAGATGGCCGACCGCGGTGGTTCGCAGTGTGGTTACTGCACACCGGGTTTCATTTGTTCGATGGCCTCGGAGTATTACCGAGCCGACCGCCGACCGACCGCATCGGGTGACAGCGCACCGGACCACGAGCACGGCGCCAACGGCTTCGACCTGCACGCATTGTCCGGGAACCTGTGCCGCTGCACCGGCTACCGGCCCATCCGCGACGCGGCGTACGCGCTCGGCCCTCCCGACCAGGCGGATCCGCTGCATACCCGGCTGAGCAACCCAGCGCCGGCGCCCGTCAACTGCACCATCGACAGCGGCCAGGGCACGTTCGTCCGCCCGGCCGATCTCGGGCAGGCTCTTGACCTGATCGCCGAGCGCCCGGACGCGCGGTTGGTGGCCGGATCGACCGATTGGGGGGTCGAGCTCAACATCCGCCACCAGCGGGCAGCGCTCACCGTCGCGATCGACCGATTGCCCGAGCTGCTCGCGCTGGTCGTGCGGCCGGACGTGATCGAGATCGGCGGTGCACTGAGCCTGTCGGAGATCGAACGGGGGCTCGCCGGCCGGATTCCGATCCTGGCGGAGATGTTCGCCCAGTTCGCTTCCCGGTTGATCCGCAATGGGGCGACCCTCGGCGGCAACCTGGGCACCGCATCCCCGATCGGGGACTCGCCGCCGGCGCTGCTGGCCCTCGACGCGTCGCTGATTCTGGCTTCCCGGACGGGTGAGCGGGAAGTCCCGCTGGCCGAGTACTTCACCGGCTACCGGCAGACCGTCAAGCGTCCCGACGAGCTGATCAGGACGATCCGCATCCCGACCCCGATCGCCCCGATCGCCGCGTTCCACAAGATTTCCAAGCGTCGCTTCGACGACATCTCCAGTGTGGCAATTGCTTTCGCCCTTCGCCTGGCCCCGGGCGGAGCTGGCGGCAGCGACGTCGTCGGCGAAGTCAGGATCGGGCTGGGCGGGGTGGCGGCCACGCCGCTGCGCGCCTACGACACCGAGGCGTTGCTGATCGGCCGCCCGTGGACCGCAGAGACGGTCGCCGAAGCGGCCGACGTGCTGGGCCGGGAGGGCACCCCGCTGTCCGACCACCGGGCGACTGCCGGCTACCGAACCGCAATGCTGCGCACGTCGCTGCTCAAATTCCACAGCCAGAACTCGAGCCCCGCTTCCGGCCGGCACGTCAGCGACCGGGTGCGCGACCGATGAGCAAGGCACACGGCCCGCTCGCCGACCGGCCCAACAATCCGAAGGTCGGACTCGCGCTCCCCCACGAGAGCGCCGCGCTGCATGTCACCGGCGCGGCCCTGTACACCGACGACCTCCTCGGCCGCACCCCGAACGCCCTGCACGCCTGGCCCCGGCAGGCTCCGCACGCCCACGCCAAGATCAACGACCTGCGGGTCGAACCGGCCTACGCAGTCTCCGGGGTGGTACGGGTACTCACCGCCGCCGACGTACCTGGGGTCAACGACTCCGGCGTCAAGCAC
>JBBRDH010000056.1:0-30671 GCA_038204125.1 Mycobacteriales bacterium
GTCACCCTGCTCAAATTGCTCGCTGTCCTCCAGGCCCCGGACGCGGTGATGGTATCGATCGGCCAGGAGAACGACGACGCCAACCTATCGACCTCGGCGCTGGTGTCTGCCGGCTACGGCAGCGGGGACACCGTGATGGGCGGGCTCGCCGTCGTGGGTCCGACGAGAATGGACTATCCCGGGACCATGGCGGCGGTCCGGGCCGTGGCTCGGTACGTGGGGGAAATCGTGGCCGGCCGCTAGGCCCCCGATCGACCCCAGCCGTTTCGGGAACTGATGGACGGCTCGGCACGGGAATCCCCGGCCCGACCAGAGGCTTGAACTCGACAGAGACAACTTGGGAATGAAGCCGCCGGCCGACCGGCGGACGAACAGGTGAGGAAATAGGAGTGCAACAGGTGGCACGTGATTACTACGGCCTGCTCGGCGTGGCCCGGAGCGCGTCGGCGGACGACATCAAACGCGCCTACCGCAAACTGGCGCGGGAACTGCATCCGGACATCAACCCGGACCCGGCCGCGCAGACCAAGTTCAAGGAGGTCACCGCGGCCTACGAGGTGCTGAGCGACCCGGCCAAGCGTCAGGTCGTGGATCTGGGTGGCGACCCGTTGTCCTCTGGTGGCGGCGCTGGCGGCGGTGGCGGCGGTGACCCGTTCGGCGGCGCCGGTGTCGGTCTCGGCGACATCATGGACGCGTTCTTCGGTGGGGGTGGCCAGCGCTCACGCGGGCCGCGCTCCCGGGTCCGGCAGGGGGACGATGCGTTGATCCCGGTCGAGTTGACGCTGCTGGAATGTGCGACCGGCGCGGCGAAGGACATCGCCGTCGACACGGCGACGCTCTGTTCCATCTGCCACGGGTCCGGTTGCGCCGAAGGCACTTCGCCGGAGACCTGCGACACCTGCAAGGGCGCGGGCGAGATCCAGCAGGTGCAGCGTTCGCTGCTCGGGCAGGTCATCACCTCCCGGCCGTGCCCGGTCTGTCGCGGCTTCGGCGAGGTCATCCCGGAGCCGTGCCGGCAGTGCAACGGCGACGGCCGGGTCAGGGCGCGGCGCACGGTGCGGGCCAACGTCCCGGCCGGCGTGGGCGACGGCATCAGGGTGCGTTTGTCCGGCCAGGGCGAGGTCGGCCCCGGCGGCGGCGCCCCCGGCGACCTCTACGTGGAGGTCCGCGAACTCCAGCACGAGAAGTTCACCAGGGACGGAGTCGACCTGCACTGCACCGTCCATCTGCCGATGACGACAGCCGCCCTGGGCACCTCGATGTCCCTGGAGACGCTGCAGAGCGTCGAGGACATCGACATCCAGCCGGGGACCCAGTCGGGCACAGTGCTGACCCTGCGCGGGCAGGGCATGCCGCGGCTGCGCGGGTCGGGTGCCGGCAACCTCTTCGTCCACCTCGAGGTGATCACGCCGACCAAGGTGGAGGGCAGGCAGGCCGAGCTGATCCGCGAGCTCGCGATGCTCCGCGGTGAGGAGCAGCCCGAAATGGCCAACCGCGGCCACGGAGGTCTTTTCTCGAGGATCCGCGAATCCTTCGCCGGCCGGTGACGGCCGACTCTCCAGGTGCGCCGTTCTTCCTGGTCGATGTGCTGCCGACAGCTGGTGAGTTCCTGCTGGGCGGGTCGGCAGGCAGGCACGCCGCCGCAGCCCGCCGGGTCCGGCCCGGCGAGCTGTTGGTGCTGACCGATGGTCGAGGGAACAGGGCTCCGGCCACCGTGCTGCGAACAGGGCGGAGCGACGTGCTGCTGGCGGTCTCGCCGGCCGTCCGGCTACCGGACCCGTCGCCCAGAGTCGTCCTGGTGCAGGCCCTGCCCAAGGGCGAGCGCAGCGACCTTGCGGTCGAGTTGGCCACCGAGGCCGGTGTCGACGAGATAGTGCCATGGGCGGCGGCCCGTTGCGTGGCGCGGTGGACCGCCGAACGAGCAGACAAGGGCACCGCTCGCTGGCTTGCCGTCGCCCGGGCGGCGGCGCAGCAGTCGCGCCGGGCCATCGTGCCGATCGTCCACGACCTCGCCGATTCCGCCAGGGTCGCCGCCCTGATCGCGGGCGCCGCCGGCGGTTTGGTGCTGCACGAAACAGGCTCGCTGCCGATCAGGGACGCGATCCTGCCGCCTGACGGTGATCTCGTCCTGGTGGTGGGACCCGAGGGCGGCATCGACCCGGCCGAGCTGGACGCGTTCACGTCCGCCGGCGGACAGCCGGTGGTCCTGGGCCCGCAGGTGCTCCGTACGTCCACGGCTGCGGCGGTCGCGCTCGGCGCGCTGGGCGTGTTGACCGCCAGGTGGGCTCCCACCGCGGACCCTGCCAACGAACCTGGACCCGACCCCGGACATGACTCTGCACCTGACCCCGGACCTGACTCTGCACATGACCGGGACGGCCGATGACCGTCGTCGAGTATGCCTACGGGTCGCATCCGAGCCAGTTCGTCCGGCTGCACCTACCCGCGGCCGGCGATCACCTCCCCGTCGCCGTCATCTTGCACGGCGGGTTCTGGCGGGCGAAGTACGGCGTGGAACTGGCCGAGCCGCTGGCCGCGGACCTCGTCAGGTTCGGTATCGCGGCGGCTGCGGTGGAGTACCGACGGGTCGGTGACGGTGGCGGCTGGCCGACCACGATGGCCGACGTCGCGCGGGCAGTCGACCACCTGGCGACGGCGGGGCAGTTTGTCGCCGACGGCCGGCTGCGGCTTGATCGTGTTGCCGCGGTTGGTCATTCGGCCGGCGGTCAGCTAGCCACCTGGCTCGCCCACCGACGTTCCCTGCGGGCCGGGACGGCCGGTTCGATCACCGCCGCCACCACGTTCGTGCCGATCGTCGGGGCGGTGTCGCAGGCCGGATTGCTCGATCTGGTCGCGGCGTCCGATGAGCGTCTCGGCGACGGGGCGGTCATCGACCTGATGCAGGGCGTCGCCGGGTCGGTGCCGCAGCGCTACCACCACTCGTCGCCGCTGGCCCACGTCGGGGATGGGGCCCGGGTGGTGTGCGTGCACGGCGATGCCGACATCGTGGTGCCGCTGACCCAGTCCCAGCGCTACGTCGACGCGGCCACCGCCGCCGGGGATCCGGTCCGGCTCGTCATCCTGCCCGGCGTGGATCATTCCCAGCTCATCGACCCCGAGCACAGCGCCTGGACGGCTTGCCGGGATGCAGTGCTCCAGATGGTCTGACGGTGCTGACCTGAATGGGCGGGAAGTACGCATTATCCTGTAGTAGATTTCGGGCGTGCAGCGCAGAAGGTCCGACGGGACAACGGCTTCGGACCGCCAGGAGCGGTTCGCCCGGCTGACAGTCCTCGTTTTCGTGCTGGCCTCCGCGCTCGCGGTGGCCGGGATCGTCACCAGACGACTGCCCGAACAACAGGGCTTGACAGACGTGTTCAGCGATGTGCTGAATCTGCCCGCGACGCACAGTTTGTTCGGTGCGGTGTGGCTGCTCCTGCTCACCGGTGCTCTGTTGCGCCGCAAGCGGTTCGCCATGTGGATCGTGGTGTCGCTGGAGGGATTCGGCGTCCTCTATGCGGGTGCGACTCTGGTCAGGGCTCACTCCCCACGGGTCGGCTTACCGCTCCGGGGCCTGGCCATCGGATCGGCCGATCAGGTCAGCGCCTACCTCGGCGGCATCGTCGGCATTGCCGCCGTCGTTGCGCTGGTGTGGGCCAGAAGGGCCTTCCCGGCGCGGCGTTCACCCGGCTCCTACGGCGCTGCCCTGGCCGTCCTACTGGGCGGACTGGGGATCACCGCCGCGATCGCCATCGCCCTGTCCGAGGCGTCGGAGGCGACGGTGAAACATCCGTTCCTGCCGGTCATGCAAGGCCTCAGAGCGGCGTTCGGCGTCTATAACGTGCTGCCGGCCAGGGCGGATGCACCGGCGCTGCCGGCATGGGTGGTCACGCTGTCCGGCACGCTGTCCACGGTGGTGCTGATCATCGCGGTCGCGGTCTTCCTGCGGTCCGGCCGAGGCGCCCGGCCGGTCGACGACCAGACCGAACTCGAGGTGCGGACGCTGCTGGCCGCCGGCGTCCACGACGACTCGCTCGGCTATTTCGCCACCCGCCGGGATCGGGCGGTGATCATGAGCCCGGACGGCCGGGCGGCGGTGAGTTACCGGGTGGTCGCGTCGGTGTCGCTGGCGGCCGCGGACCCGCTCGGGGACCCGGCAAGTTGGCCGGCGGCCATCAGCGAGTGGAAATCCGAAGCCCGGAGGTACGGCTGGATTCCGGCGGTGATCTCGGCCGGCCGGGACGCGGCGAAGGCCTACGTGGACGCGGGTCTGCGGGTCATACCGCTGGGCGACGAGGCCATCATCGACGCAACCGGCTTCGCCCTCACCGGCCCTGCGATGAAGCCCGTCCGGCAGGCGGTCGTCCGGGCGAAGCGCACCGGCTACACCGTGTCGGTGCGGCGCCATCGCGACATCGAGCCGGCGGAGTTGACCGAACTCGCGGGGCTCGCCGAGCGCTGGCGGGGCGACGCACCGGAGCGCGGATTCTCGATGGCACTGTCGAGGTTGGGGTCATCGACGGACGGCAGCTGCCTGATGGTGGTGGCGAACCGGTCCGACGGGCAACCTTCGGCGCTGCTCTCCCTCGTTCCCTGGGGACGCCGGGGCGTCTCACTAGATCTCATGCGCCGTGACCGGGAGAGCGTCAACGGGTTGATCGAATTGATGGTCACCGAATTGATCGAGCGCCGATCGGAGTTCGGCATCAGAGGTATTTCACTGAACTTCGCCATGTTCCGGGCTGTTTTCGCGGCGGCGGATGAATTGGGTGCCGGCCCGGTGACAAAGCTGAACAACGTAGTTCTCGGTGTTTTTTCCCGCTTCTTCCAGCTGGAGAGTCTCTACCGCTCGAACGCCAAATATCAGCCGACCTGGGTGAGTCGGTATCTGTGCATCGATTCCCCGCTCTCCCTGCCCCGGGTGGCGTTGGCGGCCGGTATCGCAGAGGGTTTTGTCCCGCAACCGCGGCTGCGGCGAATGGCGTCGGAGGCGGTGAGACCGGCACCGTGGCTGGTGTCCGCCGTTCAGGCATTGGATGCCACCGCGCCCGCCGGTGCCCGGAAAGCGCGTCGGCCGGGACAGCAGCAGCGGATTCGGCGACGGCGGCTTTCCGTCCTCGCCGCTGCCGGCATGCCGGCCTACCCCGCGCAGGTGCAGAGGACGGTCACCCTGCCGCAGGCACTCGGAGTACCGGTGGGACGGGCGATCAGCGTCGCCGGCCGGGTGGAAACCCTCCGCGACTTCGGCGGAGTGTGCTTCGGGGTACTGGTGGCCGACGGAGCCCGGCTGCAGGTGGTGCTGGAACGACGGGCAGTCGGGACCGGGCAATTGCAGTTGTGGCGGCGGGCCGTCGATCGGGGTGATCTGGTCAGCGTCACCGGGGAAGTGGGGTGCAGCAGGTCCGGCGAGCGGTCGTTGTTGGCGGCCGGTTGGACGATGGCCGCGAAGTCGCTTCGCCCGCTGCCTCCGGCACGCACGGGTATGACCGACCCGGAAGCCCGGATCCGGGACCGGTCGGCCGATCTCATCGTGAACTCCGACGCGGGCGCGATGATCGCCGTTCGGAGCACCGCGGTGGGTGCACTCCGAGATGCGTTCCGGGCCAGAGGCTTCCGCGAGGTGGAGACGCCCATTCTGCAGAGCGTCCACGGCGGGGCGGCGGCGCGGCCGTTCAACACCCACATCAACGCCTACCACCGCGACCTCTCGCTCCGGATCGCCCCGGAACTATTCCTCAAGAGGCTGATCGTCGGCGGCACCGGGCCGATCTTCGAAATCGGTCGTAACTTCCGGAACGAGGGCGTCGACGCGACCCACAACCCGGAGTTCACCTCACTGGAGGCCTACCTGCCCTACGCCGACTATCAACGGATGCGGGAGATCACCACGGCGGTGATCCGGGAGGTGGCTACCGCAGTTCACGGGAGCCCGGTCGCCAGGAGGCCGGACGTCGACGGCCGGCAGGTCGTGGTGGACCTGTCGGCCCCCTGGCCGGTGGTGTCGGTGCATGACGCGGTGGGCATTGCCTGTGGGTGCCCGGTTGATCCGGATACCACCGTCGAGGTGCTCGCCGGGTTGGCCGCCGCCGCCCACCTCGACCCGCCGGAGTCCTTGACCGCCGGAGAGTTGGTCGCCTACCTGTACGAGCAGCTGGTCGAGCCGGTCACGTTCGCACCGACCTTCTACATCGATTTCCCGGTCGAGACCTCGCCCCTGACCCGGGCGCATCGGCTCGACCCGCGGCTGTCCGAACGGTGGGACCTCGTCGCCTTCGGTATGGAGATGGGAACCGCCTACTCGGAGCTCACCGACCCGATCGATCAGCGGGCCCGGCTGACCGAGCAGTCACTGCGCGCTGCCGCCGGCGACGAGAATGCGATGCAGATCGACGAGGACTTCCTGGCCGCACTCGAATTGGGGATGCCGCCGACCGGGGGCCTGGGACTCGGGGTGGACCGCATCGTGATGATGCTGACCGGCGCCCCGATCCGATCGGTGCTCACCTTCCCGTTCGTCCGCCCCCTGGCGCGCTGACGGCGCCTGCCGCGCGGACAGCTGCGGGCGCGCAGGCGGCCACCCGAAACGCGTCGGCGCGGTCAGGAGACGGGCGCGAAGCCGGGGATCATCTGCCCCAACCAGTGCAGCGTCTGGGGGAAGAGATCCACCCACACACTCATCCGGTGGCCGGCGTTGATGAGCACATCCGCGGTCACCGACAACGGGGGACGCGCGGTCCGGAGCAATTCCTGGGTGGTGCCGTACGAAATCGAGTCCGTTTTCGACGTCTGCAACCATAACGCGATCCGGGGGGGATCACGGCGGGCCAGCGCCACCATGTCGTATTCCCGGCCCTGAACGCTCGTCGGAGTGAATGGAGCATAATTCTTCTCGAACGTCGGCTGAAAGTATCCGCCGAGGCTGATCGCTGCGCCGAAAAAGTTCGGGTGCCTCATCGCCAGCATTGCGGCGCACCAACCGCCTGCGCTGAAGCCCATGGTGGCCCATGACCCCCGGTCGGGTTTGGCCCGGAGGTGGGTATCAACCCAGGCTGGGATGTCCTTGGCCAGCCAGTCCTCCATGCGGGGGGCCTTGGCACCCCCGTTGACACATTCGGTGTCGGTCCCCCGCGGGTCGTAATTGGGCATGACGAGAATCGCATCGGAGATATTCCCGTTGGCGACCTGGCCGGCCAGTACGGAGCCGAGATCCAGGCTGCTGGACAATTGTGCCGGTGAGCCGGGAATGCCGTGGAACGCTTCGATCACCGGGAATTGCTGCTGATCGGCACCCGGCGAGGTGTAGGTGGCCGGGAACCACACCGTCACCTGACCGCTCACCCCGCTGACCGGCCCTCGGATCGTGAAGGAGTGGTACTGGCCATTGGGACCCGGGGTTCCGACGAGCCCCAGATTCTGATCGCGCAAGGTCGTCACCGGCGCCGGGGCGCCGCCCTGACCGCCGTTGGTCGAATGCCCGCCGGCCGCATCGGACGGTATGGCCCCGGCCGCCTGGATCTGGTCCGCCGGCGCCCCCCCGAACAGTCCGGCCCCGAGATCGGCCCAGTTGGCATACCAGCCGTACTGGCTGTTCAGGGTAGCCCCCAAGGCGGCGACCGTGAGCAGGACCACGGCCAACTGGTGTCCGATCCGCCGCAACACAGTTGTCCACCTGCCGCCCGCCACTTTGGGCCAGGAAGTGGTCGTCCAGACGAAAGCGCCGACGGCAGCCGCCCACAGCAGCCACACCACCGTCGAACCGGTCAGCGACACCGAAAAACCTCCCTCTGCAACTCGGAGGGTGGCAGCCGCAGATGTGCCGACGATGTGCCGCTGGTGGGAGTTGACGGCGAGGGACGGGCCAGGCACCGACCGGTGGGTGCACCATGAGGGGGTGGGCCACGCAGGAATTGGAGGCGATGGCGTCGTGGGTGCCCCTGTCCGGCGACTGAACCGTCGTTCCGGCTCCTTCCTGTTGCTCACGGCCGCATCGGCGCTGTTCGCCGTCGCGGTCGTTGCCCTGGCTGACGTTTCGTCGGCAGGCGCTCCAGCCGGCCGATCGCCGATAGCGGGCACGGCGGTGACGAATCCAACGGTCGGGCCGCTGTTCCCGGCCGGGATGGGCGCGAACCACACCTGCACCGCCGGGGTGCTGACCGTCGGGCAGGGCCTGCTGTTGACCGCGGCCCACTGCGTCACCGGTACCGGCGCCGGGATGCTGTTCGTGCCTGGTTACGACGGAACCGCCGCCGACCCGACTCCTTATGGAGTGTGGTCGGTGAGCCGGGTATGGATGAGCCCGGAGTGGGTGACCGGACAGGATGCCCAGCACGACTACGCCATCGTGCAGGTCGCCGATCGGATCGTGGACGGCCGGGTCCGATCGGTGGACAGCGTCACCGGCGGTAGCGCAGTTTCCCTGACGCAACAGGTCGGCGCCGAGGTGACCGTGCCGGCGTATCCGGCCGGACTGGGCGATGCGCCGATCACCTGCAGTACCACAACCTTCGGCGAGCAGGGTTTCTTCGGTTTCCGATGTGCCGGCTACTTCGGCGGCACCAGCGGTGCACCATGGTTCGACGAGTCCGGCGATCCGGCGGCAGGGTCGGTGATCATGGGTGTCGTCGGCGGCCTGCATCAGGGCGGATGCGACGACGCCGTCTCGTACTCGCCGTACTTCGGCGGTGATCTGCTTGTGCTGGAGATCCGTGCGCTGCTCGACTTCCCCGGGGACAACGGTCCCGTTCCCGGCGATGACGGCTGCTGACGCTCTGCTCGGCGACCCCGCAACAGGCCATTCCGGGCAGACCGGCTCGCGGATCCATGCGACTTACGATCCCGGGATGACTCTGGCTTGCTGTGTGTGCGCCGCGCCCATGGCGAACATTCCGAACAGTCGCGGGCTGGTCTACCGAGTTGCGGCGGGACTGCGACGGCTGGGGCTGAGCACCATCTTCGACCGGTTGTGGCAGGTCGGGCTACCGTCCCCGCTGTCTGGTATTTCGACGACGCCGGCCTGCAGCGGCTGGCCGAGTTCGAGGGCCTTGGCATCGCCTACAGCGGCCGGCTCGCAAGCGTCAGCAGGCAGGGGCTGTGGCAGCGCACCCACCTGGACCGGAAGCCGACGCCGCTGACTGTTTCCGCCGTCTTTGTCGGTATGACTGTCGCCCCGGTGCTGAATGGTCACCGGGCCAGCGACATCATTCATCTGATCTTCCGAGCACCTGCTCCGTCGTGATCGCAACTGCACCGGCGCACAGAGGCACCAGGCCCCGTTCAGGCCCAATTCGGGCGATCAGAGCCGGGCGGGGTCAGAATGGATGGAAAAGGTTGACCAGGAGAAGTATCAGGTAGACCGAGGCGATGACCTGCAATGATCGGGTCCGCAGGTTGCGGGCGGTCAGTGCGAACAGCAGCGGCATCACTGTTAGGCCGTACCGGGTAGGAATCGCGACGTGTTGGTGGAGCAGCACATAGTTGCTGACGATGTACAACCAGGCTCCGAAGATGGCAATCACCAGTCCGGAAAAGCTCATCATGCGGATTTCGAAAGTTTCGGAGCGGTCCGACAACTGGTGGACGACGCTGCCGAACATCCAGATGGTGAGGATCGGGGCCAACCCGACCGTCAACCCGTTCTGATATGACTGGGCGAAAGTGCCGAGCCCGTCGATCAGCCAATTGACGCTGAAGTGATCGACGTCGTACTGCGGGAAGTTGTTGACCGACGAGATCGCGTAGTGATTGCGGATCACCAGCCAGCCGACGGCGGCGAGCGCCAGGCCGCCGGTCATCATGCCGGCGCCGGTCACCAGCTCGCGGGCGGACCGCGGTCGGTCCGATGTGACACCCCGACCCCGTCCCGTAGCGGGCCACAGAGCCAGTGCGATGAGGAATAGGACCGAGGCGGCGACGATTGTCACTCCGGTCGCCTTGAACAGGACCGGTATCGCGCCGGCCAGCGGTAGCACCCACCCGGGCACCCTCCGACGGGTCCACTGCAGAACGGCGATCATCGCCGCTGCACCGAGCAGCATGTCGGTGGCGTGCGGGGTGATGTGGCTCCACTGGTTCCAGAAGCCGCTCGTCATCAAGGCCACGGCAGTGATCAGCGCGCTTGGGGTCCGGGACGCTCCCAGCAGCAGGGACAGCAGGTAGATGGCCGCCAGCGCGGCGCCGCCCCAGAGGATCCCGACCAGCCGGCCCGCGGTGATGAGATCCCCGGTCACCCCCAGGGCCATCAAGGTCCGCGCGCCGACGTCGGTCACCAGGTAGTAGAAGGGCGGATCGATGTCGGCCGTGTTGCGCGACGGGTTCAGGTGCTGCAGGGCACTGTCACACGCCTTCGGGTCGGCGCCCAGGTTGGGCCCGATGCCCCGGCAGGCAACGGCCTTCGACGCATATGCACCCCAGGTTTCGCCGCGCCCGATGATGAAGTGCCCATCATTCACTTTCGCCAGGTAGTCCACATAGGTGGCCTCGTCGATGGGGCTGAGCCCCGGGTTGCGGCTGACCTGATAACCGACGACGCCCGCAGTTGCGGCCGTGGTGATCAACAGCAGCAGCAGGGCTCGGCCGATCGCCACACCCACTCGCGTCCGGAGCGGCGATGCCGCACCCACCTCCGGGTCCGGGCCGGTCGCCAGCTGTTCGTCGGCTGCTGGAATGGGTTCGATCACTTGAATACCCAGGCTCGGTACACGAAATAGTTGGCCACCGCGTTCACCACCGCGGCGACGAGTTTGGCCGCGAGATAAAGCATGCCCACGGCGGTGAGCCCGACGGTGATCAACAGGGTGCTCAACAGGTTCAACCCCAGCAGCAGGTAGTAACGGACCACTTGTCGTTTGGCCGCTCCGGTGCGACCGCGCTCGAAGACCCACTGCCGGTTGAACCCGAAATTGACCAGCGACGAAACGCCGAAGGCAGCTGTCGTGGCGGGCACCAACGGCATCCCCAGGACTCCATGCAGCAGGGCAAGGGTCCCGATGTCGGCGCCCAGACTGACCCCGCCGACGAGGATGAAACGCGGTGCGGGGTGTGACCTGAGGTGCGCCAAGCGTTGCGCCTTCGACGTTTCGGGCGACGTCATTCCCGCCAGCCGGGAGCGCCGTCGGTGACGATGGCATCGCGCAGGGCCATCGACCGTGCCAGGTCGGCGACCTGCGCCTGGATGTCCCGGCAGCGGAAATACAGCCCGGCGCTGGTCAGGGCGAACACCACGACGAGCACATACAGGATGAGGTCGGTGCCCCGGGTGACGCCGAGGGACCTGGCAGCGGCCTGGGTGATGGACGGCTGGATGACGGAGACGATCGCGAACGCGGTGAGTGCGAGCAGTGCCAGTCTGGTTCCGGCCCGCAGGCCCACCCGCCGGCGGTGACGGAACGCCCACAGCAGGATGGCGAGAAATGCGGTCACCAGGACTATTTTGATCGGTTCCATCAGCGTTTGCGCTCCTCGAGCAGATGGTTGAGCCAGACATCCACCGCGATGTTGACCGAATTGATGGACCGCTGGCCCTTCCCGCGCGAATATTCGGTGTAGAGGATCGTCACCGGGTGCTCCGCCCACCGGGCCTCGGTGGAACCGATGAGCCTGAGCATCTCGCTGGCGTGGGCCATGTCCCGCATCCTGAACCTGACCTTCTCGGCGAACGACCGGTTGAACGCGCGCAGCCCGTTGTGGGCGTCGGTCAGCGAGACACCGGATGCAATCGTCTCGAATACCCGGGCGGCCTTCAGCATGAGCCGACGCGACCGGGGCATCCCCTGCGACGTCCCGAGAAATCGCGAGCCCAGCAGGATGTCCTGATCACCGCATCGCAGGCGGTCCACCATCGCCACCGCGTCCTCGACCCGGTGCTGTCCATCCGCGTCGAAGGTGACGAAGTACCGGGCCCGTGGGTCGAGAAGGGCGAACTGCAGACCGGTTTCCATCGCCGCCCCGGCCCCCAGGTTGATCGGGTGCCGGACCAGACGGGCCCCAGCGGCGATGATCTCGACCGACGAGGCATCGCCGCTGCCATCGTCGACCGCCACCACGTTCGGGAACTGCGCCAGCAGCCCCGCCAGGACCTCCCGGACCACCGTTGCCTCGTTGAAAGTCGGTACCACCACCCACGTATCGGCGTTGGCCGCGGGTGTCGCAGGCATGGCAGTCCGTTCATCTCGTCGCTGCACACATCGTCGTGCGAGCTGGGGTTGGTTTTCTCAGGCTAACGACCGGTGCGCGATATCGGAGCATTTCGGGGCCGTCCTGCCGGCCGCCCGAGAGACCCTGGCGCCGAGCCGCGATCGGGGTTCACCGAGGTCGGGCCCCGGTCTGCGCCACTTCACCGCAGGATGTTCACCGCACGAGCGACGACGAGCGCGACTGTGACGAGTGACACCGCCGATTGCAGCAGCATGATCATCTTCGTCCAGCGGGTCAACGGCATGGTGTCCGTGGGGCTGAAAGCGGTGGCGTTGGTGAACGAGACGTAGAAGTAGTCCGCAAATCGCGGCTCCCAGTCGTTGTCAGCGACCTGCGGCGTGGCCATCTGCGGGAACAGGAAATCCGGCTGGTCGCGTTCTGCGGCCGCTCTGGCGGCCGGCCCGCCGCGGTCCAACTCCCAGTACCAGAGAGCGAAGATGATGATGTTGGTCAGGTAAATCGCGGCGCCGGTCGACAGCAGCGGGCCGGCCGTTCCCCCCACGGAACCGTCGATCAGTCGGGTGATCAGCGCACCGGCCGAGTAGCCGTTGGCCAGGCTGGCGACCGCGATCAGGGCCAGAGCCAACAGGCGCAGCGGTCCGGCGCTTCGCTCGACCCGGTTCGGGTTCAACGCCACCAGCGCAATGAGCATCGCCGCCTCGATCACCGGCAGCAGGAACCGGGAGACCAAGCTGAATCGGTCGGGCAACGCCAATTGCAATCCGACGGCGGCAGCGGTCGCCAGCGCCACCGGCCACCGGCGTTCCCCCGAGGTCGGCCGCCGCCACGCTGGCTCGACCGCCTCTCCGGAGCCGTCCACGGATCGGTGCTGGTGATCCAGGAGTTGCTCCATCCGGGCAAGCCGGCGGCCGAAAGCGGTCGATACTTCGTCGGGCAAAACACCAGCCGGCTGGGTGGCAGAGGGGGATGGCTCAGCAGATTCCTGTTGGTCGGAGTTCACCCGGTCATTCTGCCGCCCGCCGCCGATAGGAAAGCTCAGCTGTACATCAGCGAGCCGGGGGTGGTGAGTAATTCTCCTGTTTCGAGCCAGGTCTTGAGCCCGGACAGGATCATCGGCCAGCCACCGTAGAGCTGCTCGTTGGTGTTCTCCTGAAGGCGGTCGTGGGTGACGGTGAGCCGGCAGGAGTCGCCGACCGGTTCGATCTCCCAGGTAACCCGCGTCTCGCCCTCCGCCTTGACTTCCTCGCTCCACAAAGCGGTCCACACCTGGACCAGCCGGCGGGGTGGGTCCACTTCGACGTTGACTCCCTCGCCGAGCAACGACTCCGAGCGGGGATTGCTCTGCTCGTAGCGGGAACCCGTTGTCCAGTCGGAGAGAATTCGGTTGCCGAAGTTGTATTTGCTCCGTATCTCGCTGTCGGTGATCGCCTCCCACAGCCGTTCCGGGGTGGTGCGGATGTAGATCTCGTAGACCTTTTCCATCTGTCTCTCCATTTCGGATTTGAGCTCCGTCAGGCCTGCGACCCACGGCTCGGAATACTTGCTGACCCACCGGTCGTGGATCAATCGGATGGGGACCGGATTCAGGTAGTGCAGCTTTTCCCGTCCCCGCCGCCTGCTGACCACGAGACCGGCCTGTTCGAGAAGTTTGAGATGTTTCATCACGCCGAACCGGGTCATCGGCAGCCGCGCCCCGAGCGTCGAGAGCGTCTGGCCGTCCTGCCGGAACAACTCGTCCAGCAGCCCGCGACGGGTGGGGTCCGCCAGGGCCCGGAACACCTCATCCATCTCTCGACCATAGGTGACTATATGGTCACCTGTCAACGGATGCTCGAACGTTCGCGACGTCCCGTCGCGGCGGCGCCGGGTCCGGGCCCGGCGGCGGCCGGACCCGGACTGGCTAAAATTGGGCCGATGACGGACTGCCTGTTCTGCAAGATCGTCGCCGGGGACATCCCGGCCGATGTCGTGTACTCCGACGAGACGACCGTCGCCTTTCGGGACATCGCACCCAAGGCCGCGGTGCACGTACTCGTGATCCCGCGTGCGCACTACACCGACATCGCCGAAGCGGCCGCTGCCGATCCGGCGCTGGTCGGCGCCATGGTGCTGACCGCGCGGCAGGTCGCGGCCGACGCCGGCCACGAGAGCGGCGGTTACCGGCTCGTCGTCAACACCGGTCCGGCGGCCGGACAAACCGTTTTCCACGCCCATCTGCACCTACTGGCCGGGGCGGGTGTGGCGCCGGCGCTGATCTGAGGCGCGGCCTGCTCTCTCGGGCAGGCGCACCGTAAACGGAGCGCATCACTATGGGACCGGCGATAGAATCGGGGTGACGAAAACGTTCCCGCGCCGGCAGCCGCCCGGCGGAACCGGCCACACTCCGCTCCACCCGCAGGTCAGACCACCAACCAGCGCTCATTCAAAGGTAGGCAACGCTTAGTGCCGGAAATCCCGTTGGCAGCCCAGGCAGCTCCCGAGCCACGCCCGGCCGCCACCCCACCACGTCCGTCGTCGGCCGTCCTTGCGCGGGGCACATCATCTGGCACATCATCTGGCGCGGCATCGGCCGCCGCCGCGCGGAGCGTGGTCGCGGAACCGGTCGCCGAGTCCACCCTGGTGGTGGCCGACGAGAAGGCGATGGTCGGTCTGCTGGGCTCCCGCGATCTGCTGTTACGGATGCTGGAGGAGTTCCTCGCGGCCGATGTCCACGTCCGGGGAAACCGCATCACCCTGCGGGGGCAGGCTGGCGAAGTGGCGTTCGCCGAGCGGGTGATCCGGGAGTTGTTGTCGCTGCAGGAAGCCGGCTCGGTGATCACCCCCGACGCAGTCCGGCGGACCATCGGGATGTTGACCGACGCCAAGGGCGGTCAGGCCGGCGAGGGTGAGTCGCCCTCCCAGGTGTTGGGCCTGAACATCATTTCGCGTCGCGGGCGGGTGATCCGGCCGAAGACGTTGAACCAGAAGCGCTACGTCGATGCCATCGACACCAACACGATCACCTTCGGCATCGGCCCGGCCGGCACCGGCAAGACGTACCTGGCGATGGCCAAGGCGGTTCAGGCGCTGCAGGCCAAGCAGGTGACCCGGATCATCCTGACCAGACCCGCGGTCGAGGCCGGGGAGCGGCTGGGCTACCTGCCGGGAACCCTGTCGGACAAGATCGATCCCTACCTCCGCCCCCTGTACGACGCGCTGCACGACATGCTCGACCCGGAGTCGATCCCGCGGCTGATGGCCGCCGGAACCATCGAGGTCGCGCCGCTCGCCTACATGCGCGGCCGCACCCTGAACGACGCCTACATCATTCTCGACGAGGCGCAGAACACCACGGCCGAGCAGATGAAGATGTTCCTGACCCGGCTCGGCTTCGGCTCGAAGATGGTCGTCACCGGCGACGTCACCCAGATCGACCTGCCCGGCGGCCAGCCTTCGGGGCTGCGGGTGGTCCGCGACATCCTCAAGGGTCTCGACGACATCTCCTTCTCCCTGCTGACCTCGGCCGACGTCGTTCGCAACCGTCTGGTCGGCGACATCGTGGACGCCTACGCCCGATGGGACGCGGTGACCGCCGACCCGGCGCCGGATCACCAGGACCGCCGCCTCGGCCACTCGTCCCGCCGCGGCAACGCCCGATGACGGCGCCCACTGCGGCGGGAACATCGGCGTGACGATAGAGGTCGCCAACGAGTCGGGGGTCGGTATCGATGAGATGGCGCTCGTCTCGGTGTCCCGGTTCACGCTGGACCGGATGCACATCAATCCCCTTGCGGAGCTCTCAATCCTGCTGATGGACGTCGAGGCGATGACAGAACTGCACGTCAAGTGGATGGACGAGCCAGGTCCCACCGATGTCATGAGCTTCCCGATGGACGAGCTCGAGACGGCCCGCCGCCCGGATGAGCCGGGTCCGGGGCCAGCCCTGCTGGGCGACGTGGTGCTGTGTCCGGCGGTCGCGCTCGAACAGGCGCAGGCCGCCGGCCATTCGCTCGACGACGAGCTCCATCTGCTGACCGTTCACGGCGTGCTGCATCTGCTCGGTTACGACCACGCGGAGCCGGCAGAGGAACGGGTGATGTTCCAGCTGCAGAACGAGGTGCTCGACGATTGGCGCGAGGCCCGCGACCGGGCCGCCCGGCAGGCTCGGCTGGCAGCCGTCGACGCCGCGGTGCTGCGGGTCGCCGACGGCCATCCCGCTGCTGTCGAAGCGCCGACCGGTTCCCCGGACGGCCCAGGCCACGGGTCGCGGATCCCGACCAGAACCCAACCGGGCGACCGACCCGGACGGGACTGAGTCGCCCCGGTGGACGCCCTGCACATCGTCCTGCTGATCCTGGCCGCGGCTCTCGTCCCGATCGCCGGAATCTTCGCCGCCGCGGATGCGGCGATCACCATGGTCTCGGCCGCCCGGCTGGACGAGATGCAGCGGGAAGGACGCCGCGGCGCCGCTTCGCTGCTGGCAGTCGCCGCCGACAAACCCCGCTACACCAACCTGCTGCTGCTGCTCCGGGTCGCCTGCGAGCTCGCGGCGACCGTGCTCGTCGCCAGCGTCCTGTTCGACTACTGGGGTCCCCACCTCTGGGTCGGCCTGGTCGTCATCGCCATCATGCTGCTGGTTTCCTACGTCATGATCGGGGTGCTCCCGCGTACCATCGGCCGCCAGCACCCTTACCAGATCGGGCTCCGGGCGGCCGGGCCGACCAGGGCCATCGGCCGGGTGTTGTCGCCGGTGGCGTCCCTGTTGATTCTCATCGGCAACGCGATCACTCCCGGCCACGGCTTCCGGGAGGGGCCGTTCTCCTCCGACATCGAACTCCGTGAGCTCGTCGACCTGGCCGGCGACCGCGGTGTGGTCGAGGAGGCCGAACGGGAGATGCTGCAGAGCGTTTTCCAACTGGGCGACACGATCGTGCGCGAAGTGATGGTGCCCCGCACCGAGGTGGTCTGGATCGAGGAGTCCAAGACGCTCCGGCAGGCCCTGTATCTCGCCACCCGCTCCGGGTTCTCCCGCATTCCGGTGATCGGTGAAGACGTCGACGACGTGCTGGGTGTCGTCTACATCAAGGACATGATTGCCCGGTCGCTGTCGTTGGAGCCGGGGGAGCGCGGGCCCATGCTCGGGGAGACCATGCGGCCGCCGGTTTTCGTCCCGGAATCGAAGAACGTCGACGTGCTGCTCCGCGACATGCAGCGCGACCGCAACCATGTCGCGATCGTCGTGGACGAATACGGCGGGACAGCGGGAATCGTCACGATCGAGGACATCCTCGAGGAAATCGTCGGGGAGATCACCGACGAGTACGACGTCGAGACACCCGACCCCATCGAGCATCTGCCCAACGGTGTGGTCCGCGTGTCGGCCAAGTTGCCGGTCGAGGATCTCGGCGAGGTTTTCGACGTCGACCTCCCGGCCGAGGATGTGGAAACGGTCGGCGGTCTGCTTGCGCAGTTGCTCGGCCGCGTGGCGTTACCGGGCGCCGAAGCCACCGTCAACGGATTGCGGCTCGTGGGTGAGGCCGGTGTCGACCGTCGCGGTCGGCCGCGGGTGCAGACGCTGTTGGTCCGCCGGATCGGAGAGACCGAGCAGACGGCGCCGGTATCGACCGATGGTGATGTGCAGGATGCGGACGCGGCCCCGGTTGATAACGGCCGATCGGACACCCCGAACGGCGATGAAAGGAAATCCCGGCAGCCGGACAATGGATCGACGGGTGCCGGGCCGGCCGCTTCGACCGGGTCGACGCCACTGACGGTGGAGCCGGTGGGCGCTGCGCAGCGACAGCGTGGCGGCCGGTGACGGACGATTCCACGGTCGGCCCGGGGGCCGTGCCGGAGTTGTCCCCGGAGGACGGAAAGCTGGTGACGCTGGCCCGTGGCGCGTTGGGCCGGGCTGGTCTGCCCGGGGTGGTGGGGACATGGAGGGCGCAGCGGTCCGCGACGGGGACGGCCGCACCTACGCCGCCGCTACCGTCCGGTTGCCTTCTTTGCGCCTCACCGCCCTGCAGGCGGCGGTGGCCGCCGCCGTTGCTTCCGGCGCGACCGGGCTCGAAGCCGCCGTGATCGCGCGAGCTGTGGGTTCGTCCGGCGCAGCCGGGCCCGATGATGCGTCGGTGGCGGCGGCTCGCGACCTCGGAGCTCCGCTACTGATGGTGGTCGACACCAGGGGCTCGGTGCTCCACCGGATGACCTGGTGACCGATCACCGACCTACCGAACACCGGTCGGGTTTCGCCTGCTTCGTCGGCCGTCCGAATGCCGGCAAATCGACGCTGCTCAATGCGGTCGTCGGCAGCCGTATCGCCATCACCTCGGACAAGCCGCAGACCACCCGCCGGGCCGTCCGCGGGATCGTCACACGCCCTGACGCGCAACTGGTCGTCGTCGACACCCCGGGAATGCACAAGCCGCGGACCCTGCTCGGCGAGCGGCTGGGGGATTTGGTGCGCAGCGTCTGGAGCGACGTCGACGTGGTCGGCTTCTGCGTGCCGGCCGACGAGCGGGTCGGGCCCGGCGACCGGCGGATCGCCGCCGAGCTCACCGAACAGGCAGCCCGGACCCCGGTCATCGGCATCCTCACCAAGACGGACAAGGCGGGTCCGCAGCAGATTGCGGAGCAGTTGCTGGCGCTCGCTCAGCTGCGGGATTTCGCCGAGGTGGTGCCGGTGTCCGCGGTCGCCGACAACCAGGTCGGCCTGCTCACCGACCTCCTCATCGACCGGTTGCCGGTCGGTCAGCGGCTGTATCCGGACGCCGAACTCACCGACGAGCCGCTGGACACCAGGATTGCGGAGCTGGTCCGGGAGGCCGCACTCGACGGGGTCCGCGACGAGTTGCCGCATTCGCTCGCCGCTCTGGTCACCGAGATGGGTCTGCGGGAGGGCCGAACGGACCTGACCGACGTCTACGTCACCATCTTTGTCGAGCGTGATTCTCAGAAGGCTATCGTGCTGGGCCACAAAGGGTCTCGGCTGACGTCGGTGGGAACCCGGGCGCGGGCAAGAATTGAGGAGCTGCTGGGCACCAGAGTCTATCTGAGCCTGCATGTCTCGGTCGCGAAAGAATGGCAGCGCGACCCGAAACAGTTGCGCAAGCTCGGCTTCGACCGCTGATCCGGCGTCTGCCCGGCTGCGGTGCTCCGCGAGGATTCCCCCGCAAGCGGGAGGTGCCCCCATTCGCAGGCGAGGATGAAAGTAGCGATTTTGGGATCAGTTGTGCAGAAGTCGCCAATTTCGTCCGTGCGGCTCGGTCCTGGTGTCCGCGGATGGCTCACCGTCGCCCGGCCCGGTCATTCAGGGCGCCGGGCGGCTGACGTACGGGCCGGACGGGTTGCCGATCGGATCGGGCAATAGGTTGTCCGGGTGACTGCTGAGAGAAGCGCCGTGCTCGCCGGTGCGGACGACTGGATCGACACCCTTTGCCGCTGGCTGGCCATCCCCTCGGTGAGCGCCGACCCGGAGCATCATTCCGACGTCGCAGCCAGTGCCGAGTTCTTCGCAGATAGATTGCGCGACTGCGGTTTTCCACAGGTGGAAGTGCTGGGCGACGGGCCGTGGCTGCCAGCTGTACTCGCCTCCTGGCCGTCCGGCGAACCCGACGCCGTCCGCGTCCTGGTCTACGGCCACCATGACGTGCAACCGGCCGACGGCGTGGAGCGGTGGAACCATCCGCCCTTCGCCCCGACAGTCGTAGACGGGGTACTGCACGGCCGGGGTGCCAGCGATGACAAAGGCAATATCGCTATGCACCTGCTCGGGGTCGCGGCCCACCTCGCGGCAACCGGCCGCACGGCACCGGCGGTCGACCTCACGTTGCTCGTGGAGGGTGAGGAGGAGTCCGGTTCGCCGCATATCGCCGAACTCCTTGCCGCGTACCGGAACCGCCTGGCTGCCGATGTCGTCGTGGTCTCCGACACCGGGATCTTCGGGCCGCAGACGCCCTCGGTGTGCATCGGGATGCGTGGCCTGGTGAGCGGCGAAATTCACGTTCACGGACCGGATGTCGACCTGCACTCGGGTTCGTTCGGGGGCGCCGTCCCCAATCCGATCGCCGAGTTGGCACGAATTCTGGCTGGGCTGCACGACGACAACCGCCGCATCGCAGTGCCCGGCTTCTATGACGGTGTCATGGATCCCTCCGACGACGAGCGGGCCGCCACGGCCGCGCTGCCGTTCGACGAGAACGCTTTCATCACTGGTCCGGCTGCGTCGCGGGCGGCGGCCGGGGAAGCCGGTTGGAGCACGCTGGAACGCATCGGCGCCCGGCCGACCGCCGAGATCAACGGCATCTGGGGCGGCTACACCGGTCCGGGCGGCAAGACCATCGTGCCGACCGACGCCTACGCAAAAGTGAGCTTCCGGCTGGTCGGGCAGCAGGATCCGGCGGCCGTCGCGCGCCTGATCCAGGAGTACCTCACGGCCGCGACCCGGCCGGGGGTGACCGCCGAGATCGCCTGGGAGAGCAGCGGAGTGGACCCCGTGTACGTCGACACGACCCATCCGGCGACCGACGCCACCCGTCGCGCGCTGGGGCTGGCCTTCGACACCGACCGGGTGCTGCTCACCCGGGAAGGCGGTTCCGGGCCGGAGGCGTTGCTGGCCGGGGCAACCGGTGCCCCGCTGGTGTTCCTCGGGGTGATGACCGACGAGGATCAGATCCACGCTCCCAACGAGAAGGCGGCAATCTCGCTGCTCCTGCGCGGGGCAGAGGCGGTCGCCCACCTGTGGCGTGAACTCGCCCGGCTGGGTCGGGAAGGTCTCCGCGTCCGCTAGCGCCGGCGCTGCGTCGCGGCCGGACTGACCGGGCGCTCCAGGGCGGCACGCGCGGCTGGGACGCCCGAATGCAACACCGGCCTTGGCCTCGACAACATCGACGGACCAGGGCTGCCGCCGCAGCATCGTTAGGCTGACGGGGTGACCTTCCCACCCAAAGCCGCCCGCCGCCGCGCTACCGACGCCCCAGCCCCCAGGATCGCCGCTCCGCGGGCCGACTACCCGGTCAGCCGGTTCCGGTTGGCCAACGGACTGCGCGTGCTGCTCGGCCCCGATAGGAGCAGTGGCGTCGTCGGCGTGGCCGTGCACTACGACGTCGGTTTCCGGTCGGAACCCCAGGGACGCACCGGCTTTGCCCATCTGTTCGAGCACCTGATGTTCCAGGGCAGCGAGTCGCTACCCAAGCTGGAGCACTTCCGGCTGGTCCAGTCCTCCGGGGGCATGTTCAACGGTTCCACCCATACCGATTACACCGACTATTTCGAGGTGCTCCCGGCCGCTGCCCTCGAGCGCGGTCTGTTCCTCGAAGCCGACCGGATGCGGGCCCCGCGCATCACGGCCGAGAACCTGGCGAACCAGGTGGACGTGGTGAGCGAGGAGATCCGGCTCAACGTGCTCGGCCGGCCCTACGGCGGGTTCCCGTGGATCGATCTGCCGCCGGTGCTGTTCCGATCGTTCGCCAACTCGCACAACGGCTATGGCGATTTCGTCGACCTTCAGGCGGCCACCGTCGCCGACTGCGCCGACTTCTTCGAGACCTATTACAGCCCGGCCAACGCCGTCCTGACGGTCTGCGGAGATTTCGATCCGGATACCGCGGCGGAATTGGTCGAGCTGCATTTTGGTGACGTGCCGGCGCGCCCGGCGCCGGTGCGGCCCTCGTTCGCCGAGCCCTGGCCGCAGGAGGTCCGGACCGCTCAACTCACCGACCAACTGGCCCCGGCGCCGGCCTTTGCCGTGGGCTGGCGACTGCCAGACCCGGTGGCCGACCTGACCGGGTATCTCGCCTACGTCCTGCTGGGTCAGGTGCTCTCCGATGGCGAGTCGTCCCGGCTCCAATCGGCGGTGGTCGCGCAGGCGGGTCTGGCCACCGAGATCTGGGCGGGTCCCGGATTGATGGGCGGGCCATTGGACGCCCGGGATCCGGACGTCTTCGTGCTCGGCGCGCTGCACAACAACGACATCTCGAATTCGGCCGTCATCGACGCGGCCAACGCCCAAATTGCCATGATCGCCGATTCCGGGCCGACCGACGACGAGATGACCAGAGCGGTCAGCCGTTTCACCGCCGGCCTGTATCGCGAGAATGACAGCATCAGCGCCAGAACGCGGTCGTTGGGGTCCCTCGAACTGCTGCACGGGCGGGCCGAGTTGCTCAGCGAGCTCCCGGAGGTGCTCGGTGCGGTCTCCGCGGAGCAGGTCGCCCGGGCGGCGAAGGCGCTCGACCCCGCCACCGGTGCCGTGCTGAGCATCGTGCCCGGCGCGGCCACCTGACCCGACGTGCGGCGAGCGTTGCGAGACGGCAGTGCGCAGAGCCTTCGCACTCCGCTCGAAGGACCGCGGAGGAAGACCGCCGCACCGGATCGCCACGAACCGAGAAACTGAATGCCCGAGCCCGAGCAATTGAGGAAGGTCTCTCCCATTTCTACCAAGCGCAAGTCGGCCGAGAAGTCCGTGACCACTGGAAAGGCTGCGGCGAAGTCGCCGGCGGTCACCTCCCACGCCGGGAAGGAGCGAAAATCCGCGAAGGCACAGAAATCAGGAACAGTCTCGACTGCCGATGCGCGGACCGCGGAAGAGATCGGTGTGACGGTCGCCGGGCCACGGCCGGTACCGGGGTTGTCGGCGCCGACAGTCGCTGCGCTGCCGGACATCTCCACCGTCGAACTGGACAACGGCCTGACCGTGATGGCGGTCCGGAAGGCAGGGACACCATTGGTCGAGGTGCGACTGCGGGTGCCTTTCGGCGGTCGCACCGACGCCCACTCCGCTCGCGCCGAGTTGCTCGCGGCGACGTTGTTACTGGGCACCGGTTCCCGGACCCGTGAGCAGGTCGACGGCGAACTGGCCATGGTGGGCGGGCATCTCGACGCCAACGTCGATCCGCAGCGCCTGTCGGTCACCGGATCGGTGCTGGCCGGCGGACTCCAGGTCCTGCTGGAAGTACTGGCCGAGAGTCTGACCGAACCGGCCTTTCGTCGGCACGACGTTCTCGGTGAGAGAAACCGGTTGGTGGAGCACATCACGATCGCCGCCGCCCAGCCATCGGTGGTGGCCCGCCGCCATCTGCAGCACCTCCGGTTCGGCGACCACCCGGCTGCGCGGGACATGCCGGAGATCGACGCCGTGGCCGCGGTCGGCGTCGCCGCACTCCGCACCCTGCAGCGACAATCGTTGGTTCCCAGGGGTTCTGTCCTCATCCTTGTCGGTGACCTGATCCCCCAGGAGGCGATTGCAGCGGTCGAGAGTGCGCTGCGGCCCTGGTCCGCCCGGGGGGTGGCCCGACCCCTGCAGCAGCCGCCGGCGATCGTCGGCGGGGCGGTCCTGGCCTTTCATCGCGAGGCCGCGGTTCAATCCCAGGTCCG
The DNA here is from genome assembly GCA_038204125.1 of Mycobacteriales bacterium. Lineage (GTDB taxonomy): Bacteria > Actinomycetota > Actinomycetes > Mycobacteriales > Nakamurellaceae > Nakamurella. The sequence continues at coordinate 23,506 of JBBRDH010000056.1, forward strand.
CCTGACCGCTGCCGCTCTGGAGCGGACCCATCCCGACTATCCGGCCGCCCAGATCGCGAACCTGATATATGGCGGCTACTTTTCGTCCCGACTGGTGGAAAACATCCGTGAGGACAAGGGATTCACCTACAGCGCACATTCCGGTTTCGAGTTCTGGCCCGGCCGGGCAGCGGTCACGGTCAGCTTCGACACAGCCACGGCGTCGACAGCCGCGGCGCTCCTGGAGGCACGCTACGAGCTCGGCCGGCTCGCCGTCACCCCACCCGGGCCCGCGGAGGTCGAGTCCGCAACCAACTACGCCCTCGGTACTCTCGCCACATCGCTGTCCACCCAGGCCGGATATGCCTCGACGCTTGCCTCGCTGGTGGGTCTCGGGCTGACCGTTGACTGGCTGCGCGATCATCCGGCGCGGCTCGCGGCGGTGACCGTCGATGACGTCGCGCGGGTCGCCGCGTCGATTCTCGCCCCGGCTGCCTTCACCGGGGTCGTGGTCGGTGACCTCGACGCCATCGGCCCTTCCCTCACCGCAGTCGGCGGCGTGCAGTGGTGACGGCCCCGTCCGCTGGCGGGGGCGCACACCCGGCCGGCCAAAGTCCGGAGCCGGCCGCCCACGTCATGCTGGCCGGCGGCATCCACGGATTTCCGATCGAGTTGCCGGTGCTGTCCAGGGGCGCCGCAGACCGTTCGGAGGATCTTCGCTCGGCCGCCCGGATCGCGGCCGCCTGGCCGACCGCCCGGATCATCGCAGTCGACGACGACGGCCGTACTTCGGTCGTCGGTGGCGACCCGGTCCGGTTGGCCTACCGATCCGCGGCATCGCTGGGGGCAGGCCCGCCACACCAGGCGGTCCTGTTGGGCACGGTGCCGGTCGACGGCCCGGAATCGGGCTCGCCGGACAACGATGATTTGCCGGCAGGGCGGGGCCCGGCCGGTTCGTTCGTTGACTACTGGGCGGTTCCGGGACCGGTCGACGTCGCTGCGGGTACTGCCGATCCCGACCGGTGGAGCAACGGCGAGGTCCGGGGCGACGGGGTCGCTGCGGGCGGCGCCCGGTCGAGCAGCCTCCGGGAGGTTGGCGCGCTGCTCTCCGATACCGACGCCGGCCTGTTCACTGCGGCCGTCGCGGTGCTCACCTGGCACCGGCACGGCGGCTTCTGCCCACGCTGCGGGCTGGCCAGCGAGTCGCGGTCGGCCGGTTGGTCACGCATCTGCCCGAACGAGCACCAGGAGTTCCCGCGCACGGATCCGGCGGTGATCGTGCTGGTGCACGACGGTGCGGACAACATGGTGCTGGCCCGCCAGCCCAGCTGGCCCGCCGGCCGGGTATCGGTCCTGGCCGGGTTCACCGAGGCTGGAGAATCGTTGGAGGGCACTGTCTATCGGGAGATCAGCGAAGAGATCGGCGTCCGGGTCACCGACATCGGCTACCTGGGTTCGCAGCCGTGGCCGTTCCCCCGGTCGTTGATGGTGGGTTTCTCGGCCCGGGCCCAGGCCGGCGCGATCCTCGCCCCCCGGGCCGGCGAGATCGAGTCTGCACATTGGGTCGACAGGGCGACGGTCCGCCGGGCGCTGGCGGCCGGCGGAACCGCCGACGGCATCGGGTTGCCGCCGTCGATCTCGATCGCCCGCCGGATGATCGAAGCCTGGGCGGCGATGGGTGGGTGACCCGGGGTGGGTGACCCGGGGTGGGTGATCCGGGGTGGGTGACCCAGCTCCCACCGGACCGAGATGACTCCCTCCGGTGACGCGCCGGTCACCCCGCCCAGGCCGCTGGTGGCCTGTTGTCGTACAGGCGTGCGAACATTGACGCCATGACCGGGGCGACGAACGTGGACCTGCTTGCCGGCCTGGACGATGGCCAGCGCGCGGCCGTGCTCGCCCCGAGCGGGCCGGTCTGTGTGCTGGCCGGCGCCGGGACCGGGAAGACCCGGACGATCACCCACCGGATCGCTCATCTGGTCGCGGGTGGCTCGCATCCGGCCTCCGAGATCCTCGCCGTCACCTTCACCACCCGGGCGGCCGGTGAGATGCGGTTGCGGTTGCGGTCGCTGGGCGTCGCCGGGGTACAGGCCAGGACGTTCCATTCGGCGGCACTCAAACAGCTCGGCTATTTTTGGCCCCGCGCGGTGGGCGGCCGGCTGTGGCCGATTCTGGAACACAAGTTGAGATTCGTCGCGGCGGCGGCCAAGCGGGCAGGCGCGGCCACCGACACCGCGACCCTGCGGGACCTGGCCGGGGAGATCGAGTGGGCCAAGGCATCGCTGATCCGGCCGGACGACTACCTGGACGCCATCGCCCGGCACCAGCGGGACACCCCTGTCCCCGGGCCGGTCGCCGTCAAGGTGTACACCGGCTACGAAAAGTTGAAGAACGAGGCCCAGCAGCTGGACTTCGACGATCTGCTGCTCCACACCTGCGCGATTCTCGAGGATGACGAAGACGTCGCCCGGGAGTTCCGCGCCCGCTATAGAAGTTTTGTGGTGGATGAATACCAGGATGTGACTCCGCTGCAGCAGCGAATGCTCGACGCCTGGCTGGGCGGGCGGGACCGGTTGACCGTGGTGGGTGACGCCAATCAGACTATTTACTCCTTCGCCGGTGCCTCTCCGAACTACCTGCTCGATTTCGACCGGAAATATCCGGACGCGACTGTCGTCCGTCTGGAACGCGACTATCGGTCGACACCTCAGGTCGTGACGCTGGCCAATCGGATCATTGCCGGTGCGCAGGGCAAGGCGGCCCGGCTCAGGCTGAAGCTGACGGCCGTGCTGCCGGACGGCCCGGCAGCGACGTTCGACGAATACTCCGACGAACCGGCCGAGGCGAAGGCCGTCGCCAACCGGGCAGCCGCGCTGATCGCCGGGGGATTGCCGGCCTCCGGGATCGCCGTGCTCTACCGGATGAATGCCCAGTCCGAGACGTATGAAAAGGCGCTGGCGGACGCGGGCGTGCCATATCTGGTCCGCGGTGGGGAGCGCTTCTTCGCCCGCCCCGAGGTGCGGCAGGCCCTGGTCGCCCTCCGCAAGGCCGGCGTTGACTCCGCTGGATCGACGGGGCTTGGATCGACCGGGATCGACCGTCCGGACGGGACCGGGACCGACCTGGACGAGGCCCGCCCGACCCGGAGCGCCCCGGTGGTCGCTCTGGTCGGCAGGGTCCGGCGGTTGCTGGAACCGGTCGGCCTCACCTCGGAGCCGCCACCCGCGGGGGCTCTGCGCGATCGCTGGGAATCGCTGTTGGCGCTGGTCGGTGTTGCGGAGGAACTGGCGGATGGGGATCCGGCCGCGGGGCTGCCCGCGCTGGTGTCCGAACTGGAACAGCGCTCGGAGGCGCAGCATGCACCCACCGTTGACGGAGTCACCCTGGCTTCGTTGCACGCGGCGAAGGGTTTGGAGTGGGACGCGGTCTTTCTGGTCGGTCTGACTGACGGCACGTTGCCGATCCAGCACGCGGAGACGCCGGAGGAGGTCGAGGAGGAGCGCCGGTTGTTCTACGTGGGGGTGACCAGGGCCAGGACGAGGTTGGCCCTGTCCTGGGCGTTGTCCCGAACGGAGGGGGGGCGACGGGGCCGGAAGCGCAGCCGGTTCCTGACCGGCCTGGCGCCCGAAGCAGTGCCCGTGGGTCGGAGTCGGGTGGCCGGTCGCTGCCGGTTGTGCGCCGGCCCGCTGCGATCACCGGCGGAATTGAAGATCGGCCGGTGCGAGAAGTGCCCCTCCACCGCGGATCCCGACCTGGTGGAGGCGCTACGGGCCTGGCGCCGCACCCGGTCCGCCGACGCATCCGTGCCGGCGTTCGTCATCTTCTCGGACGCCACCATGGCGGCGATCGCCGAACGACGGCCGACCGACGACGCCGCTCTGCTGTCCATCCCCGGCATTGGGAGGTCGAAGTTGGATGCTTACGGAGCTGAAATTATCGGCATCGTGTCGTCCACCCGCTGACCCGCCGCTTGGTGCACTGCGGGCCGGCACCTGTCCGACCGAGCGCTTTGACGCCGCCAGATCTGAGAAGGCTTTGACAGACAACACCTCTCGGCTTTTCGAGATTTTTGCTTAATTCTGTTGCGCGGTCTACACAGGAGCGCCTAGTCTCAGGGGCGTTCCCAGTTGACCGCTCCGGCCCGCGCCGGGGTAGTCGCCGCCCGTTACGCCGCCCACGACCAAGAGGAGGACCGATCAAGATGAACATTCTTCCCGAGTTTGTCGCAACGAATTTTGTTGCACCGAGCGGTACCACCGGTGTCGTGCGCGCTGGTGTTGTCGTGGGCGAGCACGGCGCAGGCGCGCGGTTGCGCGATCTGACGCGGATGCCTGTGGGCATGCCGTACGCCGGACGGTCCGGGGATGAGCAGCTGAGGTAGTACTCAGCTCAACGCTCGCCTCCGGCCGCGGATTCCACCTTTTTACTGGTGCGAACCGCGGCCGTTGTGTTCCCTGGAAGGCCGCCCACCCACGACATTGTGCGGGGCCAGTCCGCCTCGAACACCGACACTTCTTGCAAAGGCAGAGCGATGTACTCCCACAGTTCCGAATCGGCCGGTCCGGGCACGGCTGACCCAAAGTTTCTCTCGACGGCCGGCAGCGACATCTCCACGCAGCCGGTACAGAACATTTCGAATTCCCGACCCACCTGCGTATTTCGAACCGCCCGCGAGTACTCCTTTCGACCGGAGGTGATCCAGCCGTGATCAGCCTGCTTTTAGGACCTGCAACCGATTCATCGATCAACCCGCTGCTCGGCGAGGATCTGCCCTGTCACACCGGTGATCCCGACCTGTTTTTCGCCGAGAGCCCCGCACACCTGGAACGGGCCAAGGCGCTCTGTCTGGGCTGCCCCGCTCGCCAGGCCTGCCTGGCGGCTGCGCTCGAGCGGTCCGAACCATGGGGAGTGTGGGGCGGCGAGATCTTCGAACAGGGGGTCGTCATCGCGCGCAAACGACCGAGGGGCCGGCCGCGAAAGGAAGCGGCCTGATCGCATCGGGAATGACGAACGCCTGAACCACGCAACTGTCAGGCACAGGACCGTGAATGACCGAACCGTGAACGACAGACCGATAACATTGAACAACAGACGAATAACCGCGAGCTGCAGACCAATGACTGCGAACTACCGACCCGCGACCTCACGACTCCGGTCCATGCGGACCGCATCAGCAAAGGAAACAACATGTACGTATTGATCGAAGACCTGACCCGGGACCGAATACGCCGGATCCAGCGCGACGCAGAATTCAGTCGGGCGGTGAGCACCAAGCGCGCCGCCAGGCGAAGTAACCGCGGCAGGGCGGAACGGTAGGAACTCATCCGCCGGGCCGCCGATCCGATCAGGATCGGCGGCCCGTGGCGCCGGGCTGGGCCGAATTCGACGAGCGCGCCCGGCGAGTACCCGGAGCTCAGTTCAGCGTGTCGTCGGGATTGCCGAATCCGGGTTGCCAGCGCGTGACGATGGCGCGGAACGGCGCAGTGGCGTCGAGCTGACACAGGACGCCCATCGAGCCGAACGTGACCCGGTGGATCATCAGATACGACGGTGGCAGATTCAGGTGCCGGGCCAATTTGGATTCCTCGCTGGAAAAGTCCGCCATCCGGGCAGCCTGGGCCTGCAGCCAGCGTCGGGTGAAATGGAAAGTGTCGTGCCGCAACGGTTCTGCATACGGCAGGACATAGTGCAGGAGGATCGCCGGATCCGGCTGGTAGTCGGGGCCGATGAATCCCTCGGCCCGCAGTCCGGCCACTACATCGTCGGCGCGACCGTCCAGCGCCAGGCGGGACAGTCGGCCGATGATCGGCGGGGTCCCGTTGGGCAATCGCGCCACGGAGCCGAAATCGATGACGCCGAGCCGTCCGTCCGCCATCAGCAGGTAGTTGCCGGGATGCGGGTCGGCATGCAGCAGGCCCACCCTGGCCGGCGCGGAGAAGTGCAGTTCGGCCATCACGGCGCCGGCCCGATCGCGCTGCGCGGTGGTGCCTGAGGTGATGATGGTGCGCATGCCGATCCCGTCGACCCATTCGGCGACGATGACCTTCGGCGCGCTCGCCAGCACCTTCGGCACGAAGATCGACGGATCGTCGGCAAAGCCCTTGGCGAACGCCCGCTGGTTGGCCGCTTCCGCCGCGTAGTCAAGTTCCTCCATGACCCGTTCGCGGATCTCGGCCAGCAGCGGGCGGGCCTGCAGGCCCGGGACCATGATGCCCAGCACCGGAGCCAGCCGGTTCAGTTGGTCCATGTCCGCCTTGAGGGCGCCGGCTGCCCCGGGATACTGGATCTTGACCGCGACCTCGCGGCCGTCCTTCCAGGTCGCCCGGTGGACCTGGCCGATACTGGCCGCCGCGGCAGCTTCCGAATCGAACTTCGAGAAGTGAGACCGCCAGCCGGTTCCGAGCTGCTCGGCCATTAGCCGGTGCACCGTGGAGGCGGGCATCGGCGGTGCGGAGTTCTGCAATTTGGCGAGCGCCTCGCGGTAGGGCTCGGCATACTCGTCCGGGATCCCGGCCTCGTAGACGCTCAACGCCTGACCGAACTTCATCGCTCCGCCCTTGAGCGTGCCGAGCACCTCGAACACCTGCTCGGCCGTCCGGCGCTGAATCTCGGCGGAGATGTCGTCCCGGTCCCGCCCGATCAGCCGCTGGCCCCAGCCGAGGGTGACGCGTCCGGCGGCTGACAACGGCAGGCTCGCCAGCCGGGCTGTTCTGTTGATGGCTCCACGAGGAATGTCGGACACCCTGCCATTGTGTACCGCGCGCGCCCCGGGGTTGATCATTTATCTCGTCTCGGCCTGCTCGTTCCTATGCAGCAATTCGATGCATCCGCACAGCGGGTCGATCGTCCAGCTCCGGCGCCGCGGCGCGATGTCCCCGATCGTCCACTCGACAGTGCCGTTGACGGTTTCCGGCGAAGACAAGCCGTCCAGGTGCCCGAGGATTTCGCCCACCGCGACTGCCACCGCCGCGCCGACCAGCTGAGCGGGCGGAATGGTCACCTGGTCCGCGGCGGCGGCCTCGAAACCGGGCCATCCGTTGTCATGACCAGCGCGGTGCCGGGAGGCGCAGCGCAGGCAGCTGGATCGTCCGGGCAGGACGAGTGGTCCGACGACGGCGGTGCAGAGACCGGCCCGGACGGCCAGGTGCGGGATCCGCTGGGTGACGAGTGCGGCCAGCATCGAAGGG
>JBBRDH010000057.1:0-30511 GCA_038204125.1 Mycobacteriales bacterium
CGGCGTGCACGCGATGGCGCCGTCCCTGGAGCAGACCGACTGGCCGCGCGTCGTGCACCTCTACGACCGGCTGCTGGCGGTGTGGAACACCCCGGTGGTCGCGCTCAACCGGGCCGCCGCCGTGGCGTTCGCCGACGGTCCGGCCGCCGCCCTGCCGCTTCTCGACGAGCTGGCGACCGATCCCCGGCTCGCCGCCTACCCCTACCTGCCCGCCACCCGCGCCGACCTGCTGCGCCGCCTCGGCGACGCCGCCGGCGCGGCTCAGTCGTACCGGCGCGCGATGGAGCTCACGGCGAACGTCGCGGAGCGCGCCTTCCTGGAGCAGCGCCTGGCCGAGGTCAGCCGCGCCGCCGGCGCCGAGCCCACGCCCGGCTGAGGACGGCGGGCTCGGCGGTCACCGCTCCGAGGCCTGGCCCGGGGCTCCCGCGTCGCGCCCCTGGCTCGGGTTCTCCCCCGCGTTCCGGTCGTCGCCCGAGGGCTCGAGGGTGCCGTGCTGGTCAGTCTCGCGGTGGCGCAGGCCCAGGCCCTCATTGTCCTCGACCCGGTCGGCGGCCTCCTTGGCCTCGTCGGTGCGATCCTCGACGGCGTCCAGCCGCTCGTCGCCCGTGCTCATCTGCGCCTCCTGGGGTGCGTGCCCGACGTCGGCCATCTCAGATATAAGCCCGGATCTACCGCCCTGGTCTTGATGGACCACGGTCAGCCTGACGCGCAAATACCCTTCTACCTGCGACGATGACCTTGCTGAGGGGTCAGAGCCGGACAGAGTTGAAGGCCACTTGCCGAGTGCGAGCATCGCATGAGTTGGCCGGGTGTCGGTGAGCTTCGATGAGGCGAACCTGGTGCCGAGCGCGGGGCTGTTGCCGGCAGCGGTGCTGGCCGAACGGATCGGGCTGGCTGAGCTGGTCCACAGCCGGTTGCACCTGACCAGGCACGCCGCGAACAGGGGCACCAAGGCGCTGACGGTGGTCGGGTCGATGCTGGCCGGCTGCGACAGCATCGGCGACGTCGCGTTGTTGCGGGCCGGCGCTGCGAGCGAGTTGTTCGACGCCACGAGGGCGCCGTCGACGGTCGGCTCCTGGCTGCGGGCGCACAAGTGGTCCAACGTCCGCCAGCACGACGCGATCAGCCGGGAGCTCCTGGCGCGGCTGTGGGCCGCCGGTGCCGGCCCGGCGGATCTGGCCGCGCCGTTGACGATCGACCTGGACTCCACGATCGTGCCGGTCCACGGCCGCCGCAATCAGGGCGCTGCGTTCGGCTACACCAAGGTGCGGGGTTACCACCCGCAGCTGGCGACCTGCGCCCAGCCCGGCAGGTGCTGATGTGCCGGATGCGCGGCGGCGCCGCCGCGGCGCCAAGAGCTTCCTGACCGAGACGGTCAGCCGGGTCCGGCACGCCGGCGCGACCGGCAAGCTGACCGTCCGGGCCGACAGCGCCTTCTACAGCCGGAGGGTGCTGCACACCGCGGTCAAGCTCGACGTTCGCTTCTCGGTTACCGCCCGCCAGGACAAGCGGATCCGGGCCGCGCTCGAGGGCATCGACGAGGCCGCGTGGACGGCGATCCCGTACTGGTTGTCCAGCCCGGAGGTGTCCGGCGCGGACGTCGCCGAGATCGGCTTCACCGCGTTCACCGGCAAGGACGCTGTGCCGTTGCGGCTGATCGTGCGCCGGACCCGGCCCACCCCAGGCTCGCGGCTGGCGCTGTTCACCACCTGGAGCTATCACGCGTTCTTCACCAACCGCAAAAGGGCAGATGCTCGAGCTGGAAGCCGACCACCGCCGGCACGCGATCATCGAGCAGTCCATCGCCGAGCTCAAGAGCGCCGGCCTGGCGCACCTGCCTCAGGGCACTTCATGGCCAACGCTGCCCGGCTCGCGCTGGCCGTGATGGCCCACAACCTTGGCCGGGCCATCGCAACGCTGGCCGGCCCGGACCTGAACAGCGCAACCGCAGCGTCCCTGCGCCGCAGAGTCTTCAACCTGCCCGGTCGCCTGGTGCGCACCGGACGACGACGACACCTGCGGCTCCCCGAGTCCTGGCCCTGGGCCGACGCGATCACCACCGCGCTCACCGCGATCAACGCGATCCCGCTGCGCTGCTGAGCACCACCCCCGACCCGACGACCAGGACCCGGAGAAGCCGGCAGACCGGCAGAACAAGCACGCCCCGAACCAACCTCGCACCCACGCCAAGATCCACAACCCCGTCACCACGAACGATCATGAACCGCGGTGGATCCGGGTTTAGTGGGACGGCGGCGTGCGCCGAGGTGACTGCGAGGGTGCAGCAAAGAACTCCGCGGGCTGCCAGCGTCGTGTGGGGAACCTCGTCCGGTGCCTGGAACCGGGTGCCGAGGCGGCTGACGACCAAGATCACCATTTCTTCGATTGGGGGATCCTGTTGCGGCTCGCCGGACCTCGGGTGGCACGGACCGCGACCTCGATCGCCGACCGCTTCGGGGCCGCGGCCGGGTTACCTACTGGGCAGTGCTATTGCTCCGGAGCTGGGCGATGCGTTCGACCAACCGGTCGGCGATTCCGATGGGCCAGGGGAAATGGGCGACAACGGCGCGCTGATGGGCCAGGCCGTGCAGACCGACCCACAGGGCGACCGCGTCGCCGAACGTGTCGGAGCTGGCCGACTCGCCGGCATCGACGCAGTCCCGCAGCGCCTCGACGATGACAGCGAGCGCGTCTTGGCCCAGCGCAGCGGCCTCGGCCTGGCTCACCGCGGCGGCCTGCACGGCATCGGTGACGTCCCACACTCCGCCGAACATCACCCGGTAGCGCCGCGGCCGCAGTCGGGAGAAGTCCAGGTATGCCGCGCAGACCGCCCGAAGCCGCGCCACGGGCTGGGTGCCGACTGCGGCCTGGGCAGCCCGAAGCTGCCCGGTCAGCTCGGCGAAGGCCTCCTGCACCGCTGCCAGCAGGATCGACTCCCGGTCCGGGAAGTGCCGGTAGATCGAAGGCGCCGCGATCCCGACCCGACGGGCTACAGCCCGCAAGGTCACCGCCTGCTCCTTCCCGGTCTCCTCCAGCAGCTCAGCGGCCCCCCGCAGGATGTCCGCACGTAGTCGGTCACCTTCGCCCCGACGGTTCTTCACCCGGGCAGCCGTGGTCATCACAGCCGTGACCTTACATCTACAAGGTGACTCAGGGTCTTATCGGCCTAAAGCGAAGGTCCGGCACCCCGGGTCATCGGTACTGCGGCATCATCGCCAGCGCTGGTCGACTGACACCTCACGACCGTCACTTTACAGCCGCAACTACTAGCCCTATGGTTACGGCTGTAAGTGCGTTACTACCGACCCGACGTCAGGAGCGATCGTGAATGCCTCACCCCGGCCCCCCCGCCGCAACACGACGGATCGAGCTCAGTCGTCGGCCGCGGCGACCACCGCTGTTTCGATCACCGAGGTGGTCCTGCCCGGCGTCGTCGAGCCCGCGGGTCTACAAGTCCGGACCCGGCCGATGCCGACACCCGGCCCGCGGCAGGTGCTGGTGGCGGTCGAGGCGAGCGGGGTGTCGATGGCCGAACAGGCGATGCGCCGGAACCGCTACCCCGGGCAGCCGTAATTCCCGTTCGTACCCGGCTACGACCTGGTCGGCACCGTCCTGGAGACCGGCGCGGGGGTCGACCCCGGCATGATGGGACAGCGGATCGCCGCGCTGACCAAGACCGGCGGCTGGGCCAGCCACGTGCTGCTGGCCGCGGAGGACCTCGTTCCCGTCCCGGCCCGGCTGGACCCGGCCGAGGCCGAGACATTGGTCGTCAACGGCATCACGGCCTGGCAGATGCTGCACCGAAAAGCCAATATCCAAGCCGGCCAGACGATTCTGGTGCACGGCGCCAACGGCGGGGTCGGCACCACCCTGGTGCAGCTCGCCCGGCACGCCGGGGTCCAGGTGATCGGTACCGCCAGCCCTCGGCACCACCAGGCCCTACGTGAGCTCGGTGTCCTGCCGGTGGATTACCACGACCCCGACCTCGCCGCACGCGTCCGCGATCTCGCCCCAGACGGGGTCGATGCGGCGTTCGACCACATCGGCGGGCAGAGCCTGCAGCGCTCCTACCGACTGCTTGCCAAGAACGGGACCGTGGTCAGCTACTCGCTGCTCAAGGAAACCGGTCCGATGATCCCGGCGTTCCTGGCCCTACTCGCGCAGCTGACATGGTGGAATCTTTTGCCCAACGGCCACACCGCCGGGTTCTACAACGTCTGGACCGGCCACCTCCTGCGACCCACCCGGTTCCGGGCCCGGCTGCACGCCGACCTCACCGCGGTCCTGGGACTCTTGGCCGACGGCACACTCACCGCCCAGGTCGCCGCCCGCATCCCGCTCACTCAAGCCCGACAGGCGATGGAACTCGCAGAATCCCACACCGCCCTGGGCAAGGTCGTTCTCATCGCCTGACCCCGGTTGCCCCACGGACGCACACGAATAGCAGCGCGCCACTGGACCTCGTACTCGCCCGCCTCGGCGACCGCACAGACCCGCTCGGCCCGACACCGGCAGATCGGGCGAGGTTCGCGAGCGATGTTGCCACCTATGAAGGGCGGCTGCGTGCCGGAGCTGATGACGAGATCGTCAACACCACACCTTTGACTGCCGGCACACACAGGCTTGAGGAGCTCACGGCCGGCCAGTGAACCATCTGACATTTGATAGCTGACCGAGCACCGGATCCAATCCCGGTCAGCGATCCGGTTGCCGGTCTGGTAGCAGCGCGATCTGTACCCCTCTGACTGTGGAACAACCGTCAGGGCTGGATCTTCTCGAGGTCCTCCAGCAGGCTCGGGTGCGTCGGCTTCCAGCCGAGCGTCTCCCGCGTGTACGTACTGGACGATGGCTGGTCCATCGCGAAGATCGCGCCGAGCGGGCCGAAGTTCGCCTCCGGCACCGACTCGACGGGCAGTCCGAGGCGTCGCCCGATGACGCCGGCGATGTCGCGCACCAGGTCACCCTCGTCAGCCACGGCGTGCCAGGCGGTCCCGGCCGGCGCAGACTCCAGAGCCAGCCGGAACAGGACGGCTGCATCCAGCGCGTGCACGGCCGGCCACCGTTGGGCGCCGTCACCCGGGTAACCGGACACCCCGGCCCCACGGGCAATCTGGGTCAGCAGACCGGCAAATCCGCCGTCGCCCTCGTTGTGGACGGTGCGCGGCAGGCGAATGGCCGTGCTGCGGACCCCCCGTGAGGCCAGGCCGAGGATCGCCATGACGGTGCGACCACGACCCCCGACCGGTCCGTCCATCGGCAGGGTGTCGGCCTCGGTGGACAGGCGGCCCGGTACCCAGGGCGTACCCGAGACGGTGACCAACGGGCGGTCGCTGCCGACGAGTTCCTCGCCGAGGGTCATCAGCGCCGCGGTCTCCTCGGCGACCGACCGCGCGACTGCTTCGGCGCTGCTGAAGTCGTTGCTGAAGGCCAGGTGGATGACGCCGTCGGCCTCCGCTGCGCCGGCGCGCAGGATGGCGAGGTCGGCGATCCCGCCGCGGATGGTCTCGGCGCCGGCCGCCTCGGCGGCGAGCGCGGAGGCATCGGAACGAGCGAGGGCCAGGACGGTGTGACCGTTGCCGAGGAGCTCGGCGACGACGGCGGAGCCGATCAGGCCGGTGCCGCCGGTGATGAACACGCGCATTTGACTCTCCAGAAAGTGATGGGACTCTTGTCCCATGACTGTAGCAGAGTGATGGCACACATGTCCCGTCACCTAGGATGAACCCATGGCCAGATGGGAGCCCGGAGCGCGTGAGCGGCTCGTGCTGGCTGCCGTCGACCTTTTCACCGAGTTGGGGTACGACGACACGACGGTCACCCAGATCGCGGAACGCGCCGGGGTCACCAAGAGCACGTTCTTCCGCCACTTCACCGACAAGCGCGAGCTTCTGGTGGCCGGCCAGGAGACCCTCAGCCAGCTGCTCGCCGAGGGGATTGCCGAGGCACCCGAAGATGCGAGCCCACTCCGCGCCGTCGCGGCCGGTCTCGAGCGCGCATCCGGTGCGATGGGACCCATGAACCGCGATCTCGGCCCACGGATCAAAGCCGCCGTTGCCGCCAGCGCGGAGCTCCAGGAACGTGACGCCCTCAAGAGCGTAGGTCTCGCAGCAGCGATGACCACCGCTCTGGTTGCCCGCGGTGTGCCCGCCCCGACCGCTCACCTCGCGGCCGAGCTGGGTGTCCTGGCATTCAAGCGGGGCTACGCCCAATGGTCCGAAGGTGATCGCGACGTCGACGACGATCTGGCGCCGTACGCCTTGGCCGCTCTGGACGAACTGCGGACAGCAACCATCACGCTGGGTTGATCAGACCGCCAGGTCTGCCGTTCGACACCAACGCGGAAGCGCTGAAGGGATGAAGGGATGAACCGCAGCAGGTTCGGTGACCCTGATCTGACGTTCTCGCCAGCGGGATTCCTGGCGGCCATGCCGACCTGGTCGGCCGGGCGCGCGAGGACGCAGCGGACGGCGTGACCATCTGAGCGGCCGCGCTGGAGGACGTGATTTCAAGCAAAGCGCGGCGGTAAACCGACCAAAGGATCAAGCCGCGCACCCAGGGCTGATACGCCTGGCTGGGCGCGTCGACGGTAGCAAAGACGGTGGCAAGGACGGCGACAACCCCCCAATCCAACCGCCCGATAACGGATCTACCGGGCTGGGTCAGCTCGTTGCCGGGACGCGTCAGGAGGCGGACGCGGGTTCATCTCCCTGACCTGACTAGGCGGATAGACCTGGTAGGAGGATGGCTCGAAGGTCAGGGGTGTGCTCGGCTGTCCATGATGAGTGTTGCGACGGCAGCAGTGCCGCGCAGCAGCGCCCGGGACCGGGTTTGGATGCTGTGATCGCGGTCGGCGAGCAGCTGATCCCAGCCGTGTTCACCGCGAAGGGTGGGCAGCAGGTCCCGCAGTGGTGCGATCCGGTGGCCGGCCTGACGTAGCTGGTGGATGAGACGAGCGTCGCGGACATCAACCGGACTGTAGGTGCGAGAGCCGTTCCGGTTTCGACGTGGACTGAGCAGTCTTTCTGCTTCCCAGTGTCGCAGAGCGGAAGGTCGTATGCCGAGGGCAAGGGCGAGTTCTCCGACCGACATCCAGTCTGCCGGTTGAATGTCGGCCATCGGCTCGTTGCTGATGGACCGCGGTGCCTGCCTGGCGAGCTCGAGTTCGTGACGTTCCTGGTGCAACCGTGCGTGGGCCGCGTCCAGTCGTACCAGCAACGCGTTTTCGTCGCGGTGTGCGTCGCACAGGACAAGGCGTGCCTGGACCGGGCCGATGGCTGCCGCCAGCTGCTGATAGACCAGCAGGCAGGCGACGTGGCGCTCGTCGTACTGTCGGTATCCAGAGGTGGTGCGCGGGGCGGGGGGCAGGACTCCGGCGGCCTCGAGCTTGCGGACCTGCTGAATCGAGCAGCCGGACCGGCGGGCGACATCGTGGGTGCGCACCCGAAGCCTCCACATCCACTTGAATGTTTCTGTTGAACCATGACTATTGAGGAGATCAGCCGTTTCATCGAGTCCTTGGGCAGTGTTCTCACCCTGGGACCCGCTCCGGGTGACGGGTCGCCCGAGGTGAGTTGGGGAGATCTCTTCTTCTACTACGCCCCCGACGCCGTGGTACCGCCCGGCCAACCGTTCGCAACCGTGGTGACGAAGGACTACCCAGGCGAGCCGTCATCGGGACTCGGATCAGGAATCTTCCGGGTGAACGTCGACGCTGGACGCCGCGGACAGGCTCAGAGCGGAGATGTCACGAGCTGCGACCAAGTTTTCCCGCACCCGGTGTACGGCCGCTTGGGATGGGTTTGCATCGTGCAGCCAGGACCTGGCACCGCCGAGGAACTGCGCGCCCTGCTGCGCGAGGCACATGCCGGTGCGCGGCGCCGTTGGAACAGGCGACATACCTAGCCTGCGTCGAGCCGGGATCGTTCCGGGCATCCCGCTCAAGACTGGATTGCCAGACTGCAACGCATCGTGACCGGGCGTTTGCACATGAGCAGCGCATCGAGGAAGACGAACGTCCTGCGGTGACGATTCACGCTGGGGCGGCCACGAAAACAGCTCCTTCCCCGGACAAGAACGCAACTTGCGCACGTCCGGGCAGCACAGTTGAATTTCACCCGTGCCAGCGCTTCGAGCGGTCGGTGAGCGTGGATGCGGAAGCTATCTGTGCGCTGCCGGCCACACGCTGGCCGCCCAAGCGATCTCCTGCTCCGCGGCCGTGAACGAGCGCTGTCGAGCATTCTGGTAGGCCACCAGAAAAGCCTCCGAGCTTACGATCGGCGCCAGAGTGGGCGGCCCGACACTCGCGAACGTGCCACTCGCCGCTCCGACCAGCGCCGCCTCCGGTTGCCAGGCCAGGCTGGCCCAATCGTGCACCGCCCACATTTCGACGCCGTGCCATCGGAGGTTCTGCGCCTCGAAGTCGGCGTGCCCCAGGACGCACGGCAGATTGGTGGCCAGTAACCGTCTGCGGGCACGGTTGGCGGCCTCGACGACATCGTCCGGCACCGCGCTCTAGTCCCACTCATCCAGGAAACTGATCGCCGGCCACAGACCAGAGTCGGCGTGGTTCCAACGTACCCACCGCGGATTTGGCAGGGGCAGCGTGACGGTAGCTCCGGCCAGCTCGGCCATCAGCCTGGCGAACACCTCCGCGTTCCGTCCCGCCACCTCAGCCGAGTCCCACCTGACACCTCGCCACCGGGCCGCAGCTCCTCGGCGTGAACGGCCAATGAATCGACAGCGACCACCGAGGTGAGCGGCCGAGCACACTAAAACCCCCGTTCGGCCAACCGGAGCTGCGCCGCGACGCAAGATGCAGCCCGATCATGATCGGGACGCGCCTTGACCACGACGTCTGTGCCATCGGCCAATCGGAGACCGAACACCATTGAGGTTTGTTTGAGCTGAAACAGTATCTAGACGGGTTCGAGACCCAGAGGATGCAGGCACCAAGCCGGCAGCCATTCCGGTAGATCGGCCAACCACACAGGACGACTGCAAACCCCACAGTCGGTGAGATCGACCTCGACCTGAACGTCCTGGTAGTACCCCGACCACGACCAGCGCGTCATCATCGATAGCGCCCAACCCAAGACACCATCCGCGGACGCTATGCGGCTATTGGCCGTCATCGGCACCCAAGCTCCCGGGGAAGCCGAACAGGCCCGTTGGGGATCGGCATAGGGTGCTCACATGAGGCGAGGGTTTATCGCAGTCGTCACCCTGTACGTGTGCGCGGCCGTGGGGACTCGCTTCGCCGAGGCCACCGGCGCGCGTCGATGTCAATGTTCAACTTCATGCTGGTGCCGAAGACCATTCCTCAGCGCCTTCCGCTGGGTGATGCCGGTGGGACACCGATAGCCGATCGGTGACCGGGACGAATCGCCGTCGTGGCTCCGAGATCCCATCCAAATGCTTGACGCGATACGGGTTTCGGATATGTCGTTCACTTGACCCTGGTGGCGATCCCACTAAGTATGATGTCGATCCCGGCGAGAAACTGCTCCCGGTCGTCGTGATCGGCCAGTTCAGCCCCTGCTTCGCAGACAACTTGGTCACCGTCCTGCTCGATCCATGCTGCCGCCAGCGCTTCCAGGTACCTTCGCCGCTCGGTTTCATTCCGCGTTCGACGCGCACCGGCAGCGAACTGTGCGGCCGACCCGAAAATGTAGTTCGCCAGCGCTGCGCCGGCATCCGATCGAGCTGATCCGGCAACGCCGAGCCCCTGGAGCTGCACCCCGATGCGCTTCCAAATCCGCAACACCGCCGGCTGAAAAGGTTCGCGAGCCAGCTGAGCACCGACCCACGGGTGGGCGTCGACAGCCTTGAAGATCCCCAGCGAGAGACCGCGGAGCGCCGAGCTCGGATCGGCATCGTCGGCCGCATGCTCTGTGACAGCGCAGACGACATCGTCAGCAGCCGCCGCGAGGAGGTCGTCCATCCCCGAAACATGGTGATAGATGGCGCCGCGACCTGTCGCAAGGTGGCTCGTCAAGGTCCGGACGGTGAGAGCCTGCTCGCCGTCCGCATCCAGGATCTTGATCGCAGCCTGGACGATCCGTTCCCGCGAAAGGGCGTCAGACCGTCTCGGCGTGCGCTCAGTCGGGGTGGTCATGGAGTCCATCTTGACATGGTTGGACCAATGGTCCAAGATGCTGACACAGTGGACCGTCGGTCCAACGTGACTCAGAAGGCAACCCATGACAACTCCCGTCACCATCATCGGCGCCGGCCTGGGCGGTCTGACACTCGCCCGCGTGCTGCATCTGAATCACATTCCCGTCACCGTCTACGAGGCGGAGGGGTCCGCACAGACACGAACGCAGGGCGGCCAACTCGACTTGCACGAGCACAACGGGCAACTCGCCCTCCACATCGCCGAGCTGGACGATGAATACCGGTCGATCCTGAATCACGGCGGGGCCGCGCAGCGGGTGTCCGACCGGCACGGGGTCATCCTCGGCGACGTCTCCGACGACGGATCGATTGCCAAGCCCGAAGCGCTCCGCGGCGACATCCGCCGGATCCTGCTGGATTCACTGCCTGAGGGCACCGTGCAGTGGGGGAAGAAACTCCTCACAGCGGCCGCGATCGAGAATGGGGTGCACCAACTTGCTTTTGCCGACGGTTCGACCCTGAGGACCGGACTGCTGGTCGGTGCGGACGGCACCTGGTCCAACGTTCGGCCGCTGGTCTCGGCCGAGCAGCCGATGTACTCGGGGATGAGCTACATCGACACGAACCTGCATGACGTGGACAACCGCCATCCCGCAACCGCCGCGGCCGTCGGGAACGGCGCGCTCTACGCCCTGGAACCCGGCGAAGGATTTCTCGCCCACCGCGAGGCCGGCAACATCATCCACACCTACGTCATCCTGTCACGACCCCTGGAATGGTTCGACCGCATCGACTTCGCCGACGCAGACACCACCCGTGCCGTCATCGCAGCCGAGTTCCGCAACTGGGCACCGGAACTGACCGCGCTCATCGCCCACAGCGACACCGCACCTATTCTGCGGAGCATCCACCAGCTCCCGGACCGGCACCGGTGGGCCCGGGTCGCCGGCGTGACACTCATCGGCGACGCTGCGCACCTCACCGTCCCCGGCGGTGAGGGCGCCAACATCGCCATGCTCGACGGCGCCGAACTCGCCCGAGCGATCGCTGCGAACCCCGGCGACATCGAATCAGCGCTCACTGCCTACGAGAGGGTGATGTTCCCGCGCAGTGAAGCCGAGGCGATCGAGGCACACCAGACGGTCGAACTCATCTTCGGTTCCGGCGCACCGCACAAGCTCGCGGAACTGTTCAACGGCGGCGGCGACCAGGAATCGGGGCACACTGAACAACGGCAGCTATCACCCGACAGGGTCCCTTGACCGGACACCGATCGGCGATCGGGATGGAGTCTCGGTCGCTGCTACGACTGAGTCAGTCATGGATGACGGCGAGCCCTTTTCGCGTGAGGTCGGCGAGCCGATCCTGCATTGCCTGCACCTGCTCGCTGGTGTGGCCCATCCAGTCCGTGAGTTCACCGACGATGCGAACAGGCTCGCGGGTGCGATAGGAGCGAGTGGGATTGCCGGGAAACTTCTTGTCGGTGACGTTTGGGTCGTCCTCGATAGCGCCGGTCGGCTCAACGATGTAGATACGTCCTCGGCCTTCGCCGGCTGCCAGCTCGGCGGCCCAGGTCGCGGCGTCGAGCGTCTCGGTCACGTAGACGTAGTTCATGACCCGCCCTGGCTCGAAGTTCGACAGGTGGCCAGGCACTAACTGATCACCGACCGTGAGGTGCACCTTGGTCCCGTGCAGCAGCACGCCTGATTCGTGGACCTCAAAGGGTGTCGGTCTGTTCGTCAAGCGATGTCCTTTCGCGGGGACGGTGGCAACGGGATGAGCTCCGATCTGAGGTCGATGACGTTAGGCCGAAACCACCGACCTCATGAGAAGCGCCGAACTCTGCTAAAGATGGAGGTGGCGAGGTCGTTGCTCGTGCGCCCGTACGCTCGTTCCCGGCCCACGGCCGGCGCACGCGCACCGCGTCCAGCATGGTGAGTTGCAACATGGGCGCCTTCCCGATAGCCGAACGTCCTTCGGTGACGTTCGAGGCCCGCAAAGTCAGAGGCCGGAAACGATCATCGTTCCCGTATCGGGATCGTTGAGCGGCACGGGCCGGAGCGGGCGGGGCCCGCCGAGATCATCGATTCTCGGTCCTCTGAAGCAGCGGCCACGGTCGGTGCGACGTCGAGGCAAAGGCACGATCAGGACCTCAGCCTGCCCTTGTACAAAGCCCCAGCTGCGGGGCGGCGGGCTCGCTCGCGGTGTCGCTAGGGTGCCGGGGTGACCACACATCGGACCGGCGACGAACGAACCGTGATGGAGTACCAGCTCGAGGCCCAGCGCACCGACCTTGCGGCCTTGCTGGACGGGCTCACGGAGGAGGAGGCGCGCGCCCGGCTGGTGCCGTCGTTGACCACGCCGCTCGGGCTGGTCACGCACGCCACCTTCGTCGAGCAGGTGTGGTTCCACCACCGAGTGGCCGGTATGTCGCGCGAGCAGATCGGGATCCCGGACACCGTCGACGAAAGCTTCACAGTTGCTCCGGACGACACAGTGGTCGAGGTACAGCGGCGCTATCTCGACGCCTGCGATCGCTCCCGGGACATCGCAGCCGAGCACGACCTCGACGAGGTCTTCGACTGGCGCGGAACCCCGGTCAGCCTGCGCTTCCTCTACGCCCACCTGCTCACCGAGCTAGCCCGCCACGCCGGCCACGGCGAGATCCTGGTCGAGCAGCTGCGTGCACGCCGCGGAACGGGCGAACCTGGCCACTGAACGGCGATCGGCGACCGCATCATGCACGGGCGGCACATCGGAGTCCGCCCCAGTGGCGGACCTCTCCAGAGACGCGCTCGGTCATCGCTGCAGTGGAGCTTCGGAGGGTCGGCGTGCAGGAGACCTGTACGCGTGCGGTTATCGTTGGAGCGGAAGCTGATACCGGCATGTATCGATCCATCGATCGAGCTTGCGACCGAGTTCTCGCATGGTGCCGACCAGCTCGAACCTGACCTTCTCGTGCAGGGCGACCGACGCAGAGTTCGCCTGTGCAATGACAGCCACCGCGAGGTGCACACCGTCCGTCCGCAGGAGAAGCAGCAGCTGCGGGTAGATCAGGCTGCCCAAGCCGGCGCCGACCGTCTCGGGTGCGAGGTACACCGAGATTCCCGAGTGTGCACGTACGCCGAACGCGGTCGGACCGCACCGGAGTAGGCGAAACCGACGACGTCAGTTCCGTCCTCGATGCAATCACGTGGTCGCCGCGCTCGGTGCTTGCGATCTTGTGCTCCGATTGGTCGATCGGTGGTTCGCTCAGATCGAAGGTCGCGACGCTGGTGCGGACAGCCGTGCCATAGATGCCCGCAATCTCCAAGACGCGAGGCGACGCTGCGGGACGGACGAGCTCCGTCCCGTGAGCGCGGTGACCGCGCGGTCGGCTCCCGGTGACGATCCCTCTGCAGAACTGCAAAGTTGTCAGGACGCTGCGATAGCCTCGATCTCGACAAGCCGGGCAGGATCCCAGATGCCGGTGATAATCACGCTGAGGCTTGGACGGTGGTCACCGAGGAAGTCTTGTCGAACGGCAGTGTTCACCTCGGCGTACTCCCGGTCAGACAACAAAGTCGTGATCTTGACGAGGTTGGCGACTCCCATTCTGCCTCCTCAAGGACGAGCATCAGGTTCGCCCAAACCAGCCGGCATTGATCTTCGATGCCGGCCGGAACATAACCGTCTCGGGTCTCTGGAATTTGCCCACTCACGAACAGCAGGCGCGAGGCGCCCTCTACATTCAGGGCGTTTACATACCCTCCCGTCGCCTCAGGAACGCCGACGGGGTCGATTGGGCTCAGGTGCGCGATCAAGACCCTACGGTCAGCCCGACGGATGCCAGCGAATCCCTGACCCATTGGTCGCCGCAAAGGGATCCGCATCCGGTCAGCGATCCGCATCCGGTCAGCGATCCCGTTCTGGTCACCGACCGTGTCGTCGTCCGACGTATTTGCTCGGACCTTCGAGCCGACCGTGACTCGGCGTGGTGTCGGCGTGCTTGAAGCGCAGAGCGTGCTTGACACGCTGGTTCCATTCACGGTTCGAACCGGGCGAGATGGACCGTCATCGTCGTGGAGAGCAGGAAGCAGTCGGGGAGAACTGCCCTGATCTGACTGGGGACTGCGGCTCGGTTGGCGGGCGGCAGGACCAGGTAAGCGGAGACCGTCGACAGCAGCCCGATGTACTCGGCCGCGGTGGTCGGCCATACCCGTGGGAGCTCGTGCTGCTCAACGTCTGCGAACGTCGCCTCGCGCTCCAGTTCGGTCCCTGGCCATTGCATGAGCGCGTCGGCCGCGGTGCCATCCGGCGATGGCACGTCGTCGGTGGGCAGGATCGACTGGCGTGCTGCTGCGACCTGCTCACCTAGTGCAGGGTCGGCGATCTCGGTCGGCCCACCGAAGGAGGCGAAGGTGCCACCCGGGCGCAGCAGAGATCCTGCGCGTTCCCAGCGGCCGCGTGGTTCGGTCCAGTGCAAGGCCGCCGCTGCGTACAGCAAGTCATACGGCGGCTGGGGTGTCGGTAACTCTTCGAAACACGCCAGGACCGGAGTGACCGGCATGCCGACCGTTTCCCCGCGCAGGACGGCGAGCATTCCGGCGTCGGGTTCAACCGCGGTGACCGCCAAGCCTGAACCGGCAAACGACCGACGACTTGATCGTGATGCCGCGTCGTCACTCCAGGCTCAAGGAATCGGTCTGGGTGTTGCCGCGATCGACGCTGCCGATCGCGTCGATAACCCCGGCGGCGTACAACAGCCGCTCGGTTACGCTGGTGTTACCGGCGTGTACGTGCGCAAGAATCCCTGGGTTCAACATTCGCACCGATGGTCATCGCGGAGTTCCTAACCGAGATCGAGCATTTGCTCGAAGATTCCCGCGGCAACATCCGCGCTCGCCCAGACCACCGGAAAGCTATGGATGCACTCATGGTCCTGGCACGACGGGCCTGCGCCGTGCTCGCCCATCGATACGGCGAAGACAGCTCACCGCTCCCCACAAAGGTCATGCACCCTGTCCCAGACGCAACCCTGATCCAGTGGCCGCGGTCTATCTTCTGGTGAGTTCTTCAAGGCTGACGTCCCGAGCCTCTACCCCGTACCGCCACCAGATGCCGCCGGCGACGGCTCCAATCAGCCAGAAAGCTGCCAGGAGTACGAACATGGCTCCGATGCTGAACGACAGCGCCACCTCGGCCAACAGCACTTGTCCGATGATCGCGCCGACCCGTCCAACACCAACAGACGCGCCGATTCCAGTTGCGCGGAGGTGGGTGGGGAACAGTTCCGAGAACGTCGGGTAGGCCGACACCCAGGCACAGGTCGCGAAGAACGCCGCGATGGTGAAGGCGACCACGACGATGCCGGGCGAGCCGGTCGACGCCGCCCACGCGCAGAGCAGCATGCTCAGGGCGGCGGCGCTGTAGGAGAACGTCACTGTGGGTTTGCGGCCCACGCGGTCCAGGGCGAACGCCACTATCACGCCGCCGGCCAGGGCTCCGAAGTTGGCGACCAGGTAAACCCAGGGCAGCGCTTGGTTGCTGATCGGCACTGCCCCGCTGGCCGACGAGAACACGAAGATGCTCATCGCGGTGAAAAGTCCGTAGTAGCCGGCCGCCTCGGAGAAGTCCAGGACCATGCCGAAGAACAAACGACCGCGGTAGTCCGCCCACAATTGGCTGAAGGGGCCTGCGGAAGGGGTGACGGAGACTCCCATATTGTATCCGGTCGGGCTGTGCACGCCGGTGATCTGCTCGACGATACGGTCTGCCTCGTCGAGACGACCACGCGAGGCCAACCACCTCGGCGACTCGGGGATCAACCGGCGGGCGTACAAGCCGTAAGCGGCGCTGACGACACCGAAGAGAAGCGTGTAGCGCCAGGTCAACCCAAATGTCGAGATGATGACGATGGAGACGAAGCTGGCTAGGATTCCACCAACCGCCCAGAACGACATGACAAGGCCGTTACTGCGTCCCCGATTCCGTTTCGGCGTGAACTCGCTGATAGCGGAGGTGATCGCTGAGTACTCCCCGCCGACACCCAAAGCCGTGATGAAACGGAACAGCACGAACACTTCGTACGACGGAGCGGCCGAACTGCAGACCGCCGCGATCGAGTACAAGACCAGCGTTCCCACGAAAAGTCGGCGCCGCCCAACGACGTCAGCAAGGCGGCCGAACGCCAGCGCCCCGACTCCGATCCCGACGAACCAGATCACGTTGATGAAAACGGCTTGCTGACTGTTCAGACCGAACTCTTCTTGGATGCCCGGGATGACCGATCCAATGATCTGAACTTCGAATGCGTCGAGCATCCAGCCAATTCCGAGTGCCAACGCGATTCGGGTGTGCATCGACGACCAGACTGCGGCATCAAGCCGACCAGACATGAAGAACCCTTTCATGGTGACCGACGGGTCGCTCTTGTTGGCGGGGTCGTCGCCAGCATAGGGGTAAAGGCATGATTGGTGCGTGTCACCGGGGGGACGAGAGGTCGTGTCGAGTGAATCTGCCAAGGGTGGGGTCGGAGAAGCGTACTGCGAGGGCATGAGGCAGGTGCCGGAGTTAGTGGAGGCGCCGGTGCAGCCGATGGGTTTGGCTGGCTCGGCTGCGCCCCCGGCGGCTCGTTGCCGGCGCGGCGGCCAGGGTCCGAGGCAATTCAGAACTTGTCGTCGTCGAAAGGCGTGGAAATGCGGACACCAAAATGCCCAAAGCCTCCGAACAGGTCCGCATCATCCTGGACGCCGGCCTCACCGAGATCTACGCCGGTGACGGCGCCGCAACCTTGCGCATCCCCACCGCCACCAACGCCGACCTGACGATCTCCGGTAGCACAGGCCACATCGCGGTCCGTGCGCTTCAGCTGCCCTATAGCCGCATGCACCGCGCAGAAGATCCGCCGGCGGGAGGGGCTAACTCCCCAAATCCCCCAGTGAAGTTGCCCGGCACTGTGGACACCTCGGTCTGCAACATCCTGCCCCGGAGAAGGTTTTCGACATCCGGCCCCGCAGCGAAGCGACCCCCTTTACCCACCGTGGGGCCGGTCGGCGCGGCGGTGGTGTCCGCGCCTTTCGGCGAGGCTATGCCGGACGTGCACGGACTGGTCGTCGAATCCGTCGGTACCGCCCCCAACCCCCCACCGGCCGCCGGAGCCGTCGGGGCGGCCGGTGCGGCGGCGGGAGGTGGTGCGGCGGCGGCCGGGGTGGTTGCGGTGGCCTGCACCGGATCCGCCGCGAACCACGCCACGACACACACCGAAAATCGACGAGAAGGTGAAAGACGGCATAACAGCCCCGGGGCACACATTACGCAGAACATTCGAGGCGCCCTGAACAGCAGTGGCGCAACCACCAGACAACCCCTCCGCCAGCCGGTGTGATAGACCCCGCCGGACATATCGCATTTCGGCGGCGAAGTCCACTTTCCTTGACTCGATCACCCCGAACGGGCGCGCGGCGATCCGAACCGGGTGGCCCTCGCCGACCAGTCAGGGCACAGCTACTGCAGCACGACCACTTTCACTACAACGCCATAGGGCCGCGTCGACCATTCGGAGCAGTGAATATACCGGAACCACCCGGATCCGGCCCGAAACGCTCAGCTGCGCCAGCCAGCCGCCGCAAAAGTCCGGCGACCGGCCAACTATTTACCCTAACGAGGTACCCCTCCTTGATCGCCACCGCAATTCGAATTTGCCGTGCTGCCGACCTGATTCCAGAAGAAACGGCCCACGACGCTCCACGATTTCCATCCGAATTTCGGCTACCAGGTTGATGGTCCGGCCACCAGCCTCGGCGGTGAACGGGCGAGAAGTTGGCATTCAAGAGCAGCGTTCCGGTGGGCCGCCGTCGGCGTCGCAGGAGGAGGACTACTTGTCCCTCCGCGCCGGGTCGGGTGGGGACGCCCCCTTCGCCGGGCCCTCAAGGCCCCTTATTGACAAAATGTGTTGTCAATAGCAAACTCGAGTGCATGCTTGACCTCCAGGTCATCGACCGGCCCGACGTGGCCGCTACAGTTTTGGACCCGCTGCGTTGTCGCCTGCTCGCCGTACTGACGACTCCTGGGTCGGCCACGACTGTGGCTGCGCAGCTTGGCGTCTCACGGCAGAAGGCCAATTACCACGTGCGTGCGTTGGAGCACGTCGGGCTGCTGGTGTTCGTCGAGCACCGGCAGCGGCGCGGGTTGACCGAGCGGGTCGTCGTCGCGTCGGCCCGCTCGTACCTCCTGTCTCCCGAGGTGCTGGGTGCGACGGCCCCCGACCCCGCGCGCACCGACCGGCTCTCTTCCCGCTACTTGCTCGCTGTCGCATCGCGGCTCGTCAGCGAGGTGGCGGGTTTGGTCAGGGCCGCCGATCGAGCGCAAAAGCCATTGGCCACTTTGACGATCGACGTCGACATCAGATTCGCCTCCGCGGAGGGCCGCGCCGTCTTCACCGCTGAGCTCGCCGACGCCGTCAACGCTCTGGTTGCGCGTTACCACGACGAGTCCGCGCCGACCGGCCGATGGCACCGCCTGATCATCGCCTCCCACCCTGCCCCCACCACTACACCCCGCGCCACCCATGAGGAGAGCTGACCATGACCGACGAGCAACGGTCCATCGAGCTGGAGATCGAGGTACCGGGGACCCCGGAGCAGGTGTGGCGCGCGATCGCCACGGGGCCGGGCATCTCCTCCTGGTACGTCCCGCACGAGATGCAGGAGCGGGAAGGTGGGAGCGTAACCGCGTCCTTCGGCGAAGCGCCGGAGATGCAGATCTCCGGTCGGGTAGCCGCGTGGGAACCGCCCCGTCGAATCGTCTTCGACAAGGGTGAGGGCGAGGGCGGACTTGCCTTCGAGTGGCTTGTCGAGGCCCGCGAGGGCGGTACGTGTGTCGTTCGGCTGGTCAACAGCGGCTTCGGCTCGGGAGCGGAATGGGACGCCCAGTACGACGGCCTGGCTGAGGGCTGGCTGCTTTTCCTGCTCAACCTGCGCCTGCACCTGGAGCACTTCGCCGGGCGCTCTGCGATCGCCATGCTGCCGATGGCAATCTGGCCGGCGGACAGAGATGCCACCTGGGCGGCCGTCACTCTGGCTCTGGGGGTTGCTGCCACACCGACGATTGGGGAACGCCTCGTCTTGAACGGGGGTAGCTCGCCCAGCCTGGCGGGAACGGTGGTCGACGTCGCCGAGCGTCGCCTGGCCCTCGTGCTCGACGAGCCGGCGGAGGGCACGGCATTCCTGGTCGTGGAGAAGTACGGCGAGCAGTCGGCCGTGTCGATCTGGTCATACCTTTATGCGGACAACGCCGCCGACGTTATCGGCCGCGACGGGCCGCGGTGGCAGCAGTGGCTCACAGAGCATGCCCCAAGCTGAGGCCATGGCGGAGAGCCGCCTGCTTTGAAGCGTGCAGTTCGATCCGGCCAGGCCCTGACTTCGGCCCGCACCGCCCGGCAGGTCGCCGACCTATACGACCTGGTTTGGAAACGCTTCGGCTCAGGCCACCAACCCAAAATGAAACCCCTCCGCTGCCTTCGTGGACGAGGTCGGACCCATTACGTGGTTGGCGGTTTAGGTTGTCTCACGAGTGATGACAGTGAGCACCGCCGGTGGGGTGTGCTGTGGGGGCGTTTTGCCGTTCAGGCGGCTGAGGACGGTGTCTGCAACGTGCCGGCTCAGCCCGCTGATATCTGAGTTGATGGTTGTCAGCGCTGGTGCCGCGAAAGCTGCGGCGGGAATGTCGTCCATGCCGATGACGGCGAGGTCGGCGGGTGCGGTGAGGCCGAGTTCTCGCATTCCGGCGAGCAGGGCGAGCGCGACGTCGTCGTTGTAGGCGCAGACCGCGGTAATCCGTGGGTTGGCTGTTGTCAGGCGTGAATGGCTTCGAGGGAACCCGCGATGGTCATTTCCATGGTCACGGTCGTCGGCGCGTCGATGTCTGGATCTACGCACGCCTGTCGGGCGCCGCCCAGTCTGGAATTGGCGAAGTAGCCATGCGGAGGTCGGCAGGGAATGCATAACCCAGGTGGCGGTGTCCGGCGGCGGCCAGGTCCTGATCAGAGAACTGGTCGAAGCTGACCACGGCCGCCGGGGTGATCGCCTTCCACACCTGGGAGATGGGTTGGGTGTTGAACGCTCGCGGGTGGGCCACGAATGTGAACCCGGCGGCCTCGAGCACCGCCGAAAGACGGTCCAGGAATTCGCCGACGCTCGGACCTACCGGGATATCCGGAAGCATGCACAGCACGATATCCGAGCGGCCGGTGCGCAGGGCCCGGGCGACCGGAGACGGCGTGTAGCCAAGCCGTTCCGCAGTCGTCCAGGGCGCTGGTATTCAGGATATGCTTTTCGGACAAAACTTGGTCATGGTAAGGGAAAGATGCGGTTGGGCTCACGGTCGTGATTCGATCGTGAGCTCAGCCGTGGGGCGGACGTGTCAGTTGGCGTAAGGGGCCTGGACGTCGAGGACCCAGGTGACGCCGAATTTGTCGGTGAGCATCCCGAAGCCTGGCGTCCACGCCGATGGGGCGAGCGGCTCGATGATGTCGGCTCCGTCGGACAGGCTGTTCCAGTAGCCCTGGATTTCGTCGAGGGTTTCGGCGCGGACGGACTGGAAGAAGGTGCGATCGGTGATCGTGGCACCGTTCTCGCGGTGCGTCGATCCGGCGATCGCGGAGGAATCGGTGTCGTCGTGGCCGGGAATGTCGTAGGCCATGAGACGGAAGCCGTCCTCGTTCTCGAGCTGGCCGAAGACGATCTTGTCGGCGCCCGGAGCTTCTTTGGGCATGCCGAACTCGGAGTAGGCGGCGGTGATGACCTGGCCGCCGAACACGCTCTGGTAGAAATCCAACGCCTGGCGGGCCGTGCCACGGAAGTTCAGGTGTGTGGTGGTCTTGATGCTCATGACGTGTCCTTCTGGTCGCTGGGGTGAGCGGCAGGATCGCCGTCCAGAACAACGGTCTCAGGGGTTGAGGACAGCGGCGGTCCTCTACTGGAGGACACTCAGATTTATGGTCGGATCCTCATCGCGGATGTTGTCGCTGCTGTCGTTGTTACAGACCCAGCGGGACTGGCCAGGCCAGCTACTGGCTGAGCGGTTGGCGGTGACTGCGCGGACGGTGCGCCGCGATGTCGGCCGGCTGCGAGAACTGGGCTACCAGATAGGTTCGGTGAAGGGTCCCGACGGCGGGTACCGGCTCGCGGCCGGGTCGCAGCTGCCACCGCTGCTCTTCGATGACGAACAGGCCATCGCGATCGCCGTTGCTCTGCAGAGCGTTCCCTTCACTGGTGTTGACATCGATGAAGCCGCGGCGCGGGCGTTGGCGACGGTGCGCCAGGTGATGCCCTCCCGGCTCCGGCATCGCATCGACGGCATTCGCTTCACCGGAGCCCAGACCCCGTCCCGTGTCGATCCGACCGTCCTGGAAGCCGTCAGCGCCGCGGTCCGCGACAAGATGATCCTGCGCTTCGACTACAACGAACGGAGCGAGGGTCCACGACGCCTCGAACCCCACGCGATTGTGGCCCGCAGCAGCCGTTGGTACCTGATCGGATGGGACCTGGACAAAAACGACTGGCGGTTCTACCGGCTGGACCGGATGACACCGCGCACCCCGACCGGTCCCCGGTTCACAGCTCGTGAGCTGCCGGCACCTGACGCGCAATCCTTCCTCGCAGCCAGATCGAAGGGATCCGAAACCGAAGACCGTTGGCCATGCGTCGGAGAGATGATCATCGACCTGCCGGCCGCCGCCGTCGCCCCCTGGATCGGTGATGGTGAGCTCGAAGAAGTCACCGACACCTCGACCCGGGTCATCGTCGGGTCCTGGTCGTGGGTGGGGCTGCTCGCCTTCGTCACCCGATTCGATGCGCCCTTCACCATCATCGGCCCCACCGAGCTCAGCGCCGCGGCCCAGGTCCTGCACGGCCGGTTCGGGGCCGGCCAGATGCCCCGCTGAACCGAACAGCACACACACCGCAGCTTCAGGGAAGTGCCTCGAACGAGGAAGAGGGTCCACATTGATTCCACCGGATAAACCTGCTGGCCGTAAAGAACAACTGCACCCCCCCGATCGGCTCGTCGTCGCGGATGCGGCGGCGTGGCGGGCCTGGCTCGACACGAACGAAGCCACCTCCGACGGGGTGCGGCTGGTGCTTGCCAAAAAAGGCACCACGCAGCCGACGACGCTGACCTACGCCCAGGCGTTGGCGGAAGCTCTGTGCAGTGGGTGGATCGACGGACGCCGCAACGCGATCGATGAGACAACTTTCCAGCAGCACTTCACTCCCCGCAGACAGGCGTCGATCTGGTCGCAACGAAACGTCGCCATCGTGACCTTACTGACCCAGGACGGTCGAATGCGGCCGTGCGGGCAGGCCTAAATCGACCGGGCAAAGGCAGACGGTCGATGGGCACGGGCCTACGCCGGCCAGGGCGAAGCGCAGGCGCCGGACGACCTCGTTCAAGCGCTCGCCGAATCGCCGTCAGCGACGATTCGTTTCGCCTCGCTCACCCGCACCGACCGATACACCGCGATACATCCAGTGATCACCTCCCCGAACGCGGCAAGCAGAGCCAACCGCATCACAAAGCTCCTCACCGACTTGCAAACCACTCCGAAACCTTAAAGCGGCGCCAGGTTTCAGGGCGGCACTAACAGGAAAAGGGGCCACGCCCATCACGCCCCCCCCCATCCGTTCCTCAGACGGCGCTGCGACCGCTTTCCGAGCGGCGACGCAGAGCGGCCTGTTCAAGGGGCTTCGGGTGATAGCCGATGTGCATGAGGCCGGCATCGGCACCAAACAAAGATGACGACCCGGATCAGCCGGGCCATCAACAATGCCTGGCGGTCAGTAACTTAGCAAACGAGATCGTCTTTACCCTAGATCAACTGTCGGCGGAACGGTGCATCCGGCTTAGAGGGGTCCATCTCGGTGCTCGCATGAATCATGGGTTCCCCCTGATGCAGCTGCCTAAGCGAGCAGCTATGCTGAGTCGCAGTCGAAATTCGATATTAAAGAATGAGCCGATGGGTTCCAATTAACTAGACGGAAGGCACTTTCGAAGAGATCAGAATAGCAGACGAGTTCGAGGGTGAGTGACGCGAAAGCCTGGCAAGTGTTGCCTGGTGCCGGTGAGCCGGTCGCAGCTGCTATCACCGGCTATTAGAATAAGTACAGGAAGAAACTGCTGATCCACCTCAACAGAGGTTTAGATGGTGAGACAAACGGTTTTCAGCCGCCGCCATTTGGTGGTGGGCTCTGACGAAGCAGTGTTCGACTGCTTCGTGGATTCCGACGCGATCATTCGTAAACCTGTCGGCTTCGATACCGACGAGGTGGTGACTCATTGGGCATCGCTACCATCCCTGCCTGGAACCGGTAGTTCTCGAAGGCTGGTGGAAAATCATGCGGATCAGGCAATCGCTCGAGTGGCTGGCCGAAAGTCGTTCGGGACCTGTGAAGCTTGATGTTGATAAACGCAACGGCAGCCGGTGGGGTAACTGTCGCTATAATCCTGCAAGCGGGCTCGGCATTGCATGGTCTGCGATGCACTCGGTGCCAAGGCCTGTAAAGGCCGGCACCTGATGGCGTTTGTAGATTTTGCCTGACATCGGCCTGCGTTGCAGTGATCTTCCAGCCAACCCCGGACATCGCACTGCTCGTCGTCGAAGGCGTCTCGGGTACTGACCGCGACGCAGTTGCAGCCCTGGGACATCTTCGCAACCTGTCCGAGGAATCGCTATAACGACACACACCAGCAGCGCACCCAAGCCAACGACCCCGACACAACCAGCCGTTCCTCGATGCCGCGCTCAACGTTCATTCCTGTAAAGCTGCTCCTCACCTCCCGAGCCTTGGCGCTGGACGGCCTCGCGTACGACCGCTTGTGCGGTGCGGGTGGCGCTGGCGATGGCGTCGTCGGGTGATAGCCGGCACAGGTCGGTGAGGACGAACAGCGCCTCAGCGCTGACGATGATGGCCAGGTCGAGCCGGAGCTCGGCCAGCAAGCCGTCGCCGGCTCGGTCTTCGGCAAGGGGAGCGAGTGCGAAGTCGATAAGACCGAACCTATGCCCTGGACGGGCCTCGTTGGCGACCTCGGGCCGTTGCACCGAGGCGGCGATCATGGCTCGGACGGCACCCTGCCGGTCGAGGACCGCGCGGAGCATGAACTGGGTCGCGTAACCGATGCGCTCCACTGGGTCTTTCGACTCGGCGACCGCGGCCATCGCGACGGCGGGCTCGGGCCAGGTGTTATGTAGGACTTCCCGCAACAGTGAGACCAGGTCGGGGAAATATCGGTAGGCTGTTGCCTCCGACACCCTGGCTGCCATCGCTACCGCGGCCATCGTGATCTCGGCTCCGGTCAGAGCCTGCGCCCGCGCGGCGTCAAGGATGGCGGTGCGAGTGCGCCACCGCTGGTTGGTCCAGGACTGCGTCTCGTCGCTGGTCATCAAACGGCCCTTTCCCCTCACCCGCCCGAGTGCACGCCCTTATTTTGAGAGTCTACTTGCATCTTCGTTGTTTCGCAGTTATCTTTCTAAGAGTTGAGTCTCACGGTGAGACACAACTTTCACGAGAGATGGAGAGTGCTGTGGACACAACGGTGTGCACGGTCAAACGGAGTCTTGACGTACCCGGCGTCGGGGCCGTCGAGGTCAGCTTCGACGAGCGCGGCGAGGGTCAAACGTTCCTCCTGCTGCACGGCGGCGCCGGCCCGCAGTCGATGGCCGGGTTCTCCGCGCTGCTCGCCGACCGCGAGCAGGCACGGGTGCTGACCCCTGTCCACCCCGGCTTCAACGGCACCCGTCGGCCGCAGACGCTGACAACGCCCGCCGGACTCGCGGCCGTCTATGCCGCTTTGCTCGAGGACCTGGAGGCCGACGACGTCACCGTGATCGGTGGGTCCATTGGCGGCTGGATCGCCGCCGAACTCGCCCTGCTCGCCTCACCCCGGGTCAGCGGCGTTGTGCTGGTCGGCGCCGTGGGCATTGAGGTGAACGGTTATCCCGTCACCGACGTGTCGTCCCTCACGCTGCCCGAGGTCATGGCCCTCTCTTATCACAACCCGGGTCCCTTCATCCCGGACCTGGCAGCTTTCACCGATCAGCAGAAGGCCGGGATGGCCGCCAACCGGGCCGCGCTGGCGCTCTACTCCCCTACTAACACCGACCCGACGCTGCTCGGCCGGCTGCCCCGTATCGAGATACCCACGCTCGTCATCTCCGGCGAGGCCGACCGGATCGCCTTGCCCGAATACGGCCGCGCCTACGCCGACGCCATCCACTTCGCTCGCTACGTGCTCCTCCCAGGCACCGGGCACATGCCGATGATCGAGACACCGGAGCTGCTCCTGGCGACAATCCAAAACCCGAACAACGACTGAGAGGCAGGTCCGTCACCGTGTCATCCACCATCGCCGTTACCCGCATACGACACAGCTGCCACCTGATCGAGATCGGCGGTAAGACGTTCCTCACCGACCCGTGGTTCACCACGAAACCGCAATACCGGCCTGGGGAGCCCACCGCCATGGGCGTCGGGGAACTCCCCGACCTCGACGGAGTCCTGATCTCCCATGAGCATTACGACCACTGCGATCTCGACGCGCTCGCCGCCTACCGCGATCTCGATGTCCTCCTCGTCGTACCGCCTACCGTTGCCACGACCGCGGCCGAGCACGGCTTCCGCAACGTCACCGTCTTGGAGCCCTGGGAATCCACCGACATCGGCGGCACCCTCATCACAGCCGCCCCCGGCAAACACGGGGTGTATGAGATCACCTTCGTCCTGCAAGCCGGCACCGACAGCATCTACTTCGCCGGCGACACCCTGCTCATCGACGAGCTGAAACAACTGCCCCACCGCTTCGGATCGCTCGACATCGCGCTCTTGCCCACCAACGGTCTGTGCGTCAGACCCCTGCACGACAAGCAGGTCGTCATGAACGCCCGCGAAGCCGCTGAACTGACCGCCGTCCTCCAGCCGAAGCTCGCGATTCCCCACCACTACGCGTTCAGCAGCGGCTGGCTCGGTGACCGCATCCTCACCAAGAAAGACACCAACCCGAACCACTACCGCGACCTTGCGACCCCTCTCTCACCCCACACCGAGGTCCGGATCATCAACCCAGGAACCAGGGTGACGCTGTGAACGCCCAAGAGCACACCGGCGGGGTCGTGATCGGTCCCACGATCGACCGATCCGCACCCCGACCGATCCTCGCGATCCTGGACGCGAAACCCGGCCGGGAACAAGAACTCAAAGACATCCTCATCGAGCTCACCCAGCGCAACCGCGAAGAAGCCGGCTGCGTCACCTTCATCCCCTATGCGGCAGACCGCTTCCCCCACCGCTTCTACCTGTACGAGATCTTCAACGACGCCGACTCATTCGAGGTCCACCTCGGATACGACCACGTCAAGCACTTCCGTTCCGTCCTGGGCAGCGTCAGCGACAGCGGCCCCGCCGACGTCGTACAACTCATCGAAATAGCGATACCTGACACCACCGACAAGGAGCAAACAAACAATGTGGACCACTAGTTACGCCGCCGAGACCGACCTCCCACCCGAGGCAATATGGGACGCCCTCCATAAATGGAGCACCGGGATCGTCCCTCAAGCAGGCGGCGACCGCCATGAACTCAACGGAGAATTCGCCGCCGGCAGCACTATCACCTCAACCCTCGCGGGCGGGGACACCACCCTCACCACAGACATCCTGTCCGTCGTCGAGAACAGGATGCTCGCTGCGTAAACCCCCTTCAATGGGGTCCGACTGCTCGTGCACTACAGCCTTCAACGTGCGCTGAGCGGTACGACGACGGTCACCCACGGCCTCACCATCACCGGCGAAGGCCTAGATGACCTCGGCCCCAAGATCGGCCCGCACATCAGCGACGATTTCCCCGAGACCATCGCCGAGGTTTTCGCCCTTGCATAATAGCAACCAGGCCTGCCGATGATCCGGCCCCTTCTCGCGCGGGTCAGGACCGTTCTGTCCCGCGACGACCGGGCGTATCCCTAGCCTGGTCCCAGTACTGGGTCCTCGCCGCGACCGTTGGACAGGGCTGCCAGGGCGTCCGCGCGGGCGACGGTGAGGATTACCATCGGGCTGGGGTAAGCGCTCGACGGGTATCGCGACCTGCGGATCCGCCCAGTCGTCAGAGGCCTCACGCCGTAGAGCACATCAACGTCGGCGACAAGCCAATCACCCGGTGTTGACCGCTTTCAACTCCGCATTGCACGAGCCCCTTCAGTCGCCGCGTCAAGCGCTTAACCTAGTAAGGACTCCGGCAGGCGACTGGGCCGGACCGATTCCCCGTCTCAGCGCTCGACTGAAGCCGATCATCGCTTAACGGAGGATCCTGCACCATTCCTACTCAGGGGCCAATCACTTGTACCGTGACGGCGGCGACCCGGGCGATCCGCTTGACAACAGATCGGCGGGGTTGAACAACCGCGGTGAGTCCGCGCGACTGGGTACTGCGGATTAAAGCTCGATCGCCGTCAAGAAAAGTAACCATTGTGCGACCACCCCGCGCCAATCCGACGAGCCTTATGGCCGCACCGTTTCGATTAAGTGCGACCCGAAGAAGGCCGCGGTTATCGCCAGGTTGGCGGGAGAATCAAATAGGTCCTCGGGCTCTACACCGGCGATGGGAATAGAGGTGGAATTTGTACCCTCACGGCACAGGGCTGTGTGAAGAGATTCAGTCTCGTTGAAAGGCACAACCCGTCGCGCATGCGATAAGAACGGGGTCGCCATGGCGGAAACGCGGCGCATGGGGGCTGGTCGCAGGAGCCGCGTCAGCGACCTCGAATATCGATGTCGCCGCAAAGAGAGATGGCGCCAAAGTGGCATCGTAATGATGTCCTCGAGCCAGCTCAGGCTGAACTCGGACACCAGATCGGTCGGTCCGTACCAGTGCACGACAGCCTGCATTTGGCCCGACTTTGTCTCGTTCCCGCGACTCGGCCTTCGTACTCCGGGTCATTGGGAGTGAGAGCGAGCAACGACCCGAGGGTGGGCCCTGCGGACGCGGCCCACCCCCCCAACCTCGCGGTCGCCAGGCCGTACTCCGCACCGTGGGCGCGCGCCCAGCGAATGATGTCTTGACATCGTGGATCTGGGCGGGGAACGTCGCAGTCGGGATCAGCCAATAGTTCGCCGAAATCACTGCCATACCGTTTCTCGCGACGGCTTGCAGGTGATTGTCGGCGTCAGCTTGTCGCCCCGCACTCAGGCTCCGCCGTGCAGATAGATGACGGTCGGAAATGGTTCGGACTGCATTGGCGCGTAGATGTCACGCCGAGGCCGACGCCGCTTTCGTGGGCGTAGAATATCGTCCGGATGACGGCGACTTCGGACATGATTCACCCACCTTCCTTTTAGGGGGTCGGATGGGTCAGGACCGACCCCGACTGAGTCAGTGAGAGGATGGGGCTGGACAATATTCGCCGAGCATCCGCTCATCCTGGCCGGTCAACCTCGCCAGTATGCGCTTATCGATGGACCTGACCGCAACCGTTGCCCGTGCCAAACTTTGTCGGCCCTGAGAGGTAAGGCTGGCGGGTAGGGCTTTACCAACGGGTGCTTCCGTGGGTCGGGTCACGTACCCGTCGCGTTCCAATGATTGCAGGAGGACGTTCATAGACTGCCGCACGAATGCGCCCCTCGCCAGCCCCGGGGTTCGACAGCCCCGGGCACTGAGCCAGCAGCTCCAGGCACGCGTAGTGGGTCACGGTCATGCCCAGCGGTCGCAGGACAGACTCCATGGATGCGCGCAACGAATTCTAGAAGCCTACTCCAAGACCTCCGCACCCAAGGGAAATATACGACAAGACGGGCTTCGGTGAAGCCAAATTGTGCCAACTATTGACCTCGAAGCACCGGTTCGTTAGCAGACCGCTTACCGGAACAAGATCAGAGGCATTCTGGTAACTATCGACGGATTGGCTGACTCAGGCTGTCACTTGTCGGATTGGTTAGTGGGTTTCATTCTGAATAGTTGACGTCACCGCTCACGCGTAGATGCTGTCACCCACCATCAGTGCCCGCGTCACATGTGAGCAACGCCTCAATCCCTAACCCATCCAGATCGCTCAGTAAGCCAGAAATGGCAATCTCCCGGTGGATAGGGCTTGGTCGATGGTTGAGGGGTCGAGCACGTGGTCGAGGACGAGGTAGGCGGCTCCGGCGATCCCGGCGCGCGTTTTGAACTTTGTGGGGGTGATCTGAAGGTGGCGGGTGGCCAGGGGCAGCGATCGTTGGTAGATGAGTTCACGTACTCCGGCGACGAGGTCGTCTCCTGTGGTGGCGAGTATGCCGCCGATGACGACGACGGAGGGGTTGAGCAGGCTGGTCGCGTAGGCGATAGCTTCACCGAGAGTGCGTCCGGCGGCTCGGATGCTGGCCAGGGCGGCGCTTTCCCCTTGTTTGACATGTCGGATGACGTCGCGGGCGTCGTGTGAGTCGGTGGTGTTCAGTTGGGCGTTGAGGTCGCGGGCCAGGGCCCATCCGCCGACAAGAGATTCCAGGCACCCGAGGTTGCCGCAGCGGCACTGCGGGTCACCGTGACCAGTGCGCCTGGAACAAGGGCGCTCCAGCAATCCGTCCGCTCAAGTCGTGGAGTCCCTGGCGCGGGCCCTGCAAAGGCGCAGCAGACATCATGGAGCAATGATGACTGGCTCAACCTTGGCTCTTAGCGACTCGATTCAGCGTTGTCTCCCACTCCCGCCTGTCCGCTCGGGTAGGCAGACGTGTACCGCACACTGGATGTCGTGGATGTGGGCGAGCTGGGCGGGACGGTGCGCCGGTGGCGTGCCCGCGTAACGCCCAACGCGGTGGGGCTGCCTGCGGGGACCCGCCGTCGCGCCGCCGGGTTGCGGCGCGAGGAGCTCGCCGCTCTGGCGGGCATCTCGGCGGACTACCTGACCCGGCTCGAGCAGGGGCGGGCGAGGTCACCGTCCGCGCAGGTCGTGGAGTCCCTGGCGCGCGGGCTTCGCCTGTCGGACCCGGACCGGGCGCTGCTGCATGAGCTCGCCGGCTACACCGCCCCCGGGCCCGGACAAGTTCCTTCGAGGATCACCCCGAGCCTGCAACGGTTGCTGGACCGGCTGGCCAGCACCCCGGTCGCGGTCTACGACGCAGCGTGGACGCTGCTCGCCGCGAATTCGCCTTACAACGCTCTTATGGGGGACACCACGCGATGGCAGGGGATAGAGCGGAACTCGCTGTGGCGGCACCTCGTCGGCCCCGGCACCCGCGCGGTGCTCACCGCGACCGAGCAGGCTTCCCTCGAGGTGGGTCTGGTCGCCGACCTGCGTCGCACTGCCGCCCGCTACCCCGCCGACCCCTCTCTGCGCCGGCTCATTCGGACGCTCACCGCGGCCAGTCCTCGCTTCGCCCAGCTTTGGGACACCGAG
>JBBRDH010000058.1:0-30313 GCA_038204125.1 Mycobacteriales bacterium
CCGCTTGTCGTCGGCTGCCAGGAAACCCACCCGCGGAAGCATCAGCACGGACGCGTCGAGGTCGTCGGAGCCGAAAGCTCCGGTGTAGGCGCCGGCCTTCTCGCTCCACGCCTGCGTCAGCACTGCGTCCCGGACCGAGTCGCGGGCTTCGGCCCAGGCGGCGGAGTCCACGTCTGGACCCAGGCGCGGGGCAAGGTCGACGGCCCGGTCGAGCGCCACCCAGCACATCACCTTCGAGGAGGTGTAGTGCCGACGCTGGTCCCTGGCCTCCCACATTCCGGCGTCGGGCAGCTTCCAGCTCTGCGCGGCCCGGTTGGCCAGAGCGACGAGCAGCGCCCGGATGGGAGTTGAGAATTCGGGGAGCTGGTCACGGAGCAGGTAGGCGGCGTCAAGGACCTCGCCGAAGACGTCGAGCTGAACCTGCTGCCAGGCAGCATTGCCGACCCGGACCGGCACACTACCCCGGTAGCCGGTCAGGTGTTCGAGGACGTGTTCGGTCAGGTCGCGCTCGCCCTCGACGCCGTACATGATCTGGATCAACTCGTCCCGGACGTGCCCAGCGCTGCCGGCGAGCCACCCGAAAAGCCTTTCCGGCTCATCGGGGCAGGCAGCCAACCACAACGAGCGCATCGTCAGACTCAGATCTCGCAGCCACGCATAGCGGTAGTCGAAGTTGAGGTCCCCGCCCATCGTCTCGGGGAGCGAGGTCGTGGCTGCGGCGACCACGGCGCCCGACGGGCCGAACGTCAAACCCTGCAGCACCAACGAGCTGCGCCGGACCTGCTCGGGGAAATCACCGTCATACCCGGTGTGCTGCGCTGTCCAGGAGTTCCATCCCGCGACCGTCCCGTCGAGCGACGCCGCGTCGGCGAGGTCGGAAGCCGGGCCGAAGGTCGGCGCGTACCCAAGGCGCAGCTCGAGGACCTCACCCATCACCACATCGAACTCAGCGAGCACGGCGCCCTCGTCCAGCCGCAGCGGTATTTCAGTGCGCAGCGTGAGGGTCACCGGCCCGCCCGACGCCTGCGCTCCGCCGGCAACGATTCTCAGGTGGGGCTCGGTGCGGCCATATTCCATGCGAGGCGACAGGTCGGTGCACATCCGCACCGTTCCGGCCAGGCCTTCGACGCGCCGCAACAGCACGTGCGGGCTGCGAAAGCCGATCTGATGACCGCTGGCCCCCGGTTCCAGCAGCAGGGCGTCGGTGACGCAGATGGAACCGGCCGCCGCCCGAAAGACGGTCCGCAGCACCAACGTGTCGCCCACATAGCTTCGCTCGCTGGTGAAATCACCGACCGGCCGCAGAACCCAATGGCCGGCGCCCGGGTCCAGCAGACGTCCGAGCACCGACGGCGAGTCAAAGCGTGGAACGCACCACCAATCGACCGACCCGGCGCGGTCGACCAACGCCGCCGAGTGGCAGTCCGACAGAAAGCCGTAATCGCCGATCGCCGGCTGGTGACCGTCGGGGCGGCCCGACTGCGTACCGCCTGACCCCGGACCCCCCGACTCCCTGCCAGCTGATCTCGTACAACCTGACTCGGTGCCGCCTGACTCGGTGCCGCCTGACTCGGTGCCGCCTGGCTGCGGATCGCCTGACTGCGCACCGTCCGACTCCTGCTCACCTGACCCCCGAGCCCCTGACTCCATGCCGCACGGTAAGCCGACCGCCAGGGACCACGCCAGCGGGGGTCTCGACACGTCCTCGTACCGAAAGATTCCAGCTGATCGTCCCGAACCGCTCCACCGTCGGTTCAGACTCATCGGCCGCTTGATTCAGCCGTGAAAGCGCAAGGTTAAGCCAAGGTTAAGCCCAGATGCGTTGTGACGCCTGTGGTTGATCTTGGATCGCGACAGGTTGATCTTGTGGCAGGGGTTCCGGGTGGCAGGCATGGTCGGCGGGCCCGGGTGGTCCATTGGTTCCTCGGGCGGCGTGGGGCGTTGGTGTGCTGGTCAGGTCGGTGTTGCGGGCCGATGCTGGCGGTGCGGGTGATCCGGCCGTCGATGGTGATCAGCCGAGCGCGGATGGCGGGTGACTGCGGCGCCGTGCGGGCCTCCGGTGGCGACACCGACAGCGCGGGCTAGACATCCCCTTGCGAACGGTGTCAAGCCGCGGCGGCCTTGCCCGCAGATTTATCCCGGATGCATCGTGCCGCCTGTAGTTGATCTTGAACTTTCGAAGTTGATCTTGTGGCTGGGTTTTCCGGTCGTGTGCATAACCGGCCAGGACGGTCGGGTGCGTAATCGGCCAGGAACCGGGCGGCAACGGCGTCCAACTGCCGGACGTACCCGAACCGCATCGCCCGCAAAAACCTGCCCAACGTGGACGGGGCTGGCACCCCGGTGACCAGCCGACCCATGCCGCCGTGCCGCAGCACTGCCATGTCCGCGATCAGGTCAGCTCCGGCGGCCATGCCCGCGACCAGCGCCGATACCTTCAATCCGGCCGCGTGACCTGGTCACCGGCACCCTCAGATGACGATCGGCAAGCTTGGCGACCGCTGCGTCGACGCCGTCGATCAGGAGTTCGTCACAGCAGGCAGCGGAAGTCGATAACGTCGGTGCTGAACACCGGCGGTGGACAGGAGGAAATGTTGTCCTCAGGTACGAGCGGCTCGCCCAGGTGTTCGGGCAATTGGCCGATACCTTGGTGACCGACTTCGACATGACCGATTTCCTGCACACCGGGACGGAGTCGAGTTTCTAAGCTAAGTCATGGCCCCACAGGGTGCCGGGCTGATGTTGGCCGACCAGCGGGGCAATATGCAGGTCGGTGCCTGCATCGGGGACGTCGAAGCCCTGGAATTGTTTGAGGTTGAACATCAGGAAGGCCCCGGCGGATTCTGTCGGTGGTCGCAACAGAGCGTGTCGCCGAGCCTATTCGGGATGACCTTCGTATTGGGCTCGTCTGTTCTGGGCGTGTTACGGCGGGGTTGGGCGCCGGTGGGCCCGGAGGCATGTCCGCCGCGGGCGTGGTAGGCCTTCGGGCGGCAGGCTGGAGAGCAGAAGGTCATCCTTCGTCCGGCGCGAGCAAACGGTCGTGACATCGGTGGCTATGTGCGCTCGCCGATCGCAGCATGCTGGGTGTCCGCCGCCACTAGTTGCCTGACCCCACCCTCGTCGAGAGACTGCGGGGAGGCGATTGCGGCTGATCGAGTGCGCGTCCACCGTCAGTCTGAGTCCCTTTCGCGTGGCTTGCGGTCGGGCAGCTGACGTGGAACTACCTCGTCGAATCGTGTAACGCCCGCGGCGGTGGCGGGACTAAGCCTGAGGAGATTGTGCAGCCGCTGCCCGCCCAGCGGCTGCCGCAGTCTCAGCCGCCGCTGCATCCGGTCATTGCGTATCTCCACCGATGCCCTACATGAGGGTGCTAAGGAAGGCATAGAAACATGAAGAGATATCCCGACGCCGCGCAGGTTCTTCAGGCGGCCGGAGCTTCAACGCTGCGCTACGCACTGGCGATGAACGTCGTGTGGATCGGCGCCTTGAAGTTCGAGGACTACGAGGTGGCGAACATCCGTCCCTTGGTCTCCTCAAGTCCGCTATTTGCTCCCGTCCTAAAGCAGCTGGGCGAGAAGAAAACGGCAAAGGTCGTGGGAATGACCGAGATCGCGTTGGGGTCGTTGATCGCCGCGAAGCCACTTTCACCCCGGGCCTCGGTATTCGGTGGACTCGGAGCGGTCGGGATGTTCGCCACCACCTTGAGTTTCCTCTTCACGACGCCAGGGGTCTGGCAAGAGGGTCACGGCGCCCCGAAACTATCCATGGTGGGACAATTCTTGGTCAAAGATTGCGTGTTCCTCGGGGCCTCCCT
This sequence comes from Mycobacteriales bacterium, assembly GCA_038204125.1. GTDB lineage: Bacteria > Actinomycetota > Actinomycetes > Mycobacteriales > Nakamurellaceae > Nakamurella. The sequence goes on from JBBRDH010000058.1 coordinate 3,815, forward strand.
CCTCGCCACTGCCGAGTCGTTGCGTGCCGTCCGGCGACGCTAGGCCGCGTCCCCGCGGCTTCGCTCCAGGCTGTAGGCATAGTTGAGAACAGCGACACCGCGTCCGGAATGGCGTGCGTCGTGCGGCATTAGTCCACACCCGCGCTGACACACCGAGGTGGAACTGTCCTCGAGCGGGTCACTCCAGGGTGTGGATATCGGCAAGGGTCACGTTGCGTAGGGCTGCAGTGAGCTGCGCGAGCAACTGCGGTGCTGCGGTCGGGACGAGGCCGGCTGTGACATCGAGCATGCGCCGCACCTGAGCGACGTATCCCTTGCAGTTCCCGCAGGAGGCCAGGTGTTCTTCGACGCGGTCGCGCAGCCCCGTGTCGAGCGCTCCGTCGAGGTAATCGGTCACGAGCTCCACGAGCTGCCGGCACATCACCTGTTCACCGGGACCCGGAAGGCGTGGGCGGCGCTGAGCCGTCGAATAACTCACCCGCACCATCCTCGATTCGGTCGGCGTCGGATTCGGATGACCGGTGCTGATGGCCGCGTAGGTTTCGACGGCGGCACGTACCTTGCTGCGAGCCCTATGCAGGAGCACCCGCTGATTGCCATCACCAAGCCCATACAGCTCGCCGACCTCCCCACCCGACAGGCCCAGCACGTCCCTGGCGATCATGACGGCGCGTTGCCGCCCCGATAGTGCTGCCAGGGCGGTGTCGATGACACCGCGCAGTTCGCCCGCGGTCAACTGCTCCTCTGGAAGGAGGTCCCAGCGCAGCAGCGGCGACGCCCATTGGCCTGTCCGCGCAGAGAAGCGCGCCGGATCGACCGCGGGGGCCTGCTCGTCTTCGTACTCGCCCCACGAGGTTGCGGAAAGCGGAATGGTGCGGCGTTCCCGCCCTCCGGAGCGGCGGCCGGTGTTGATGACGATGCCCAGTACCCACGTGCGCAGCGCGCTGCGGCTCTCGAAGCGCTCGATCTGGCTGAGCACCGTGACCCAGGCGTCTTGGACGGCGTCCTCGGCCGAGGCATCGCTCGATGTGTGCACGCGCGCCAGGCGCAACATGCTGGGCGTCCACGCCGCCACCAGCTGCCGAACGCCGGCTTCGTCGCGACACCGCAGGGCGGCGATTGCGCTGGCGTCATCGAATGCGGCGTCCACCTGGCCAGTCTCGCCCGTGACGTCGGCGATGCACATCTCGGGCATGTGGACGGAGCGCAAGAAAATTGTTGGGCCGGGCTGCGTAACGAATGCGGCGGTGGCGGGACTAACTCCTGACCAGATGTTTCCAGGGTTGCGCAGACGCTGGTCACCTCGTGGCCCAGCCCGGTTGGTGAGGAGCAGCATGCGTGCGCATCATGGTGATCCCTGCCCTGTCGCTTCCGCTCTGGAACTGTCTTGGAGCGCTTGCTCGGCCGCGAAAAGCGCAAAACCGCTCCCCCGGCCGGCCCGAGCCGGCGCGGGCACGCCGTGGACGGAAAACGCCGGCGCGGGCCCGTGGCAGGACCGACGGTGACGTTCTTCAGCTCCGTTGCTCAAATCAGGGAACTGGGCACCCGCATCCTTCGCGGCTCATCTCAAGGGGCCGGCTTCCGCCACAGCAGCGACAGGGGCCGCCGCAGTTGGCGCAACGGGACTGGGGGGCAAGCCGCTGGATGACTACAAGATCGCCCGTTTTCGAGAGTGAAACAATTAACCGCTATGAACGGGGCATCAAGTGTTAAGACGCAGCACCAAGCTCGCCGTGGGTGCATTGTCGCTGATCGTGACGCTCAGCCTCACCACCGCCGGCTACGCGCAGGGCAGCCACCCGGCTGACCACACACCGACCGGACTCGCTCGCGGCGAGGGCGCCGTGTTCGCGATGACCAACCGCAGCAGCGACAACCAGATCGTGAGCTACAAGCGTGCCGTTGACGGGGCGTTGACCCGGGTCGGCACCATCTCGACCCGCGGACGTGGGATAGGTACCGACCTGGACACCCAGGGCCCGTTACAGCTCAGTGCCGATCACCGTTTCCTCTACGCCACCAACGCCGGCAGCGACGACGTCACCGTCTTCGCGGTGAACGGGACACACCTGAGCTTCGTGCAGAAGGTCTACGCCGGGGACGAACCGAATAGCCTAACCATCCACGACAATTTGCTCTACCTCCTGGACGGCTCGGTCGCCGCCAACGGTATCCGCGGATTCACGGTGCACGCCAACGGCCGCCTCACCGAAATACCGAACTCGGTCCGGTTGCTCAGTTCGCCGATCGCTGTGCCCGGCACCATCCAGTTCAGCCCCGACGGGCGTCTGCTGCTCGTCACCGAGAAGACGACCAACGAGGTGCTCTCACCGGAGCGGGCCATCGACGCCTTCCGAATCGCCAGCGACGGCACGGCCAGCGCCATGCCGCAACGCGACGCCTCCCACGGTGTGCGGCCTTTCAGCCTGGCGTTCCGCAGCGACGGGCAACTCTTGGTTGCCGAATCCTTCGACGCCACACCCGGCAAGGCCGCGGTGTCGTCCTACCAGGTGTCCGCGACCGGCTCGCTGGCCGTGACCAGCGGCTCGATCCCCAACTACCAGACCGACAGCTGCTGGATCGTGATCACCAAGAACGGTCGTTACGCCTACACCGCGAACTTCGGCAGCGGCACGATCTCCGGCTACGCCATCAACCCCAACGGCAAAATCCACCTGATCGACGGTAAGGCGGCGTTCCTCGGAGCGCTCAGCCAGCCGGTGGACCTGGCCCAGACCGCCGACAGCCACTACCTGTACCTGCTGCTTCGAGGCAGCGGCGCTGTGGCAGCTTTCCAGGTCAACACCGATGGTTCTCTGCATCGGCTGGGGGTGACCACCGGTGGCCTTCCCGTCGCCGACGGAGCGTCCGGCCTGGCCGCCTACTGACCTGGACCATCCTGCCCCGACGCTGAGCACCGCAGACCCAGCCGGGTATCTCCCGCCAGTCCGGTACCGGCCGGGTCTGAGGTCGAATCCTTGATCACTTCCGCTTTCCCGTTTGGAGAGGGCCATGCACTGCTCAGCGGGCAGGACAAGTTATCTTGGCCGGAGGTTACCTGCGATCGCCCTGGGCGACACGAAGGTTCAGCTGGCGTGAGCAGCGGGACCGGCAGTTGGGTTCATGATTCTCGAGTCGCCGAAAGCTTGCCAGAGCACGGGTGAGCGTCGCGGGCGGTCCTGACTTTGGCACCTCCTGAAAGGAAAATATTGTGAGCACTCAGGACAACATCGCAGCCCAGCAGGCTTTCGGTGAAGCCGTCAACAGTGCAGATCTCGGCGCGCTGGATGATCTGGTGTCCCCCGATTGTGTCGACCACGAACCGGCACCCTCGCAGGGATGCGCAGCCCCCGGATATCGCCGTTTCTTCGCCCAGATGAGTACCGCCTTCCCCGATCAGCACATCGAGGTCGAGCATTTGACCGCCGCCGAGAACGTTGTCGCCTTCGCCTACACCTTGACCGGTACCCACCTGGGCCCATTGCAGCGTCACGGGGCCACCGGCAAATCGGTGAAGATCCGCGCCCTGCAGATCAGCCGATTCTCGGGCGGAAAGATGGTCGAGCGATGGGGCAGCAGCGACGAGATGGGCATGATGACCCAGCTCGGACTGGCCCGAGCATGACCATCGGCAGAGGTCTGCTGGCCGGACTGGCCGGCGGCGCCGCTGGAACGACAGCATTGAACGCGGTCACCTACCTGGACATGGCCATTCGCGGCCGCGGCACCAGCAGTACACCCGAGGACACCGTCGAGGCGATCGCCACCAAGACGGGTCAATCGATCCCCGGTGACGAGGAGACGCGGAAAAACCGCGATTCCGGCCTCGGGGCGCTGACCGGCATCCTGGCTGGTGTCGGAGTCGGCGCAGTGCTGGGCGCCGCCCAGGCCGCCGGATGGCGACCCCAGCTGATCATCGTCGCCGTCGCCACCGGTGCAGGCGCGATGCTCGTCACGGATGCGCCGATGGCGATGCTCGGCGTCAGTGACCCGCGGACCTGGTCGGTGAAAGACTGGGTAAGTGACGCGCTCCCGCACCTCGCGTACGGCTTGGTCACCGCGGCGGTCGTCCGATCCATCCGCACTCAGGAGGGGTGAAACCGACACCCGCTCAAATGAAACGGGGGGCAGGCCGATGGCCATTGAGGTTCCCCCGGAGGGTGGACACCCACGGCGGGCTCCCTCGTGGGGCAGCTAAGAGGATGTTCTGGTGGCTACGAGGAGAAGGTGGTTCGCGGGGGAGTACCGGGTCGAGGCAGCTCATCGGGTGATCGATTCGGGTGGAACGATTTGCGAGGTGGCCCGGGGATTGGGGATCGGCGAGCATCTGCTGGGTCGGTGGGTGCGGGACGAACGAATGCGCCGAGTCGGTCAGGTTACGCAGGAACGTGACCGATCAGGCCGGGCAATACGAAGAGCAGGAACGGGACGTCATTTTCCTAAAATATCCCGGCGATCTGGTTATTCCGATGTTCGGGTGGGATGTGTTGCTGCCGTTGATAATTGCTGTGGATAGTTCGGCATAATCAGCAGGTCGTCGGATGCGTGGTCCTTCCGAATCGATGGAGGGACGGCACTATGAACGATCCATGCACGTCAGGTACCGGCACCGGGCGCCGGGCCGGGGAATCAAATCTGGCGCTGGACATGTCTTCCGGGCACAGCCAGTCGATGGATCCGCTGGTGCTCACCACGTTCCCGGCCAAAGTAACAGGCAAAGCCCGTCAACACTTCGTCTTCCTCGCCTGCGGCAGGCGGCGGTATTATTGTGATAACGCAAGTGTTGTGTGATGGTCGGTGGTTGCCTCACAGGCCCCACTGTCGCCTGACCGGTGGCAGCGTGGCCACGCGTTGCCCCTTCGAGCGGTGAGGACACAGCAGATGAGCAGAAATGTCAGCGACTTCGTGATCGATCGATTGATCGAGTGGGACCTGCACCGCTTCTACGGCTTCCCCGGCGACGGGATCGGCGGGTTCGACGGCGCGTTGGAACGGGCCGAGGCCGACGGCAAGGCGTTTAGCTATATCCGACCCACTCATGAGGAGATCGCCGCGTTCCTGGCCTGCGCGCACGCCAAGTTCACCGGTGAGGTCGGGGTGTGCATGGCCACCTCGGGACCGGGCGCCATTCACCTGCTGAACGGCCTGTACGACGCCAAGATGGACAACCAACCGGTGGTGGCCATTGTCGGTCAGCAGGGCTTGGTGTCTTTCGGGAGCGACACCCAGCAGCAGGTCGACCTTGAGCGGGTCTTCGCCGACGTCGCCGGGTACGTGCAGACGGTGGTCAGCCCGATGCAGGCGGCGCTGGTCGTCGACCGGGCCGTCCGCATCGCCCGCGCCCAGCGCTGCCCGACGGTGGTGATCCTGCCCGCCGACATCCAGAACGCAACCATGCAGGAGCCGGCGCTGGAGCACTGGGTGTCGCGCACCGGGGTGGGGCACGCCTCCACCGAGCTGCGTCCGCCGGACTCGGAGCTCCGCCGCGCGGCGGAGGTGCTCAACGCCGGCCACAAGGTCGCCATGATCGTCGGCCAGGGTGCCCGGGGGGCTCGCGACGAGGTGATCGCCGTGGCCGAGAAGCTCGGGGCGGGCATCATCACGGCGCTGCTCGGCAAGGACGTGGTGCCCGGCGACCTGCCCCATCACACCCAGCAACTCGGTCTGCTGGGGTCCAAACCCAGTTACGACATGATGCAGGACTGCGACACCCTGCTCATGATCGGCAGCAACTACCCCTACGCCGAGTTCCTCCCGGCGACCGGACAGGCGCGTGGCGTCCAGATCGACCTGACGTCGCGCCATCTGAGCCTGCGCTACCCGATGGAGGTGAACCTCGCCGGGGACGCCAAAGCCACCCTGACCGCGCTGCTGCCGCACCTGGACCGGCAGGCGGACCGGAGTTGGCAGGAGGGGGTCATCGCCGGGATGAAGGACTGGAACGAGGTCACCGAGCGGGAGGCGATGACCAAGGCCGATCCGATCAACCCGCGTTACGTCTACCACCTGCTCAACCAGCGCCTACCGGCCAACGCCATCGTCACCGCCGACGCCGGCTCCACCGCCGACTGGTACGGCCATCACATCAAGCTCGGACCCGATATGCGCGGCAACCTGTCCGGGATGCTGGCCTCGATGTTGGCGGCGATGCCCTATGCCATGGCCGCGAAGTTCGCCTACCCCGACCGCCCGGTGGTGTGCACGATCGGTGACGGCGCGTTCCAGATGCTGGGTATGAACGAGTTGATCACCGTGAAGCGGCACTGGAAGAGCTGGGCCGATCCCCGCTTCATCGTGATGGTCCTGCACAACGACGACCTGACCCAGGTCTCCTGGGAGATGCGCGAGGTCGGTGACCCTCGGTGGGACACGGCGCAGCAGGTGGAGAGCATGGACTACGCGGCCTACGCCGAGGTGCTCGGCCTGCGCGGCATCAAAGTGGACCGGCCCGAACAGGTCGCCGACGCCTGGGACGCCGCTTTCACCGCCGATCGACCGGTGGTGCTCGATGTTTACACGGACGCGAATGTTCCGCCGTTGCCGCCGCACATCTCCTTCGACGAGGCCAAGGGATTCCTGGCCACGCTGGTCAAGGGGGACCCGGCCGAGTCCGCGGTCATCCGCAACTCGCTGCGGGCGGTCGGGGCCCAGCTGTTCGCCAACGCCAAGAGTCTGGTGTCGCGCGACAGATCCTGATTCACGGCCGAAACCTTTTCCGCCTACCAGGAATCGGACGACGTCGTTGGGGCCCCCAAATCCGGACACATCCAGCAGAAGGACATCGACATGCGACGAACACCCCTCTCAGCGCCCAAGGCCGAGTCCACTCCTGCTCGCCGGTCGGTTCGCTGATGTCGTCCCAGGGGGGGCACCCCGCGGCCGAGCACCTGATCGACCGGATGTTCGTCAATGTCAACCACGGCCGGTTCGAACGGTCACTGTCAGGCCTGACTGCGGTGGCGGCGGTGGTCACTGGGGCGGAGGTGTACCTGGAGCATTACAAGGCCAGCTTCGGCAACAAGGTGATGTGGAGCCCGATCCTGGTGACGCCGCCGTTGGTCGTCGCCGGGATCGGCGGGGTGTTCAGCAAACGCTGGGCCAAGACCGCGTTGCCGGTGGCGTCGGCGATCTTCGCGCTCAACGGTCTGGCAGGGGAGTACTTCCACGCCCGCGGTGTGGCCCGCAAACCGGGCGGCTGGGCTTTGGCCTCCTACAACCTGCCGATGGGCCCGCCGATCTCCGCGCCCGGGCTGATGGCGATGGTCGGCGGTATGGGCCTGCTGGCCTCCATACTGCGGCGCGAGAAGTAGCGACCATGCCCGACTTCCGCAACGCCGACCACCTGCCGAACCACCGCCGCGATCGGCAACCGCCGCACCCGTCCTGGCTGCCCCGCCAACAGATCGGCGTCACCCCCCAGATGATCGGGCGTTACCCCGACTACGACGTCCTGGCCGCCGCCGACACCTGGGACCACGCCACGAAGAAGGTCGTCCTGGCGCGGCTCGACCCGCCCGGTCCGCTGCGGTTCTTCACCGTCGAGGAGGAACCCACCCTGCGGGCCTTCTGCGACACGGTGCTGGCCCAGGACAACGAACCCCGCGTCCCGGTCGCGGAATTCGTGGACGACAAACTCGCGGCTGGGCGGATGGACGGCTATCAGTACGCCGACATGCCCGATGACCCCGACACCTGGCGCATCACGCTTCGCGGCCTGGACCACGCTGCCGCCGGGCACGGCGCACGTAGCTTCGCCGCCGCCGACCCGCCGACCCGGGAGGCGATCGTCGACGACTTCGCCCACACCCGCCTCTCGGGCGGGCCGTGGGCGGGACTCAACGTGGCCCACGCGTGGAGCGTGTGCCTGCGCTCGATCCTGTCCGGGTTCTACTCCCATCCGTGGGCGTGGAACGAGATCGGTTTCGGCGGTCCGGCCTACCCCCGCGGGTTCATGCGGCTCGGCCCTACCAGCACCACCGAGCCGTTCGAACGGCACGGCGCCACCGACGAAGTCCCGGTCCGGGCCGCGCGAAAAGGACTCGACCATGGGTGATCTGCTGCGGGGCCTGCTCAAGGGGGCGATCGGACCGTCCGACAACGACTCCCGGTTCCTGCTCGATGTGCACTCCCGCGATCTTCCCGGCCAGGACACGATGCGCCGGTACACGCCGGGTGAGGAGGTCGACCTGGTCATCGTCGGCGCCGGCGCCGGCGGGTCGGTGTTGGCCCAACGGCTGGCCCGGCACGGGTGGAAGATCGTCATCCTGGAAGCCGGGCCGTTCTGGCACCCGGACGAGGACTGGGTGTCCGACGAAGCGGCCTCGCACGAGTTGTACTGGACGCAAAAACGGATCATCGGCGGCGCCGACCCGATCGAGTTGGGCAAGAACAACTCCGGCCGCGGCGTCGGCGGTTCGATGGTCCATTACGCCGGCTACACCCCCCGCTTCCACCCCTCGGACTTCTCCACCTTCACCGACGACGGGGTCGGCGCGGACTGGCCGATCCGCTACCAGGACCTGCGGCCGCACTACGAGCAGGTCGAGGCCGAACTACCCGTCGCCGGGCAGAACTGGCCCTGGGGTTTCCCGCACCGCTACCCCTTCTCCCCGCACCCGGTCTCCGGGGCGGCCGCCCGGTTGTGGGAAGGCGCCCGCCGTTTGGGCATCGAGATGCGGGTCGGTCCGGTCGGGATCGTCAACGGCACCTTCGGCAACCGCCCGCACTGCATCTACCGCGGCTACTGCCTGCAGGGCTGCAAGGTCAACGCCAAGGCCAGCCCGTACGTCACCCACCTGCCGGACGCGCTGGCCCACGCGGTGGAGATCCGGGCCGACTCCATGGCCGCCCGCATCGAACTCGACCAGAGCACCGGGTGCGCGGTCGGTGTCGTGTATCACGACGAGGTCGGCGGCGCCGAGATCCTGCAGCGGGCCCGGTTCGTTGCGATCGCCGGCTACTCCATCGAAACCCCCCGGCTGCTGCTCAACTCCACCTCGGGCCGCTTTCCGAACGGGTTGGGCAACACCGAGGACCAGGTCGGTCGGTACGTGATGGTGCAGGGGGCCAGCCAGACCGCTGGGCGGTTCCCGGACGAGTTGCGGATGTACAAGGCGCCGCCACCGGAGGTCTCCTCCGAGCAGTTTTACGAGACCGACGGCGCCCGGAACTTCAAACGTGGCTTCTCCATCCAGACCGTGTCGCCGCTGCCGATCGGCTGGGCCGAGCACGTGCTGGCCGATGGGCACTGGGGCCGCGCGCTGCGGGAGTACATGCGCGACTACAACCACTGGGCCACCATCGGCGTACTCAACGAGCTGCTGCCCCAACCGGACAACCGGATCACCATCGCCGGTGACGAGGTCGACCCCTACGGCATCCCGATCGCCCGCATGGACTACTCGCTGTGCGACAACGACCAGGCCAACATCGACTACTCCACCAAGATCATCACCAACATCCTGCACGCCGCCGGCAGCCAGGACGTGCTCACCGTCCACCGATACGCCCACCTCGTCGGAGGCGCCCGGATGGGTACCAGCCCGGACAACAGCGTCATCGACGCCAACCAGCGCGCCTGGGCCGTACCCAACCTGTTCGTGGCCGACGGATCGGTCTGCCCGACCCAGGGGTCGGCGAACCCGGCGCTGACGATCATGGCGCTGGCCTCCCGCCTGGCCCAGGGGATGGCCAGTGGCGCTGCGATGGACGACGACCCGGCCGCCCGGGCCGGTCGCCCGGCCGCCAGATCCTCGACGCGCTAGGACGTCCCGGCTCAGCGCCTCGACTCAGCGACAGAGCGATCACGAACAAACCAACCGGACCAGCCGGTCGAAACCGGGCCGCGACCCGCGTCGGACGAGCAGTTCCAGATCAGCCACGGCGACCAGCGCGCCACCATTGTCGAGGTCGGCGGTGGGCTGCGTCAGTACGAGGTCGGCGTGGTCGAGCTTCTCGGCGGGTACCAGCCCAGGATCGTTGCACCGGTGCGCCGGGGTTGCCGTTGATTCCGTGGCCTAACCGGATCCGTGACGGGGCCCACACCTTCGGCGGCCGGTACCACCAGGTCCCGCTCACCGAGCCGGACAAGCACAACGCCATTCACGGGTTCTGCGCTGGCGCAACTGGACCTGCCGGCACCACAACCCCGACCGGGTCACCGTCGGCATCGTGCTGCACCCGATGATGGGCTACCCTTCACCCTGGACGTCGAGGTCGACTACCGGCTCAGCGCCGCCGGGCTCGCGGTACGCACCAGCGCCACCAACATCGGCGAGAACACCTGCCCGTACGGATCCGGCCAGCACCCCCACCTCACCGTCGGCACCGAGAAGATCGATCCGTGCCGGCTGCAGCTGGATGCGGAACGGTACCTGCCCACCGACGACCGGGGCCTACCCACCGGGAAAGTCGACGTCCAGGGGTCCGATCTCGACTTCCGGGTAGAGCGCCCGATCGGCACCCAGGACGTGGATTTCACGTACACCGGCTGGCCCGGGACTCCGACGGGTTCGCCTGGGTCTGGCTGACCGGTACGGATGGGCGGCAGACCGCGATCTGGGCCGACGAGCACTATCCCTTCGTCGAGCTCTACACCGCCCACACCCAGCCGCCCCGCATTTCCGGACCGGCTGGGTGTGGCGCCGGTGACGTGCGCGCCCAACGCGTTTCGCACCGGGGACGGTTTGATCCGGCTCGAACCCGGCGAGTCCACCATTGCGGCCTGGGGGATCACCGGCACCCCGCGGTAGGGGTCCGGACGGTGGTCGGGCGCGGTGTGTCGCCGGATGCTTTCGCGGTGGTGATGGCCACCGGCATCGCTTCGACCGCCGCAAATGATCACGCCTACGCCTATATCGATGTCCCGCTCGCGGTCATCGCCTTCGCGGCGTTCGTGGTGCGGGGTCGGGGTCGGGCTACGGGTCCTCGCCCACCCACGATCCTCGTTCCGCTTGGCGCGCCGCCCTGACATCGCGCTCCGCCCGTTCACCTTCGTCGCCGCGTGCGCGGTGCTCGGTGCCCGCTTCGTCGCTCATCCCGGGACGCTCCTGGGCCGCTCGCGGTCGCGGCCACCGGAGCCTGGCTGATCTTGGTCCCGCCGGCCGTCCGCGCGGTCAGTTCGCGTTCCCGGGTCTAACTTCGGGAGCACCCGCATGGTGGTGCCTGGTTGCTGCCAGTGTGGCCACCGCCGGGTTGGCCATCACCGCCGCCGATCTGGCCACCGACACGCGGTGGGCGGCTGGCTCGTCCTGACGGCCGCAGCCTGGATACTGGCCGTCCTGCTGTACATCGCCATCAACCGCACTGACCGTGCGGCGAGCCGGCGTCGGGCTGACCCCCGGGGCCAGACAGCTGGATCCTGATGGGCGCGCCGGCCATCCCGCCCCGGCCGCAGCCCTCTTGCGGGCCGCGCTGGTATCGCAAGCATCAGCGACCGGGTGGGTCGACGCGACCCCGCCGGCCATCTTCGTGCTCTGGGTGTTGGCGAACCTGTGGATCCCGGTCCTGTTGTACGCCCAGATGTGGCGGTGAACCGCCGGCCGGGTTCGGTGCGGTTCACCGGCACCTGGTGGTCTGCGGTCTTCCCGCTGGGTACGTACTCCTCGGCCACCCAGGCCGTCGCCCGGCAGTTGCACCTGACCGCCCGGACCACCGTTTCCCTGATCTTGTTCGGAATGCGTTCAGCCATTTCGTGCTGGTCGCCGTCGGTGGCTGCATTCGCTGGCCCGGTCGGGGGGAGGAACTCCCCGGGCCTCGCGCCCCAGCTCGGAGCGCCGCCGGATTACCGCACCCGGAACGGGTCGGCGGTCGTCCGTTTGAGCTCCAGCCCCAGCCCTGGCCGGCTCTGATCCGGTCTCAGCGCCCCTCCAGTCGGGTCCAAGGCGCCGTCGAAGATCATTCGCTCGATCCGCACATGGTCGTGGAAATACTCCAGATGCCGCAGATTGGGCACACAGGCCGCGACGTGGGCGTGCAGGTTCGGCGCGCAGTGCCCGGACACCTGCAGCCCGGCGGCCGCCGCGACCGCGGCGACCCGCACCCACTCGGTGATGCCGCCGCAGCGGGTGACGTCGACCTGCAGGCAGTCGACCGCCTGCGCGGCCACCATGCGAGCGAAGTACACCAGGTCGTAGCCGTACTCGCCGGCGGTCACATCGGGCCGCACCTGATCGCGAACCTCTCGCAGACCGGCCAGATCATCGGAGGACACCGGTTCCTCGAACCACGTCACGTCGTGTTCGGCCATCGCCTCCGCGACCCAGATGGCCTGCTTGCGGCGGTAGCCGCCGTTCGCGTCGACGAACAGTTCCACCTCTGGTCCGATGACCTCGCGGGCGAAGCCGATCCGGACAAGATCTCGTGGCACGTTGCCGCCCCACGATTCCCCGATCTTGATCTTCACCCGGGGCAGGCCCCATTCCTGCACCCATTGCAGCAGTTGCGCCCGGGCCGTCGACTCGTCGTAGGTGGTGAATCCGCCGCTGCCGTAGATCGGCACCGCCTCGTGGACCAGACCGAGCAGACGGCACACCGGCGAGCCCAGGAGCTTGCCTTTGAGATCCCACAGCGCGGTATCCACGGCGCTGATGGCGCAGGAGACCAGGCCGGGCCGGCCCAGGTTGCGGATGGCCCGGACCATCGCTTCCCAGGAGCCGGTGACATCCAAGACCGGTCGGTGAAGAATCGTCTCGGCCAGCACCTGCTCGATCAATGGGCGACAGGCGGCCGCGGCGTAGGTGTAGCCCAGTCCGACCTGACCTCCACCGCGGACCTCGACGATGACCATGGTGGTTTCCGACCAGGCCAGGGTGCCGTCGGCCTCGGGTTGATCGGTGGGAAACCGGTAGACACTCGCGGTCACGCTCTCGATGAGCGCGTCGAGGCCGCTCACCGCCGGCCGGCCAGGGGGCGCGCCGGCGGCGGTGGGATGAGACCGCCGGCCCGAGCGCTCACGTCGACAATCGATGCACCCAACGGCCGCGCCGACAGCAGCTCAGATCCCGAATGGACTCTTGTCATAAGGCAACGATAGATGCTGGGCCGCAACCTGGCCACCGCGCCGTCGACGTGACGGGCGTACCCACCCAGGGCCTCGATCCGGGCTGGCTCAGGCCTCGACCGCCTCGGATTCGGGCACCTGTGCGGCGGCATCACTGAACGTCCGCAGGCCCTCGACCAGACTTGCCCGCGCTGCAGGGGTCATCATCTCCAGCACGCGGGCGAAATCATCCCGGCGCACGGCGGCGAAACCCTCAAGTCGGCGCCGACCTTCGCGACTGACGCCCAGGGTCACCTCACGCCGGCTGCCGGCACTGATCTCGCGGGTCACTAGGCCCGCGGCTTCCAACCGATCGCACAACCGGCTCGCCGAGGAGGGGATGGCCCCGAGTTCGCGGGCCAGCACGGTCAGGTTCATCGGGCCACTGCGGTCAAGGGCGGTAAGAACGCGCAGCTGCGAGGGCGGGATCCGCGGCACCGCCCAGTCCTCGGCCCGGTCCCACAACAAGACCAATGCCTGGGCCTGCGCGAGAACCGGTTCGGCCAGTCCCGCGTCTGGCCGCAGCTGCGCTCTGGACATCATGCGGACTCCCAGCTTCATGGATGGCCCGCGCCGAAGCAATTTGTAGGACCAAGATCCTAATTATCCCATAAATTCGACCCCGGGGTTTGAGCGAGCTGAAAAACTGGCACTGCAAGTTTATGGATCAGCCAGCCCAGTCACGCCGGGCCGGGGCCGGACGACCCGAGCCGCTGGCCGGTGGCGCAGTCCGGGCCTGCGAGCGGCGATCGCTGGGTTGTGGACCGAGCCCTCCGCCCATATGACGTTCTCGAAGCGCGGGTCGCCCGGTCCGACACCGTCAACGTTCTCGACCCGGAACTCCTGCGCTGTATCTGTCAAGCCGCCGCACGTCGATCACGAGGGAGTCCAGAACCCTGGCGGTGGGCCATTACGTGGCGGGGCCTCGCCCATTGCTTCCTGAACGACGACGCTTGGCGTCAGCTCTTAGCGGAAGCACGCCTGGCACTGCAGCCCCTCGGGCACCTTGCCTTCGAGGTCCGTAACGACACCGACGCGAAGTGGCGAGAGTGGTCGGCCGCCGAACCCGTGGCGACGCCCACCGCGACGCGGCTCACTGAGCTGCGTCGCGATGGAGACCTGATCACCCTCATAGATCACTGGGTTCAGGATGGGCGCAGCTGGACCACCGCCGAGACTTGCGGTTTCCCTCCTGGTCAACAATGACTCGGGGCGTGGACGCGCCTGGCTTCAAGATCGCCGATAGTTGGGGCAGCTTCGAGGGCGAACCGATCGGTCCGGACTCCCCCGAGTGGATTTTTCTCGCCCGGCGACATTGAGGCCCACCTCGCTGGCCGTACCACCGGGCCGGTGTGCCTGTCCGTTCGGTGGAAACCGCCTCGACAGGGCCTCGGTCCAGCAGTGCGCCGCTCGCCGCGGCCGCCGAGATGGCCTGTCGACGATTCGTGAACACTGACCCCCTGTCGGTCCCTGAAAATTGACCCCCCTCCGGCAACGCTGAAGGGATGATCAATGTGGAGGATTGGGCTGAGATCCGTCGGCTGCATCGTGCGGAGAGGGTGCCGATCAAGGAGATCGCTCGTCGCCTTGGTGTCGCTCGGAATACGGTGCGGGCGGCTCTGACCTCGGATCGGGCGCCGGCGTACGAGCGGCCGCGTCGGGCGTCCGTGGTCGATCCGGTGGAGCCGATGGTGCGGGCGTTGCTCGCGTCGTGGCCGAAGATGCCGGCGACGGTGATCGCTGAGCGGATCAAATGGCCGCATTCCATCTCGCCGTTGAAGAAGCGATTGCAGCAGATCCGTCCGGAGTATGTGGGTGTGGATCCGGTGGACCGGGTCGTCTACGAGCCCGGGGATGTGGCGCAGTGCGATCTGTGGTTCCCGGAGCCGAAGATCCCGGTCGGCTCGGGTCAGCAGCGGGTGTTGCCGGTGCTGGTGATGACATTGGGGTATTCCAGGTTCCTGACGGCATCGATGATCCCGTCGAGGCAAGCCGGGGACATCTTGTCCGGGATGTGGGAGTTGATCTCCGGCATTGGGCGGGTACCGAAAACGTTGGTGTGGGATCGGGAGTCGGCGATCGGCGGCACCGGGCGGGTGTCGGCGCCTGCGTCGGCGTTCGCCGGCACCTTAGCGACTCGGATCCGGCTGGCACCGCCCCGGGATCCCGAGTTCAAGGGCCTCGTCGAGCGGAACAATGGTTTCTTCGAGACCTCTTTCCTGCCGGGCCGCATCTTCACCGGACCCACAGATTTCAACACCCAGCTCACCGACTGGCTGGTCCGGGCGAACACTCGGACCGTCCGTTCGATCGCTGGTCGGCCGGTGGATCTACTGAAGACCGACTACCTGTCGATGACCCCGCTGCCGCCGAACGATCCATCGGTGGGGCTCAATCAGCGGGTCCGGCTGGCCCGGGACTACTACGTCCGGATCGACACCGTCGACTACTCTGTCGACCCCCGGATGATCGGCCGGTTCGTCGACGTCGTCGCCTCACCGTCACACGTCACGGTGTTCTGCAACGGCAAAGCCGTTGCCCACCATGAACGTTCCTGGGCCAAGCAGGGCGTGGTCTCCGACGACGCGCACGTCGCCACCGCCAAACAGCTCAGACAGAACCTGGCCATCGACCGCCAGAAACGTCAACAGGATCGGCACCACCACGATGGGCACCCCGTCGCGTTGCGGGCCCTGCCGGACTACGACGCCCTGTTCGGTGTCGACTTCACCCCCACTCCGACCAGCATGGAAGCGAGCAGCCAATGATCACCACCACCGCCACCAGCACCTCCAACGGCGACACCAGCAGCACGCCGACGAACACGCCGGCCGAGGGTCTGCCGTCGCAGTTGGCCTACCTGACCCGAGTGCTCAAGACCCCGACGATCGGGCGGTGCGGGGAGCAGATCGCCGACCAAGCCCGCGACGAGAACTGGGCCCACGAGGAATATCTCGCCGCCGTTCTGCAGCGGCAGGTCGCCGACCGGGAATCCGCCGGCAACATCATGCGGATCCGCACCGCCCACTTCCCAGCCGTGAAAACGCTGGAGGACTTCAACCTCGATCACCTGCCCTCGCTGCGGCGGGATGTCCTGGCGCACCTGGCCACCGGCACCTTCGTGGCCAAAGCAGAGAACGTCATCCTGCTAGGTCCGCCGGGGTTGGGCAAGACGCACCTGGCGATCGGGCTGGGTGTCAAAGCAGCCCAGTCCGGCTACTCCGTGCTGTTCGACACCGCGAACAACTGGATCACCCGCCTCGCTACCGCCCACCAGGCCGGGCGGCTCGAGGCGGAACTGAAAAAGATCCGCCGCTACCGGCTCATCATTATCGACGAAGTCGGCTACATCCCGTTCGACCAAGACGCCGCGAACCTATTCTTCCAGCTCATCGCATCCAGGTACGAACTGGGCTCAGTGTTGGTCACCTCCAATTTGCCGTTCGGTCGGTGGGGCGAAACGTTCTCCGACGACGTCGTCGCAGCCGCCATGATCGACAGATTGGTCCACCATGCAGAGGTGCTCACCCTCACTGGGGACTCCTACCGCACCCGCCAACGCCGCGAACTGCTCAGCAAAGACAACCGCACCTCCAACAACTAACCGCCAGGGGGTCAATTTTACGAGACCGAAAAAGGGTCAAAATTCAAAAATCGTTGACATGGCCACACCGCCTCGCCTTCGCGGCCTGAATGCCCTTCTGGGAGGGGCCGCCCTTCCCGCAGACCGATCGCTGACCGGGCGGACCAAGTTGGATAGCTGCTCCCTGGTCGGGCATCCTGTCGGCACGACTTTTCCCGCAGCGCTGCCGGGCGAGGTCGCTGCGCATCCGTGGCGGCTGCGCCCGCTTTCCGACACGGATTGGATGTTGGATGGACGATGGCCCGGGCCCGGACCTACACCGACAGCCGGCTACCCAACGGAGCCCTCACCGGCACCCAATCCAAGCCCTCGACAGCGCACTGGGCCTCTACCTCAACGACCCCACAGCCTGGCAGATCAAACCACCGCAGGGATAACGCGGTGTTGCACCAGCGCCGACTCGACCACCACCTTCGTCAGGCGTTGCAGTAGGCCGCCCTCGCCGGCCAGCTTCAGCCCGTTCGGGCCCTTGACCGGTCGGCCAGCTGCTGTATCGACGGCTCATCAATGGAATCGCCGGTTCTTGGTCCTCTAAGAGTAAACTTGCCTCAGATACGTTGCGCTAACGCACCTTTCAGGATTCTCACCGTTGCTCTTACAGTGCCTCGAACGAGGATTCCGCACCGGAAAGGCGGCAGATGGTGGTCGCCCGGACCGTAAATGGCAACATCGGCGTGCTGGCCGGTCATGGACCGCTGCTCGTGCAGCTTCGCGTCGAGAGCCCCGCCCACGGTGCAGTGATGCTCTCCCGCCTGACTGTCCCGGATTCGGATGAGCTCCGCGATTGTTCGGGTGTCCCGGTGTTCCGCATCGCAGGCATTGGTTGGAGTTACTGGTCGGGGATTCGGATGTGGCTGGATTTTTCCAGATCGTCGACGAGTGCGGACTTTCGGCCGGGTCGGGCTTCGGTGTGGAGCCGGTCGATCATGTGGGGGTGGTGCAGTTCGAACGCGGGGCGTTCGGAGCGGATGCGTGGCAGGGAGGTGAAGTTGTGGCGGGGCGGCGGGGAGCTGGTCGCCCATTCCAGGGAGTTGCCGTAGCCCCAGGGGTCGTCGGCGGTGGTTACCTCGCCGTACCGCAGTGAGCGGAAGACGTTCCACAGGAACGGCAGCACGGACGCGCCCAACAGGAACGCGCCGATCGTGGAGATGGTGTTCAGGGTGGTGAACCCATCGCTGGGCAGATAGTCGGCGTAGCGGCGGGGCATACCCATGTTGCCCAGCCAGTGCTGGACAAGGAACGTCAGGTGAAACCCGACGAAGGTGGTCCAGAAATGGAACTTGCCCAGCCCTTCGTCCAGGAACCTTCCGGTGATCTTGGGGAACCAGAAGTAGACGCCGGCGTAGGTGGCGAAAACGATGGTGCCGAACAGGACGTAGTGGAAGTGGGCGACGACGAAGTAGGTGTCGGAGACGTGGAAGTCCAACGCCGGGGAGGCCAGGATGACGCCGGTGAGGCCGCCGAACAGGAAGGTGACCAGGAACCCGGCGGAGAACAGCATCGGCGTGGCGAACGTGATCTGCCCTTTCCACATCGTGCCGATCCAGTTGAAAAACTTCAAACCGGTGGGGACTGCAATCAAAAACGTCATGAAGGAGAAGAAAGGCAGCAGCACCGCGCCGGTGGCGTACATGTGGTGCGCCCACACGCTGACCGACAGCGCGGCGATGCCGAAGGTGGCGTAGACGAGGCCGCGGTAGCCGAAGACGGGTTTGCGGGAGAAGACGGGAATGACTTCGGTGACGATGCCGAAGAACGGCAACGCCACGATGTACACCTCGGGGTGGCCGAAGAACCAGAACAGGTGCTGCCACAGGATCGCGCCGCCGTTGGCGGCGTCGAAGACGTGGGAGCCGAAGTGCCGGTCCGCCGCCAAACCCAGCAGCGCCGCGGTGAGGACGGGGAAGGCGATGAGGATCAGGATCGCGGTGACCAGGATCTCCCAGGTGAACACCGGCATCCGCCACATCGTCATCCCCGGGCAGCGCAGACAGATGACGGTGGTGATCATGTTGACCGCGCCCAGGATGGTGCCCAAACCGGCGATGGCCAATCCCATGATCCACAGGTCGCCGCCGGGGCCCGGTGAGTTGGTGGCGTTGGACAGCGGCGCGTACGCGGTCCAGCCGAACGCGGCGGCGCCGCCGGGGGTGAAGAAACCGGAGACGGCGACGAGCGCGCCGAAGAGGTACAGCCAGTAGGAGAACGCGTTCAACCTCGGGAAGGCGACGTCGGGGGCGCCGATCTGCAGCGGCAGGATGTAATTGGCGAAGCCGAACACGATTGGGGTGGCGTACAGCAGCAGCATGATGGTGCCGTGCATGGTGAACAGCTGGTTGTACTGCTCCGGGGACAGGAACTGCAGGCCCGGGCGGGCCAGTTCGGCGCGCATCAGCAGGGCCATCACCCCGCCGACCATGAAGAAGAAGAACGACGTCGCCAGGTACATCTTTCCCAGCATTTTCGGGTCGGTGGTCTTCAGATATCCCAGCAGCGCCACCCCGGGCCGCAGACGCTGGACGGGATAGGGCCGGCCCGGTGTGAGAGGGCGGGGAACGGTTGAGGTCATCTGGGTCTCCGAAAGGCGGGCAAGCGGACACGGGCGAGGCAACCGGCGTTGCGCGGCGCGGGCGTGCCGAGGCGGCTGAGCGGGTCGGCGGTTCGGGTTGCCGGGCGAGGCGGTGTCGGTGTGTTCGACGTGGTCCACTGGCACCTGATCGGCGCACAACCCGGCGCCGCAGCCGGTGCGCACCGTGACCGGGTGTCGTGGCAACGGCGGCGACGCGGTCGTAGCAGTTCATGACGCGACCTGTGTATGTGGTGCGGTGGGGTTCGGTAGACAGCGGCCAACGGTAGCCGGTCCAGGAAAGCGTTGGCGTTGTCAATGGATCGGAGGATGCCGGCGGAAATCTCCTCGGGTGACCGGTCGGTGACCGGTGTAGGACCTGTCGGCGCGGGCCGCTGCGGCAGCCGGTGCCCAAGGCTCGTTGATGGAGCCGACCGAGCGGACGGAGCCGACGAAACCGGCGGGGCCGGGCTCGCTACATCGGCGTGGACGGCGGCGACCCGGCGGCCGTAGTCGTCGGTTCGCCACGGTTCTACCCGGTTCCAATGGTTGCGCAGCAGCGCCGCGTCGGCGGCCTCGTCGGCGGGCTCGAGCCAGGTGAGGTGGGCGCGGTACTGGCCGGCGGCGTCCAGGATGAAGACTGCGCCGCGGAAGCCGTTGCCGGGCGGGTCGGGGTGGGTGAAGCCTTGCCAGTCGACGGAGACCGCGGCGGCGTCCTGCTGAACGGCCACGCAGTCCGTTGGTGGGTCGGGCGCTGTGTTCATGGCTGCTTCTTCCGGTGTCCTGTCCGGGCCCTGGCCGTGCCGGGCTGCTTGTTGTCGTCAGTGGGTTTGGTAAGGGTTGGCCTTGGTGCTCAGCTGCATGCCGTGCCCGGGTGGGTCGGGGTCGGGGTGCAGGGCGCCACCGTGGACCGGTGGTGCTCCCTCGACCAGGAGCGGTTCGAGGCGGGCGTGGTCGACGAACCATTCGACGTGCCGCAGGTTGGGGACGGCGGCGGCGACGGGTGCGTGCAGCGACGGGGCGCAGTGAGCGGAGACGTCGCCTGCCTCACCAGGCCTTTGGTGCCAAGGTTGCGGCAGGCCCGATGCATCGCCGCCCAGACCCTGAACAACCAACAAGTCGCCCAGCAGGTACAAATGCTGGTCCGCCGCCGGCTGCTCGTCGATGAAGATCGAGGTCGGCCACAACTGGGGCGAAGACCCCGAAAGCAGCACATCGGCGACCATGTCTGACATCAAGGACTCCTTTGCAGAAGGTCGGGACCCCTTGCGGCAGGCGGGAAATCCCGGGGGAGGGTCCACTGTCAGGGCATTTACAGGTGTACTCGCAACAGTTGCATCTCCGCAACCCTTGGCGCAGACTTGGCTGATGGGCAGGCCCGCAACCTCCGGTGACCGGGACGGTCAGGCACTGGCCGAGCAGGTGGAAACCGTGCTCGCGGCGTCCCGAGTGCTGGTCGGGATCAGCGCGCGGTCCATCGCTGCGGTCGAGGACGTTGTTCCGGTGACGCAGTTCCGGCTGCTGGTCATCATCGACAGCCGCGGCCCGATGGGGTTGCAGGCGTTGGCGGAGGCGATGGGCGTGCACCCGTCGAACGCCACCCGGGCCTGCGATCGGCTGGTGGCCATGGGTTTGCTGGACCGCCGGGACAACCCCGATGACAGGCGGCAGCTGGCGCTTGAACTCACACCGGCGGGCCGGAAGCTGATCAACACCGTGATGACCAGGCGGCGCAACAGCATCGAGCAGATCCTGCAGCGGATGAACCCCACGGACCGGGACCAACTCGCCGATGCGCTGCGCCCGTTCGCGCTGGCCGGTCACGAACCGGACCCCCGGCACCTGTGGTCGCTCGGCTGGACCACCCCACCGGAGGACGCCCAGCCCTGAACCGACCCGAACCGAGACCCGCAGCGCTGACCAGCCGAGCGGGGCTGACCATCTTTCGACGAGGAGCAATTGATGAGCAAGCCGACGAAGCAGCAGACGGTGGTGGTCACCGGCGCCAGCGGCGGCATCGGCCGCGCGGTGACCCGCGGGTTCGCCGCCCGCGGCGGCACCGTCGCGCTGCTGGCCCGCGGCGAAAAGGGCTTGGCCGGCGCCGCGCAGGATGTCCGCGACGAAGGGGGCACCCCGCTGGTCATACCGACCGATGTGGCCGACGCCGACCAGGTGTTCGCCGCCGCCGACCAGGTCGAAGAACAGGCCGGGCCGATCGACACCTGGGTGAACGTGGCGTTCACCTCGGTGTTCGCGCCGCTGACCCAGATCAAGCCCGACGAGTACAAGAGAGTCACCGAGGTGTCCTACCTGGGTTACGTGTACGGGACCATGGCCGCCCTGGCGAAGATGAAACCCCGCGACGCCGGCACCATCGTGCAGGTCGGATCAGCATTGGCCTACCGCGGTATTCCCTTGCAGACCGCGTACTGCGGCGCCAAGCACGCCATCCAGGGGTTCAACGAGGCGCTGCGGTGCGAGCTGCTGCACGACCGCAGCAAAATCCACGTCACCATGGTGCAGATGCCCGCGGTGAACACCCCCCAGTTCTCCTGGGTGCTGTCCCGCCTCCCCCACCACGCGCAGCCGGTCCCACCGATCTACCAACCCGAATTCGCCGCCCGAGCCGTCCTTTTCGCCGCGGACCACCCGAGGCGGCGGGAGTACTGGGTCGGTTCCAGTACCGCGGGCACCCTCGCCGCGAACGCTCTCGCCCCCGGCCTGTTAGACCGGTACCTGGGCAAAACCGGGTACCAGGCGCAACAAACCGGGCAACACCGCGATCCGGACGCGCCGGTGAACCTGTGGGCACCGGCCGACGGCCCCCAGGGGAAAGATTTCGGTGCCCACGGCGTCTTCGACGACAAGTCCACCAACACCGACCCGCAGCTGTGGGCCTCCCACCACCACGGACTGCTCGGCGGCGTTGCGGCCGCCGCGCTGGCCGGCGTCGCCGCCATCATCGGCCGGCGACGATGACCACCACATCTCCCCCTTCGGCTGGGGTCCGGATCTGGGCCGCCGGTACAGCCGCCTACGGAACGGTCCTGCTGGTCGCGCCCCACGCCGTCGCCGCCGAGGTCGGCCGCCCCGGCCGCATCCCGGCTTCCTGGTTGGTGCGGCTGCTCGGGGCCCGGCAAGTCGGCCAAGGCGTGCTTCTGCTCGCCAAACCCACCGGGGCGCTCTCGGTGCTCGCCGCCGGGGTCGACGCCGTGCACGCCGCCAGCATGCTCGCCGCCGCCCATATCTACCCTCCGTTCCGCCGGGCGGCGTGGTGCAGCGGCGCCGTCGCTGCCGCGTCAGCGCTCGTCGGCGGCATCGTCGGCGCACGGGCCCGACGGTGAACGCCACGTCGAACGGCGCACTGTCGTTGCGGCCGCCCTACCCGCCGCAGACCCTGCGGGAATACGCACTGCTGGCCGACGGGGAGCGCGGCGCGTTGATCGGCCCGCACGGGGACATCGCCTGGATGTGCGCACCCCGCTGGGATTCCCCCGCACTGTTCTCCACCCTGCTCGGCGGCAACGGCAGCTACGCCGTCTCCCCCGCCGACCGGCACGTCTGGGGTGGCTACTACGAACAGGGCAGCCTGATCTGGCGGAATAGATGGACCACAAACACCGGCATCATCGAATGCCGAGAAGCGTTGGCGTTCCCCGCGACCCGCACCGGGCGGTACTGCTGCGGCGGATCACCGCCCTGGACGCCGATGCGCATCTGCAGATCCTGCTCGATCCCCGCGACGGGTACGGCCAAAAATCGGCCCGCACCGGCCGCTGCACCGACAACGCCTGGACCGCAACCACCGCCGGACTGCGGCTTCGGCTCTGTGGACCGTACCCAGTTCGCTGGACACCGGAGAGATTGCTGCGGTTTCCCGAGCACAGGAGACTGACTGATGGGTTCGACCAGGAGAAGCTTCACCGATGAGTACAAGCGGGACGCGGTCTCGTTGATCGTCGATGGCGGTCATACAATCGGCGTGGTCGCCAAGCAGTTGGAGATCAGTGAGACGTCGATTCGGAAATGGGTGAACAAGATTCAACCTCAGACGGAGCCGGCCGCGGAGAAACCGCTGTCCGAGTCGGAACGGACCGAGCTTGCTCGGCTCCGCAAGGACAACGCGAAACTGGAAATGCAGCTCGAATTCTCAAATTATCCCGATGATTTGGTTATGCCGATGTTTGCCTGAGATGCGTTGATGCTGCGGGTGGTTGCCGGGGATAGTTCGGCATAATCGGCTGGCTTGTTCGATGCTTTGTCCTTCCGAATCGATGGAAGGACGGCACCATGAACGATCCATGCACCACCGGCGGCAGCGGTTTGCCCGACGCGTTCGACGAGGTGTTGAAGAGCTTCAGTCGTTACCTGGTCCAGGAGCGTGGCCTGGCCGGGACGACTGTGGAGAACTACCTGAATCAGGTGCGTCCCTTCGTGACCTGGTATGCGCGGCAGGGTCGGACCTCGCTCGGGGCGTTGTCGATTGGCGAGGTGAATCGCTTCCTGACGTTTCGGTCGCAGACCTGCGGCGCCGGATCGATCATGGTGGCGGCGACGTCGTTGCGGGCGTTGCTGCGGTGGATGTATCTCGATGGCCGACTGGCGCGGCAGTTGGCCGGTGGGATCGGGCCGGTGCGGTATGTGGCCACCGCTGGGCTGCCGAAAGCTCTGCCGGCGACGGACGTGGCGATGATTCTGGCGCTGGACATGTCAACTCGGGACAGGGCTTTGGTGTTGCTGTTGGTCCGGCTGGGGTTGCGGTCTCGGGAGGTCTCCGAACTCCGCCTGGAGGATGTGGACTGGCGCGCCGGGACGTTGAGAATTACCGGTAAGGGTCAGGATCATCAGCTGATGCCGCTGCCCGTTGCGGTCGGCGAAGCCTTGGCGGCCTATCTGCAGCAGGATCGCCTCGGCGACTCCGGCCAGCGGCGGGTGTTTTTGACCGCGGCCGGGCCATCCTTGCCGTTGGGTCGTACCGGCGTCTCCTGTGTGGTGATCCGACTGGCCCGCCGGGCCGGTCTCGAGGGCCCGGTCGGCGCCCATCGGCTTCGCCACAGCGCCGCAACAGCGGTCCTGGCCGGTGGCGGCTCGCTGGCCGAGGCCGGTCAGTTGTTACGACACCGCTCCGCCGCCGCCACAACGATTTACGCCAAAGTCGACGACTGCGCTCTGGCTGCGCTGGTCCGGCCCTGGCCGGCCACGCCGAAGCAGTCGATCCGATGAGCGCGGACCTGCAGGCCGTTGCGGCCGCGTATCTGGCGCTGCGGCGTGCGATGGGCTACCAGCTCACCGGCCATGACGGCCTGATCGGCGAGTTCTTGGACTACCTCGATCAGCGGCACGTCACGGCCATCACCGTTGAGGATGCGGTGGCCTGGGCATGTCTACCGGAAGGTGTTCGGCCCCGTTGGCACACGGCCAGGCTTACCGCGATCCGCGGGTTCGCCGCCTACCTGCACGCCGGCTCCGCCGAGGATGCCGAGCTGATCCCGGATGGGTTGGTACCCGGGCGGGTCGAGCATGCCGTTCCCTACCTCTACACCCCCGGCCAGATCACCACCTTGATGACGCGGGCGCGGGCGCTGAAGCCGGTCATCCGCGGCCTGACACTGGCCACGGTCATCGGGCTGATGGCATCGACCGGGATCAGGATCAGTGAAGCCCTCTCGTTGAACGCCAACGGTTTCGATGCCGCCCGGTGCACCATCACCGTGACCGGCAAATACCGGAAGATACGCAGGTTACCGGTTCATTGCTCGACCACCGCGGCTCTAACCAACTATCTGCAGGTCAGCCGGAAACTGGTGGACCCACCACCGGATCAACCGTTTTTCCTGACGTGCAACGCCACCCGAGCGTCGGCGGGAACTATCGAAAGAGCCTTCCGTGTCGTCACCAACCGGTGTGAACTTCCGACAGGTCCAGGCAACCACCCGCCCCGACTGCACGATTTACGGCATTCCTTCGCAGTGAACACCCTCATCGACGCCCACCGCGACGGCGGCGACGTCGACGCACGAATCGCCGCCCTGGCAAGCTATCTGGGTCACGTCAGCCCCTCCAGCACCTACTGGTACCTGACCGCCAGCCCGGAACTGCTGGACCTGGTCGCCGAGCGCGTCGAAACCCACCGCCACGACCGCAGCTCATGAACACCACCTTCACCGCCAGCTTGCAAACATAGTTCACCAGCTACCTCAGCGGGCAGAAAGCGGCCAGCGCCCACACCATCAGCGCCTACCGCGACACCTGGCGGATGCTGCTCAACCACCTGCACCACAACACCGGCATCCGACCCGCAGACGTCGCCCTCACCAACCTCGATGCCGACGCTGTCACCGACTTCCTGCAATACCTGGAAAACGACCGGCATAACAGTGTCCGCACCCGAAACGCCAGGCTGGCAGCGATCCACTCCTTCTACACATTCGCCTCCTATCGGCATCCAGAGCACGCCGACCTCATCGCCCGTGTCCTGGCCATCCAAACGAAGAAGACCCACACCACGATCCTGACCTACCTCAACGAAGACGAGGTCACCGTGGACTGTGCCCGATCGGTCCACCCGAACCGGCCGCCGCGACCACGCCATCCTGCTGGCACTCATCACCACCGGCCTGCGTGTCGGTGAACTCACCGCACTGACCCACCACGACCTGCAACTGAACAAACCGGCGCACCTCCGCGTCCACGGCAAAGGCCGCAAAGACCGCATCACCCCGCTGAACCCCAGCACTGCGGCCACGCTGCGACAGTGGACAACCGAGAATCCCACCCACCACGACGAACACCCCGTCTTCGCCGCCCAAGGCAGCACTCGCGCGATCAGCACCGACGCCGTCGCCGCCAGGCTCCGCGTCCACGCCCACACCGCTGCCCTGACCTGCACCTCCCTGGCCGGGAAGAACATCACCCCCCACACACTGCGTCACACCTGCGCCATGCGCATGCTCGACGCCGGCATCGACATCACCACCATCGCGCTCTGGCTCGGCCACGAGTCCACAGAATCGACCCAGACCTACCTGCACGCCGACCTCGGCCTGAAACAACGAGCACTTGATCGGCTCACCCCGCCCACCACACCCACCGCCAGGCGATACAAGCCCAACGATCGAACACTAAAATTCCTGGAAGCCCTCTAATTATGCCGAACTATCCCCGGCAACCACCCGCAGCATCAACGCAGCTCAGGCAAACATCGGCATAACCAGATCATCGGGATAATTTAGCTTATGCCGATATCGGCCG